>DATAOV010000068.1:0-32841 GCA_036265535.1 Gaiellaceae bacterium | reverse complement strand
CTGCCCGAGCCCCGGCGCGCCGAGGAGCGAGCGGCCAACCGTGTAGAGGGCGGGCGGCCTTGGCGCCGGCGGGCCGGCGCCGCGCTCGGCGCTCTTGCCGCCGCAGGCACTGGCCGTCAAGGCGAGGAAAAGTCCGAGCAGGATGATCATGCGCGCCGTCACCGGTAGCTCCTCGTGTCGCTGGGGCTGGTCGGCGGGCGCGACCTGAGATCACGATGACTCCCGCCGGTGCGAATTTCAATTCGCTCTTTCGGACCTGTCTCGAGGAGGCGCTCTAGGGTTTCGCGCCGTGCGCCACCGCGTTCCGCCCGACGTCCTGCTGCTCGTGACGGTGCTCTTCTGGAGCTTCAACTTCACGGTCGTCAAGTACGCGCTCACGCACGGGTGGGAGCCCCTCGCCTACTCCTCTGTCCGCTTCGCGATCGGCGCGATGCTCTTCTCGGGCTACACCTACGCCCGCGAGGGCAGCCTGCGCGTTCAGCGGAGCGACGTCCTCTTCATGACCGGCGCCGCGCTCGCGGGCATCTGGCTGAACCAGCTCTCGTTCGTCTTCGCCGTCAAGCTGACCACGGCGGCGACCGTCGCGCTCATGTTCGGCACGTTGCCGATCTTCGTCGCGCTCATCTCCTGGGCGTTCCGGCTGGAACACCTCAGGCTGCGCCACTGGGCGGCGACTGTCATCTCATTCTCAGGAGTCGCGCTCGTCGCCGCGGGCGCCTCCGGCGGGCTCTCCGGCGATCTCGGCGGCGTGCTCCTGGGACTCGGCGCGTCCGCGACGTGGGCGCTCTATTCGGCGGCGATGGGGCCGCTCATGCGCCGCTACTCCCCGTATCGGATCAGCGCCTTCATGGGCCTCGTCGGCTCGGTCCCGCTTCTCCTCACCGCGATCGTCCAGATCGGGGAGCAGAACTGGGACGAGCTCGGCGGCCTCGCGTGGGCCTGCTTCGTCTACAGCCTGTTCTTCTCGCTCGTCTTCACGAACATCATGTGGTTCACGGCCATCGACAAGGTCGGCGCGGCGCGCGCGTCGCTCTACGCCAACCTGCAGCCGTTTCTCGGCGCCTTCTTCGCGCTCGTCGTCCTCTCCGAGGAGATGGGCAGGCTCCAGGTCGCCGGCGGGCTTGTCATCGGCGCGGGCATCTTGCTCGCGAGGGGAACGAGGACGCCCGCACCGAGTCAGGACTAGCAGGGCCCGCGGGGGGCCCGATTCCGCGGGTGAGGACTAAACTGAGGTCTCGTGCAGGACTTCATGCCGCTGCTCGGCTGGGATCACGTCGAGCTCTGGGTCGGGAACGCCAAGCAGGCCGCGTACTTCTACGAGCACGCTCTCGGCTTCACGCGGACGGCGTACTCGGGCCCGGAGACGGGGGTACGCGACCGCGCCTCCTACGTGCTCGAGCAGGGCGACATCCGGTTGGTGCTGACGAGCGCGCTGCGGGAGGACCACGAGATCACCCGCCACCATGCCAGGCATGGGGACGGTGTGAAGGACATCGCTCTCACGGTCCCCGACGCGACCGAGGCATACCGGCAGGCGGTGCAGCGCGGCGCGAGCGCCGTGCGCGAGCCGACGAGGGTCGAGGACGACCACGGCGCTGTTGCGCTCGCTGCAATCGCGACGTACGGCGACACCATCCACACCTTCGTCGAGCGCTCTCGATACGAGGGCCCGTTTCTGCCCGGGTTCGTCTCGGTTTCCGCGAACGGCCAGCCTTTGGGCGACGCCGGCCTGAAGAACATCGATCACATCGTCGGCAACGTGGAGCTCGGCAGGATGGACCAGTGGGTGGAGTTCTATGAGCGCGTCTTCGAGATGACGAACATCCTCCATTTCGGCGACGATCAGATCCAAACCGAGTACTCGGCGCTCATGTCCAAGGTGATGTCGGACGGCGAGGGAAAGATCAAGTTCCCGATCAACGAGCCGGCCGAGGGCAAGCGCAAGAGCCAGATCGAGGAGTACATCGAGTTCTACAACGGAGCCGGCGCCCAGCACATCGCTCTGGCGAGCGAGGACATCGTCGCGACCGTCGAGGAGCTCAAGCGCCGGGGGGTCCTTTTCCTCGAGACCCCGGACACGTATTACGAGGATGCGCCCGACCGCGTAGGCGAGATCGACGAGGACTTCGCCGAGCTCCAGGAGCACAAGATCCTCGTCGACCGCGACGAGGACGGGTACCTCCTGCAGATCTTCACGAAGACGGCACAGGATCGTCCCACCCTGTTCTTCGAGGTAATCGAGCGCCACGGCGCGCGGGGATTCGGCGACGGGAATTTCAAGGCGCTTTTCGAGGCGATCGAGCGCGAGCAAGCCCTGCGCGGCAACCTCTAGCTGCGGCGGCTACACTAGGTGGTGAAAACCAGGGCGAGTACCGGAGGTCACGCACCTTCTTACCCGTTCGAGCACAGGGTAGGGAGGTGTTTTTCTATGGCAACCGGAACCGTGAAGTGGTTCAACGATTCGAAGGGCTACGGCTTCATCAGCCCGGACGAGGGCGACGGCGATCTCTTCGTCCACCACTCCAACATCGCCGGCGACGGCTTCAAGTCCCTCACTGAGGGCGCGAAGGTCGAGTACGAGGCCCGCGAGGGTCAAAAGGGCCCGGAGGCGACGAACGTCGCTCCCGTGCAGTAGCGAGGAGGCGTCATCCCAGCCAAGGAAGAGAAGATCGAGATGGAAGGCGAGGTCGTGGAGGCCCTGCGGAACCGCATGTTCCGCATCCTGCTCGACAACGGCCATGAGACCCTCGGGTACACGGCCGGCAAGATGCGCCGTTACCGGATCAGGATCTTCCTGGGCGACAGGGTGAAGGTGGAGCTTTCCCCCTACGACCTCGATCGCGGGCGGATCGTCTACCGCTACAAGTAGGCGCTTCGCTGGTGGAAAGTGTACGGCCCGGGTGATACTCGGGCCGTATGCGTCTGTGCACCTTCGAGGTGGACGGCCGGCCCGCTCCTGGCAGGGTGGAAGGCGACCAGGTCGTCGAGCTGGACGCGCCGTCGCTCGCGCGATGGCTCGAGGCTGGCGGAGACGACATCCAGGAGCACGCGCTTGCAGACGTGCGCCTGCGAGCTCCGATCCCGCAACCGCCTTCCGTCCGTGACTTTTACGCCTTCGAGCAGCACGTGGCTACCGCGCGCGCATCGCGCGGGCTCGAGGTGCCGCCCGAGTGGTACGGGCAGCCGGTCTTCTATTTCTCGAACCCGGCTGCGATCTTCGGCCCTGACGAGGAGATCACGTTCCCATCCTCGAGCGCCGAGTGGGACTACGAGCTCGAGGTCGCCGCGGTCATCGGCACCGAAGGGCGCATTGCCGGCTACACGATTCTCAACGACTGGTCGGCCCGCGACCTGCAGCGCGCCGAGATGACCGTGGGCCTCGGGCCGGCAAAGGGAAAGGACTTCGCCACGTCGCTCGGCCCGGTGGTCGTGACACCGGACGAGCTCGGAGACTTTCGGCTCGAGATGGTCGCGCGCGTCAACGGCGAGGAGCGCTCGCGCGGCAACCTCGGCGACATCCACTGGCCGTTCGAAGAGCTCGCCACCCATGCGGCGGAGAGCACGCGGCTACTCCCGGGAGACGTTCTCGGCTCGGGCACTGTCGGGACGGGTTGCATCCTCGAGCAGGGCGACGGTCGCTGGTTGCGGCCGGGCGACGAGGTGGAGCTCGAGGTCGAGCGGCTCGGCGTTCTGCGAAACCGCGTGGCCGGCCGCTAGGCCCAAACTTCGCGTCATTGGCGCGCAACGCGCGCGGATTTCGAGATTACGCTCGAAAGCGGGTGGAGGCGTGGGGTGGCCCCATCGGCGGCTTCCACACCGCCGATATTGTGTCCGTATGCCGACCTATCAGCGCCTCGGCCGCGTCCCGCGAAAGCGTCACATCCAGTTCCGTGAGAACGGCACGCTTCTCACCGAGGAGGTCATGGGCCTCGAGGGCTTCTCCGGGAACGAGTCGATCCTCTACCACCTTCACTCGCCCTGCCGCGTGAAAGAGATCGGCTCCTTCGAGCGGATCGAGCGCGAGGAATGGGATCCTGGCGCGCACCAGCACCGCCATTTCCGGACGATGGGCGTCGAGCCGGAGGGTGACGCGGTCAGCGGCCGCAAGCTCCTGATGTGGAACGACGACGTCGAGATCGCGCTCTGCCGGCCGAGCGAGGCGATGGAGCACCACTACCGGAACGGCGAGGGCGACGAGGTCGTCTTCGTCCACGAGGGGAAAGGAACCCTGGAGACCATTTTCGGCGACCTGCCGTACCGCGACGGCGACTACATCGTCATCCCGCGCGGGACGACCTATCGCTTCATCCCGGAGGGCCAGCAGCGCTACCTCGTGTTCACCTCGCCGGGGCTGATCGAGATCCCGCGGCGCTACCGGAACGAGTACGGGCAGCTGCTGGAGCACGCGCCCTACTACCACCGCGACATTCACCCGCCCATCGAGCTGAAGACGCACGCGGACCGCGGCGAGCACGTCGTCAAGTTCAGGGTCAAGGACGGCTACCAGACCTACGTGCTCGACTACCACCCATTCGATGTCGTCGGCTGGGACGGCTACGTCTATCCCTGGACGTTCAACATCAACGACTTCGAGCCGATCACGGGTCGGATCCACATGCCGCCGCCTGCGCACCAGACCTTCCAGGGTCGCAACTTCGTCATTTGCTCCTTCTGCCCGCGCAAGCTCGACTTCGACCCGCTCGCGATCCCGATCCCTTACCACCACTCGAACCTGAACTCCGAGGAGATGATCTACTACGTCTCGGGGAACTTCGGCTCGCGCCGGGGCATCGAGGTAGGCTCCGTGACCCTGCACCCGTCGGGCATCCCGCACGGCCCGCACCCGGGCCTCGCCGAGAAGTCGATCGGCCAGACGGAGACGCACGAGCTCGCAGTGATGTGCGACACGTTCCACCCCCTGCGCCTGACGACGCTCGCGAAGGGCCTCGACGACGGGAAGTACGCCTACTCCTGGCTCGAGGAGGACGCCTCCACTGGGGGCAGCGCCGACGAGGATCCGGCGGGCGTTACATCCCACTTCTGAGTCACGCATCGCGGCCGAGCGCGTAGAGGCCGAGGAGGCTGGCTCGGTCGCCGAGCCTCGCGCTCTCCACTCGCGTGGCTGCGGCGAGCTCGGGTAGGACACGCGTTTCAAGGGCGGCGCGGATCGCCGCGAGGACCGTCTCGCCCCAGGCCGCGGCGACGCCGCCTCCGACGCGGAGCGTCCCCGGATCGCAGACGGCAACGAGCGCGGCTGCCGCGAAGCCGATCGCCTCGAGCGCTTCGTCGATCAGCTCGCGGGCCCAGGGATCGGTCTCGGCATCCCGGAACGCCGTCGCGGGCGAGCTCACCGGCCGCCCGGCCTCCTCGTAGCGCCGGCGCATGGCACCCCAGCCCCCGTAAGCCTCCGCGCAGCCGCGGTTACCGCACGAGCACCGACGGCCGTCTGCGCGGAACCGCAGGTGCCCGACCTCGCCGGCTCGGGCTGCCCGCGGAACCGAGCCGTCGACGACGTAGCGGGCCGCGATTCCCGTTCCGAGCTGGATCAGCGCGAGGGTGCCGCCGTCGGCTTCGCCGAGGGCCGCGGCGACGAGGTCGTTCTCCAGGACGCGTGGCCTCGGCACTTCCGCCTCCAGGAGCTCGAGAACCCCGACGTTCCGGAGACCGAGGTTCGCGGAGTACGCGACGAGGCCGCGGCGCGAGTCGACCAGGCCCGGCAGGCAGAGCCCCCAGGGGAGGAGCGCGTCTCCGACGAAGCGCGCATAGAGACGCACGAGCTGGGCCACGAGCTCGTCGACGCCTTGTGCGACCGGCTCTCGCGAAAGCTCCCCGATCTTGCCGTCGACCACGACCGCCGACTTCACGGAGCTCCCTCCGACGTCGACGGCGAAGAACGGCTCGGCCACGGATCAGGGCCGGGAGCTACCGGGCAAGCGTCACCTTGCTGAGGCCCACCGGACGGTCAGGGTCGAGCGCCTTTGCCTGTGCGAGCGCCCAGGCGAACAGCTGGCCGGGCACGACCGAGAGCAGCGGCGAGAGCAGCGGCAAGGGCGGTTTCGGAACCGGCAGCACGTAGGCGGCGTCTGCGAGCTTCGCCGCGGCGTTCCCGCTCGCGACGAGGGTCGCGCCGGCGCCGCGCACGCGCGCCGCTGCGTCCACGACCGCGGGCAGAGCCTCGTCGTCGGAGGCGATCGTCCAGACCGGGAAGAGCGGGTCGAGCGCGGCGACGGGGCCGTGAGCCAGGTCGGTCGCGGTCAGGGGCTCCGCCGCGACCCGGCACGTCTCGAGCAGCTTCAGGGCGATCTCTCGGGCGGTCGCGAACTCGGTTCCGCGGCCGATGACGAACATCCGCCCGATCGAGGCGAACGAGAGCGCCGTCGTGCGCACGTCCGGCTCGAGCGCCGGGATCGTCTCCTCGAGAATCTCGGCCGTCCGGCGGAGGCCGTCCGCGAACTCTCGGCCCCTGCCCGCGGCGTGGGCAGCCAGGAGCGCGAGGGCGCCGACCTGGTTCAGGTAGGTCTTGGTCGCCGCAACGGCCTGCTCGCGCCCGGCTCCGAGCGGGAGAACCTCCTCGGCCTCGCCGGCGAGCGTCGACGAGGGGTCGTTCGTGAGCGCGACGGTGAACGCGCCCGCCGCCCGCGCGCGCGAGACGAACTCGATCACGTCCTGCGTCTGGCCCGACTGGGACAGGCCGATCACGGTCGATCCGGCGAGGTCGGGGCCGCTCTCGTAGTAGACGGTGAGCGTGATGGAGTCGCGCATGGCGGTCCAGCGCGGCAGGAGCCCGAAGGCGTAGACGCCGTACGAGGCGGCGTTGTCGGAGGAGCCGTGTCCGACCATGCGCACGATCGTCGCGCCGCGGTCGCGCGCGGTGGCCGCGACCCGGGCATAGTCCGCCTCGTGCTCGAGCAAGCCGGCCAGCGCCTGCGGCTGCGCGCGGATCTCCGCGAGGAAGTGCGCCCCGGGTGCCTCGGTTATCTTCGCGGTCTCAGGCAACGACACGGGCCTGGCCGCCGACGAAGACGCGGTCGATGTCGAGGTTGTCGTCGAGCACGACCATGTCGGCGGGAAAGTCGATATCGATCCGGCCGAGGGTGGGGAGGCCGATCACGCGCGCCGGAACGGTGCTCGAGGCAGCCAGCGCCTGTTCCAGTGGCACCCCGAGCGCGTGCAGGTTCCGCACGGCGTCGATCATCGTGAGCGAGCTGCCGGCGAGAACGCCTTCGGGGCCGCGGACGGTCCCGTCGCGAACCTCGACCTCGAACCCACCGAGGAGGTAGCTGCCGTCGCCCATCCCGGCGCCGGCGACGGCGTCCGTGACGAGCGCCACGCGGCCTGCTGCGGACTGCCAGACCACCCGGGCCGTCTCCTCGGCGAGGTGAACTCCGTCGAGGATGATCTGGACGACGACGTCCTCTCGCGCCAGGGCTGCGCCGGCGAGCCCCGGGTCGCGGTGGCGGAACGGGCGCATCGCGTTGAAGAGGTGCGTGACCGTCTTGGCGCCGCGGTCGAACGCGTGCAGGGCTTCGTCCGCCGTTGCGTCCGTGTGCCCGCACGAGACGGTGATGCCCCGTTCGAGCAGGAGGTCGATCAGCGCATCCGCACCGGGGAGCTCGGGTGCGAGGGTCACGAGCCGTACCGGCCCGGCCGCGAGCAGCCGTTCCAGCAGCTCCGGATCGGGATCGCGCCGGGCAGATGGAGGATGGATTCCGAGCCGCGCCTTCGAAATGAACGGGCCCTCAAGGTGGGCTCCGAGGATCCGCGGGCCGTCGGTCTCGATCGGCACACCGTGAAGGGCAGCAAGGAGGTGGGGCTCGGGAGCCGAGATGAAGGTGGGCAGGTAGGCGGTCACGCCGGTCTCGAGCACCGCCTCGCCGACCCGCCGGTACCCCTCGGCGTCGGCCCCCATCAGGTCGACCCCCGCGAACCCGTTCACCTGGAGGTCGACCATCCCGGGCGCGGCGATCCCCTGGCCGTTGGCCGCGGCGAGGCCGTAGCCGGTGATGACGCCGTCGACGACCTCGACGTCTCCCGGCACGAACTTGTCGCCGACGAGGGCAGCTTCGACGCCGAGCCTCATCGCAGCGCCGTTCGGATGTCGCCCTTGGCGCGATCGAGTCGAGAGCGCGCGGAGTCCGCATCCAGGCCGCCGAGGAGCGAGACGATCGCGACCTTTGCGCTCCCGTCGGCGTCCGCGAGCGCCTGGTCGGCCTGCTCTGCAGAAGCGCCCGTCGAGAGGCTGACGATGCGCCGGGCGCGAGCCTCGAGCTTCTGGTTCGAGGCGCGCACGTCCACCATCAGGTCTTCGAAGGTCTTCCCGAGCCGGATCATCGCGACCGTGGAGATCGTGTTGAGGACGAGCTTCTGCGCGGTTCCGGCCTTCAGGCGGGTCGAGCCCGCCACGAACTCCGGTCCCACGACGACGAGGATCTCGTGCTCAGCGATGCGCGCCAGATCCGATTCGGGCGCTGAGACGACGCAGACCGTCAGCGCTCCCGCTGCCACAGCCGCCTCGAGCGCGCCGACGACGTAGGGCGTCCGGCCGCTGGCGCTGATTCCCACGACCGCGTCGTCGGGGCCGACGGAGATCTCCTCGAGGGCTCCGGCTCCTGCCTCGGCGTCGTCCTCGGCCGCCTCTCGCTCGGGCGACGAGAGCGCGCCGCCCGCGACGACCGCCAGAACCTGGCCCGGCTCGGTGGAGAAGGTCGCCTCGCACTCCTCCGCGTCGAGCACGCCGATCCGGCCCGACGTGCCCGCGCCGACGTAGATCAGGCGCCCGCTGTGCTCGAGGCGGTCGACCAGGGCGTCGATCGCTCGGGCAATGGCCGTCGAGGCCGAGCCGACGACCGCCGGAACCACCGCGTCCTCCCGGTTCATCAGCTCGACGAGCTCTTGGGTGGAACGTGCGGAGTAGTCGGCGCCGGAGCGCCGCGACTCCGTTACGAGTCCGTCGAGGCCTTGAGGTCCCTCGCGCGACGCCATGGCCGCAGTCTAAGCGCCTGAGCGGGAGGTGGTCAATACCAGTTACCCAACTTTCCCATTGTGGTCTTGCTTTTCGGCCGAACCGGTCCTATCCTTGTCTTCGCGCCCGTGGCTGAGATCGAACTCGAACACCTGACCAAGGTCTATTCCGGCGGCATCACCGCCGTCGAGGACGTCAACCTCCGGATCGACGACGGCGAGTTCATGGTGCTCGTGGGCCCCTCGGGCTGCGGGAAGTCGACGCTCCTGCGCATGATCGCCGGCCTGGAAGAGGTGACCCAGGGCCGGATCTCGATCGCCGGCGCCGACGTCACCGACCTGGCCCCGCGCCGGCGCGACATCGCGATGGTCTTCCAGAGCTACGCGCTCTACCCGCACATGAGCGTCCGCAAGAACATCGGCTACGGGTTGAAGGTCAGGCGGACGCCGAAGGACGAGGCGCGGCGCCGGGTCGACGAGGTGGCCCAGCTGCTCGGCCTGGAGACGATGCTCGACCGCAAGCCGGCCCAGCTGTCCGGCGGCCAGCGTCAGCGCGTCGCGATGGGCCGCGCGATCGTGCGCGAGCCGAAGGCGTTCCTGATGGACGAGCCGCTGTCGAACCTCGACGCGAAGCTGCGGGTCGAGATGCGCGCCTCGCTCGCCCAGCTGCACGCGCGGCTCGGCGTCACGACCGTCTACGTCACGCACGACCAGACCGAGGCGATGACGCTGGGTCACCGAGTCGCCGTGCTCGACGCCGGCCGCGTGCTCCAGGTCGACTCGCCGCAGCGGCTCTACGAGCACCCGGCCAACGTCTTCGTCGCAGCGTTCATCGGCACGCCGGCGATGAACCTCGTCGAGGGGTCTCTAGGCGGCGACGAGGTCGCGTTCGGCGGCTTCCGCGTTCCGCTCGACCGGACCCGGAGGCCGAAGTTCAACCGGAGCCGGGTCGTCGTCGGGATCCGCCCCGAGGCGTTCGACGAGGCGAGCTTCGCCGCCTCGGGAGCGACCGCCTTCACGGTCGTGCCGGTCGTGGTCGAGGAGCTCGGCTCCGATGCGCACGTGTTCTTCCACGTGGACGCAGAGGCGGCCGCCCCCGACGTGACCGGCCGAGAAGAGGCGGCGCTGCTCCCCGAGTCGCGAGCGCTCTTCAGCGCCCGGATCGACCCGCGCGCCAGGGCTCGGGTCGGCCAGCCGCTCGAGCTGGCGGTCGACCCCGCGCGCCTCCACTTCTTCGATCCGGAAAGCGGCGCGACGCTCCTGCCGGACGACGCTCACGAGGCAGCGCCCCGCACCCAGATGGCCCCGGCCGCGCCGTGACCAAGCAGCGCGAAACGCGCGACCAGGTCTTCGACCTGATCGACCGGCTCGGCGTCGGGGAGGCGATTCCGTCGGAGCGGCAGCTGAGCGCGGATCTCGGCGTCTCGCGCCTGACCGTTCGTGCCGCCCTCGACGATCTTGCGCGCGAGGGGTACCTGATCCGCCGCCGCGGCTCGGGCACCTTCGTCAGCGAGCCGAAGATCGCCCAGGAGCTGACGATGACCTCGTTCACCGAGGACATGCGGCGGCGCGGGATGGCGCCGGGAAGCAAGACGCTCGGGCTCGAGGTCGTTCCGGCCGGAGCCCGCCTCGGCCGTTTCCTCCACGTCTCCCCTTCGGAGCGAATCGTGGTCGCCAAGCGGCTTCGGCTGGCCGATCGGGAATCCATGGCGATCGAGACGCTGCACGTCCGCGAGGCGCTCGTGCCCGGCCTGAGCGCAGGCGACCTCGAGGGTCAGTCGTTCTACGAGCTGCTGCGCTCCCGCTACGGAATCGTGATCGCAGGCGGGATGCAGACCATCGAGCCGACGGTGACGAACGAGGACGAATCCGACGCGCTCGGCGTGCCGCTCCACTCGCCTGCTTTTCTGTTCGAACGGGTGACCCGGTCGGAGCGAGGAGAGATCGTGGAGTTCGTCCATTCGATCTACCGCGGCGACCGTTACCGATTGGTCACCGACCTCACGGCGGTGCCGTCTCCGCACCGACCCGCGCTGGCCGGGATCACCCGCAACGACAGTGTTGGTCAAGACCAACCCGACGGTGCCTGAGCCTCGCAAAGCCCGACCAGAGCACGATCGGGAGAATGTGGTCTTGACATCCGGGACCGAAGTGTGCGAATGTGCGCCCCGTGGCCAAGTGGTATGCACCAATTAATCGCGGCCGCCGCGCGCCGTTCGAGCAGGCCGCCAGGGGAACGGCGAGCGCGGGTCGACCGCTAGAGCCAAGGAGATCGACATGAAAGCACGCATTTCTGCCGCAGTCGTTCTCGCGGTTGCACTCGCAGTCGCGGCTTCGACCGCGTCGGGCAGCACACGACAGTCGACGCGGAAGGCTGCGGCAAACGAGGTTGTCGTCTGGGTGATGACGGACGCGGAGAACGGCTGGCCGGGTGCACTCACCGCGGCGAACAACGCCTTCAAGGCGCAGCACCCCGGCGTCGACGTGAACATCCAGTACCAGAGCTGGGACAGTCTGCTCCAGAAGTTCGACGCGGCGCTGGCCGCGAACAGCGCGCCCGACGTGATCGAGCTCGGGAACACGCAAACCACGAAGTACATGGCCGCCGGGGCGCTCTCGGCGATCAAGGCCGCGAACTACCCGAACTCGAAGACCTGGCTCGCGGGCCTCAAGTCCTCGTGCAGCTACAACGGCAAGCTCTACTGCGTCCCGTACTACGCAGGGGCCCGCGCCGTCATCTACCGCAAGGACATGTACGCCGCGGTTGGAGTCAAGAAGGCCCCGACCACCTACTCGCGGTTCCTCTCCACCGGCACGAAGCTGATGAAGAAGTTCGGCAAGAACTCGAACTTCTCCGCCTTCTACGAGCCGGGGCAGAACTGGTACGTGATGATGACCTTCGTCAAGGACTGGGGTGGCGACATCGCCGTCCCCCAGAACGGCAAGTGGAAGGCCGTCTTCGACGCGCCGAAGGCCGTACAGGCGCTCACCGCCTACAAGTCGATGGTGCTGAAGCTCTCGCGCGCCACCAAGACCAACGACGAGGCCCACCCGTACCCGAGCATCCCGTTCGCCAAGAGCCGGGCTGCGGCGTTCATCGGCAACGGCTGGGAGTGGCCGTACGTGTTCGACCCGAAGGGCGGCGCCGCGCCGAAGTCGTTCGCCGCGAAGATGGGCGCGTACCCGATGCCGAGCCACATCAAGGGCCGGTACATGCCGACCTTTCTCGGCGGCTCGGATCTGGCGATCCCGATCTCGGCCCAGCACAAGAGCCTCGGCGCCGACTGGATCAAGGCGTTCACCGGCACCGCTTCGCAGAAGATCATCGCCAAGGCCGGGAACATCGCCAACACGACCACGCTGGCGAACGTGAACAAGAACAACCCCGCCCTCGCGCCGTTTGCGAAGGCGGCCAAGTACAGCTGGTTCATCCCGACGGCCCCGAACTGGGTCAACGTCGAGAAGGCCAACGTGCTCAAGGCCATGGGCACGGCGCTCCTGACCAACAAGGGCAGCGTCAAGTCCGTGGCGCACAAGTACAGCCAGCAGGTCACGAAGATCCTGAACGCAAAGTCGTGACCCTTTCGACGGGAAGCGGGATGCTTCAGCCGTGAGCTCCCGCTTCCCGGCCGCCGTCGCCGAGCCCACGCTCGTGGGCCGGCGGCGGCGGCGCCCCCTCAGCCTCGCCGGCTCGTGGAGCGCGCCGTACCTGCTCCTCGTGCCGGCGTCGGCCGTGATCGCGGCGGTGCTCGCGTACCCGCTCTACTACATGGTGCGCCTCTCGCTGGAGCACTACGGGCTCTTCCAGCTCGTGAGGCACAAGGGCGAGTGGGTTGGCACCGCCAACTTCGCCCAGATCTTCCACGACCCCGAGTTCTGGCATGTGGTCGCCCGCACGCTGGCGTTCACGGCGGCGTGCGTGTCTCTGACGATGGTGCTCGGGACGCTGATCGCCCTACTGCTTGCGGAGCTCGGCTCGAAGATGCGGCTGCTGCTGACGGCCGGGCTGATCTTCGTCTGGGCAACCCCGGTCGTAGTCGCTGTCGACATCTGGCGCTGGATGGTCGATTACGAGTTCGGCGTCCTCAACTGGCTGCTGACCTTCCTGCACATCGGCAACTACAACCACCACGACTGGTTCGTGAACCCGTGGAGCGGCTGGAGCGTGATCACCGCGCTCGTCGTCTGGGGCGCGATCCCGTTCGTGGCGATCACGCTCTACGCGGGCCTGACGCAGGTGCCGAGGGAGCTCGTCGAGGCGGCGTCGATGGACGGCGCCCCCGCCTGGCGGACCTTCTTCGACGTGACCGTGCCACTGATGAAGCCCCTGTTCGTGATCCTGATCAGCCTCTCGATCATCTGGGACTTCCAGGCGTTCACCCAGATCTGGATCATGCTCGACGGAAAACCGGGGCCCGACTACTACGTGATGTCGGTCTACGCGTACCAGAACGCCTTCGGCCAGAGCGAGTACGGGCTCGGCTCGGCGATCTCACTCGTGACGGTCGGAATCCTGCTCGTCGTCAGCTTCGTCTACATCCGCGAGATGGTGAAGATCGGAGAGCTGTCGTGAGGAGGAGCCGGGCCCGGAAGGTCGGTTTGAACGCGCTCGCGCTCGGCGTGTTCGGCGTGATGATCTTCCCGGTGTACTGGATGGTCGCGACCGGGTTCAAGCGCGGCCAGGACATCTTCTCCGACCCGCCCGTCTGGTTCCCGTACCACCCGACGATCTCGAACTTCACCGACGCGATCCACCGGGCGCACTTCTGGGCCTCGGTGAAGAACAGCATCGTCATCGCGGTCGCGGTCGTGCTGCTCTCGATGGTGCTCGCGTTCCTGGCGGCGCTTGCGATCGCCAAGTTCGGTTTCTACGGTCGGCGCGCGTTCATCGTCCTGATCATCGCCGTGCAGATGATCCCGCTGACCGCGCTGATCATCCCGATCTTCCTGGTGCTCTCGAAGGCCGACCAGGTGGACAAGCTCAGCGGGGTGATCGTCACGTACCTGACCTTCGTCTTACCGTTCACGATCTGGACGCTGCGGGGGTTCATGCTCGGGGTGCCCAAGGACCTCGAGGAGGCGTCGATGGTCGACGGCACGACCCGTTTCGGAGCCTTCGTGCGCGTGCTTCTGCCGCTCGTGGGGCCGGGCCTGGTGGCCACCTCGATCTTCGCCTTCATCCAGGCGTGGAACGAGTTCATCATGGCCTATGTCCTCCTGCACAGCCCCGAGAAGCAGACGCTCACGCTCTGGCTGGCGAACTTCAGCACGAGCCGCGGGACCGCCTGGGGGCCGCTGATGGCCGGGGCGACGCTGACCGCGCTGCCGGTAGTGATCTTCTTCGTGATCGTCCAGCGCAAGATCGCGTTTGGCCTCACCGCCGGCGCGGTTCGCGGATGAGCCCAGGCGGGCTCGCGCCCGCCGCGGCCGCTTGCATCTTCCCCGGCTTTTACGGCCTCGAGCCGCCGGACTGGCTCCGGGGCGAGCTCGCGGAGGGGATCGGCGGCGTCGTCCTCTTCGCCCGCAACCTGCGCGACCCCGAGCAGATCTCCGCGCTCGCCTCGTCGCTCCGTGCCGAGAAACCCGATCTCCTGATCGCAGTCGACGAGGAGGGCGGTGACGTCACACGGCTCGAGGCCGGGGCCGGGAGCTCGTTTCCCGGAAACCTCGCGCTCGGCGCCGTCGACGACGTGGAGCTGACCAGGCGCGTGGCGGCCGGGATCGGCGGCGAGCTCGCGACTGCAGGCCTCAACCTCGACCTCGCGCCCGTCGCGGACGTGATCGTCGATCCGGCGAACCCGATCGTGGGCGTCCGCTCCTTCGGCTCGGATCCCGAGCTCGTGGCCCGGCACGTCGGAGCGTTCGTGAAGGGAATGCAGAGCGTCGGCGTCGCCGCCTGCGCCAAGCACTTTCCCGGCCACGGCGAGACCGCGGCCGACTCGCATCTCGAGCTGCCGACGGCGCAGATCGACCGCGAGACGCTCGTTCGGCGGGCGCTGCCGCCGTTCCGCGCGGCGGTACGGGCCGGCGTCCGCGCGGTGATGACCGCGCACATCCGCTTCCCCGCGCTTGCCGACGAGCCCGCGACGCTCAGCCCGGAGCTGATCGGCCTGCTCCGCTCGGAGCTCGGTTTCCAGGGGCTCGTCATGACCGACGCGCTGGAGATGCGTTCGATCAGCGACACGGTCGGAATCGCGGCCGGCGGCGTATGTGCGCTCGCCGCCGGAGCCGATGCGCTCTGCCTCGGAGCGGATCGGGAGCCTTCGGAGGTCGAGAGCCTTCGAGCGGCGATCGTCCGGGCGATTGAAGGCGGGGGCTTGGCCGAGCAACGGGTGCTCGAAGCGGCCGAGCGGGTTCGCGAGACGGCGGCCTGGGCTTCGTCGCCGAGGCGGCATCACGACCGCGAGGCGGGAGCGGAGGCTGCGCGCCGCGCGCTCCGCGTGGAGGGCGATCCGTCTCTCGTCGGAGAGCCCGTCGTGATCGAGCTCTGGCCGGAGCCGACGATCGCAGCCGGCGAGGCGCACCACGGGCTGGGCGAGCTCCTCGGGGCGGAGACGATTCGCGTGGGGCAGGGAGAACCGCTGCCGCCGCTCGACCGCGAGCGGCCGCTCGTCGTCGTCCTGCGCGATGCCCACCGTCATCCCTGGCAGCGTGAGCTGGTGCCTCCGGGCTCGGTCGTGGTGGAGACGGGCTTGCCTGAGTGGCGGCCGCCGGATGCTCGAGCCTTCGTGGCGACGCACGGCGCCGGCCGGGCGAACCTCCAGGCCGCGGCCGAGCTCTTCGCCGGCGGCTGAGCACGGTTTTCAGGCAACGTGCGGCCGTGAAGCCGCGCATCGTGCTCGACTGGGACGGGACCGTCACCGAGCGGGACACGCTCGACCTCGTGCTGCAGGAGTTCGGAGACCCCGAGGTCTACGAGCGCGTCGAGGCCGCGCTCGGCCGGACGATGACGCTGAACGACGTCATCTGCGAGGAGTTCTCGACCGTGACCGCGCCTCTGGACGAGGTGGTGCCCTGGCTGCTCGAGCACGTCCGGATCAGGCCTGGCTTCGCCGAGCTCGCCCGCGCTCACCGGCCGCTGATCGTCTCGAGCGGCTTCCACGAGATGATCGAGCCGGTCCTGGAACGCAGGGGGCTCGTCGACGCCGTGGAGCTCCGTGCCAACCACGTCGAGCCGCGGCCGGACGGCTGGCGCGTCCGCTTCCGGGTCGCCGAGAGCTGTCCGGTTTGCGGCGAGCCGTGCAAGCGCGGCGACCTCCCGAACGGCGTCGAGGTCGTCTACGCGGGCGACAGCCACTCCGATCTCTGCGCCGCGCTCGCTGCCGACCGGGTCTTCGCGACGGGCAACTTGGCGCGCTGGCTTCGTGAGAGCAACGTCCCGTTTGCCAAGCTCACGGATTTCCGCGCGCTCGCGTTGGCCTTGTAGAGATGCCGCTTCTGAGGCTGCCGGAGCCCTATGACTTCGACCTCTCCACGGAGCGATACCTCTCGTTCGGCCCCGACCTGGCGAACCTGTGGCAGGACGGGGCGCTGCACCGCGTCGTTGGAAACCGCGAGGTGCGGATCGAGGCCGCGCACCGCGGCGTCCGGGTCGAACCGCTCGACGCCGAGACCCGGCCGGTCGTTCGCAAGTTCCTCGGTCTCGAGTTCGAGCTCGAGCCCTTCTACGCCTGGGCTCGCACGGATCCGGTGCTCCGCCGCCTGACCCGCAGGCTCGCGGGCTTCCGGCCTCCGCTCTCGCCCGAGCCCTTCGAGAGCCTCGTCACGTCGATCACCGCGCAGCAGGTCTCGCTGCACGCGGCGTTCGCGATCCGGAACCGGCTGATCCAGCGCTTCGGGCGCCGCGTCGGCGCCGCCTACGCCTTTCCGACCGCGAAGAGCCTGCGACGGGTGAGCCACGACGATCTCGTCGCCCTGGGTTTCTCCAACCGCAAGGCTGAGTACGTGCTCGGCCTCGCCGCAGAGCCGGTCGATCTCGAGGAGCTTGCCGCCCTGCCCGACGAGGAGGTAAAGGCGCGCCTGGTATCCGTCCGCGGGCTCGGCGAGTGGACGGCGGACTGGTTCCTCGCCCGCCACCTCGCGCGACCCCGGGCCTGGCCGGCGGGGGACCTCGCGCTGCGGAAGGCGGTGCTCGCCTTCTATCCGGAGGCGGGCGACATCCGCGAGTTCGGCGCGCGCTTCGAGCCCTTCCAGAACCTGACGGCGCACTACCTCCTGACAGGGCTTCGGGTGCAGGCTGAGCGGACCTGAGTCGGTTGACGGCCTGGCCGGTGAACAGCTGCGCATACGACCGAGACGCGGGTCGTTCGCGAGCCGAGGCGGACCGACGCTCCGTCCGGAAGAGGCTGCTAGCCTCGGTGCGCTCTCCCCGCCCGCATGCCTCCTCGCAACGCCAGCTCGCGTACCGCTTTGCGCCGCCGCGCCCGCGACCGTCGCCGTCGCCGTCGGATTCTCTTCGCCGTGCTGCTGGTGCTCGGCGCCGCGGCGGCTGCGACTGCCGCCTGGGCCGACACCGATCGGCCTGGCCTGTCGGACGACTCGCCTGGGAAGAGGTCGAGGCTACCGGCGCACGCGCACGTCAGACCCATCGCGCGCGGACCGCTTCATGGAGCGTTGCTGATCGCCGACCGAGGCAACGACCGAATCGTGCTCGTGGGCCAGGGCCACCGGATCCTTTGGCGCTTCCCGACTAGCCGCGACCTCCGTCGCGGCGTCCACCTCAACTTCAACGACGACAGCTTCGTCGCGCCAGGCGGCCACTCGATCGTCGCCAACGAGGAAGAGGCGCACACGATCGTCTCGATCGGCGTGCGCACTCATCGCCGCGTCCACCTCTACGGCGTGCCGGGGGTTCGCGGCTCCGGCCCTGGGCTGTTGAACACGCCCGACGATGCCTACCCGCTGGGCAACAGCGTGGTCGTCGTCGCCGATGCCTACAACTGCCGGGTGATCTGGTTGCACGCCCACCGAATCGTCCGCCAGCTCGGGCGCACGGGCGTCTGCGCACACGACCCGCCGCGCACCTTCGGCGCGGTCAACGGGGACACGCCGCTCTCCGACGGCGGCGTGCTGATCAGCGAGATCCCCGGCCACTGGGTCGACCGGATCGGGCCCGGGGGCAGGCTGATCTGGTCGGTGCAAGCGCCCGTGGCTTATCCCTCCGACCCTCAGCTCCTCACCGGCGGCCGGGTCTTGCTCGCCGACTACAGCAGCCCGGGCCACATCGTGATCATGAACCGGCGCGGCAGGGTGCTCTGGCGCTATGGGCCGCCCAGTGGCCCATGGGCGCTCGATCACCCGTCACTCGCACTGGCGCTCCCGAACGGGCACATCGCCGTCAGCGACGACTTTCGCGACCGTGTGCTCGTGATCGACCCGCGAACGCGGCGCGTGGTGTGGCACTACGGGCACGCGAACGCGCCCTCGGCGAGGCCGGGTTACCTCCGCACGCCTGACGGGCTCGACTTCGTCCCGCTCGATCGCCGCGGAGGGCCGGTCTGGGCCGACGCGGCCTCGCTGCGGCGCCCACGCCAGTGAGGCCGGCGTTCCGGCTGTCGCCCTTCAGGGCTTAGGGTGGCGGTGCCGTGACCGTTCGCGAAGCGAGCTCCTCCGACGAGCCGGTCCTCGCCGAGCTTCTCGAGGCGATCTTCGAGGAGAACTGGGACCGCCCCTGGCCGCCGCCGGAGGTCACGCCCGCCCTGTTCCACGGCAAGCTCGTGCTCCTGGCCGAGGACGACGACGAGGCGGTCGGCTTCGCGTTCGGCGAGATCTTCCCAAACGGGTTCGCGCACGTGAACATCGTCTACGTGCGCCCGGACCGCCGCCGGGAGGGCATCACGAAGGCGCTGTTGGCGGAGTTCGCGTCGCGGGCGCGAGCCGCCGGCGCCGAGCACGTCACCCTCGACGTCGCCACGCGAAACGAGGTCGGGAAGAGGGTCTGGCAGCGGCTCGGTTTCAGCGAGTGGGCCCAGCGGCTGAGCGTCCCGATCGAGGCGCTGGAGCGCCGGGTCGTCGGCATCGAGGAGGGCGAGTCGTTCGCCTCGGTTCATATCCAGACCGACGATGCCGACGCGGTTCGCGCCGCCGTCGAGAAGTACGTACCACGTTTCGGGGGCTCCGGGGAGGCGCGCGTGTCGGAGCCGCGGAACGGCTGGGTCGCCGTGCACCAAGAGCTGATCGACCGCGACCGAAAAACGCGCGAGCGCCTCGCCTCCGAGCTCTCCAACGCGACCGCGGCCGTGGTCTGCGCGATCGCGCTCGAGCAGGGCGCCGTCGTCCGCTACGCGCTCTTCGAGCGCGGGAGCATCGTGGACGAGTACCAGTCGGTACCTGACTTCTACGGGCCTCTTCCCCCCGGTGACGTCGTCGCCCTCGGCGCCAATCCGACCGTCGTCGCGCGTTTGACCGGTGCCGAGCCTGCCCGCGTCCGCGCCGTCGCACGCACCGCCTCGAGCCCCGACGAGCTGCCTCCGCCGCACGAGCTTTTCGCCCGACTGGCCGAGGTCTTGGGCCTCGAGGGCGCGGGCCGCGGGTAGGCTCGGTTCTGTGCCCACGCTCTATACCGCCGAGCGCTGCCCCTACGCCGCACGAACGCGCATCGTGCTCGCCGAGAAGGGACTCGACTACGACGCCGTCGAGATCGATCTGGACGACCGCCCTGCCTGGCTGTACGAGAAGAACCCGCTCGGGCGGGTGCCGGTCTACGAGGAGGACGGCGGCTTCGTCCTGCCGGAGTCCGAGGTGATCATGGAGTACCTCGAGGAGCGCTACCCGGAGCCGGCGCTCTGGCCGGCGGACCCCGCCGAGCGCGCGCTCGGGCGGCTCTGGCTGCAGCGGTTCGACGGCCGCCTCGGTGACGCCTACTACGCCCTGCGGCGGGGAGCCGACGGGGCGCGTGAGGAGCTCGACGCAAAGCTCCAGAAGCTCGATCGCACGCTCGAGGGCCAGCCGTACCTCACGGGTCGAGAGTACGGCCTCGCGGACATCGGCTACGTGCCCTGGCTGCTCCGCGCAACGGAGCGGTTCGAGGTCGAGCTGGAGCCGTTCCCGGCCCTTGCGAGCTGGCTCGAGCGGGTCGCCGCGAGACCGGCGGTCGCCGCCGAGCGCGAGCTCGTCGCAGCGCTATGAGCACTCTGCCCCCGGTCGTCGACGCCGGCTGGGTGCAGGAGCACCTGAGCGAGCCGGACCTCGTTCTCGGGGACGTTCGCGGTCCGAACGCACACGGCCGCGGGCACCTGCCGCGGTCGATTCCGCTCGTGCTCGGCTCGCCGCCGCCGCTGGCCGACCGCGAGATCGTCCGGGAGTTCGCGGTGGAGGTGCAGCGGCGCCTCGGGCGCCACGGGGTCACCGGCTCGGAGCGCCTCGTCCTCTACGACCGCGGTGACTGTGTTGGCGCTGCCGCCTCCGCCCAGGCCGCTCTGCTCGCGGGTCACCCGCACGTGGCCGTGCTCGCGGGCGGGGTGGCGAGCTGGCCGGGCGAGCTCGAGACGGGAGCGATCGAGCTCGAGAAGACGAAGACGAGCCTGGAGCCTCGCCTCGAGGCGGTCCCGACCTGGGAGGAGCTGAGCGACCGGCTCGAGGATCCCCAACTGACCATCCTCGATGTCCGTTCCGCCGATGAGTACTCGGGCCGCGGGGGCTACCCGTGCGACCCGCGCCAGGCCCACATCCCCGGAGCCCGACAGCTCGAGGCGGAGCGGTTGTTCGCGGGGCCCGGGCGACCGCACGAGTCGTGGGTGGTGCGGGAGCTCGTCGGCCTGCCCGAAGGCTCGGAGATCGTGGCCTACTGCCACTCCGGCTCACGATCGGCGCTCGCCGCACTGGCTCTACGCTCCGCGGGGTACGACGCGCGCAACTACCCGGGCTCGTGGCACGAGTGGTCGCGCCACGAGGACCTGCCGGCAGAGCGCTGAGCGGGGCCCTCTCGCAAGGACCCCGCTCGACGCAAGCCGCTAGCGCTTCCTCGCCTTCGTCGCCTTGACCTGGTTGCTGGTCACGGCGGCGATGTCCTCGCCGATGCACTTCAGAGGAAGCCCCGTCGGCGAGGCGCCGGTGCAGGGCGTGGCGTAGTTCTCGAAGCGCGCCTGGAAGAAGGTCGCGAACTTCACCGACGGGCGTGCAAGCGAGTACTTGCCGCTCGCCGGGAGCTTGCCGGTTCGTGTCAACCGCTTGCCGCTGCCGCCGGAGACCGCGTTCGGGGCGGGTTGCCCCTTTTTTCCCGAGTAGAGGGCGATGCGGATGCCGCGCGGGCTGAGGCCGTTGACCGAGAGCTTGCCGACGAGCTTGATCCCCTTCTTCGTCTTCGCCTTCGCGAGGGTCAGCGTCGAGGGGAGCCCGACGTAGGTCCGCCACTCGACCGTTCCAGCTGCATTCGGTGCGCCCGTATTGGGCGTGTACGGCGTGTAGACCCCGTCCCACTGGTACTCGCCGCGCGGCCCGTTCGTGAACACGCCCTGGATCGTGAAGTCGGCCGACACGAGCTGGGCTCCGAGCGTCGCCCTTCCCGGCGTCCCGGCTGGGACGTCCGGCGGCGGAAGGCATATCTGCTGGGTGACGAGCGGCCCGACCTTGTTCACGAACACCGGGATCGAGACCGTCTGGCCCTGGAGGCTGGTGTTGAGGACCCACGTCGCCTGATTGGTGACACCGGGCGTGCAACGGGCCGCGGCCGCCTGGATGGCCGGATCGGCCGGGTTCGCGACGAGGACATTGCCGGCGAGGCCGAACAAGCCTCCCGCCAGGTCGTTCAGCTTCGCGATCGCCACGACCCGCCCGATCTTGGTGCCGGGCGCGGCCGTCAGGTTCGCGTTGTAACCGGCCGGCGAGAAGATCGTCAGCTTCGCGGTCGGGTCGTTGGCTTGCGGCGCAAAGATGAACACATCCGCGGTGATCGCGGCACCGGGCTTATAGCTCGATTGCTCGATCGTCAGGGACGGCGTGTAGGCGGCGAGCGCCGGTGCGGCCAGTGCAAACCCGATGAAGCTGGCGCAGGTCAACACTGCCAAGCGCAATGAACTCTTCATAACCCCTTCTTTCTCGGAGATCCCCCGGGAACCAGTAGATCGTGAGACGACGGTTTCACCGGAATAGTTAACACGCAAACCGGCGCAAATAGCTACCGCGCCGGCACGAGCGGCCCAAAAAGGACCCAATGGGTGCCGCGGTACCGGACCATCTTCGCCTTCGCGATCGGGAAGTAGTTCGAGGGGCTCGTCTTGACGGCGACTCCGGGCAGCAGGAACGGGTTCTTGTGCTCGTCCATGTGCGTCGTCGCCCGGAGGAGGCTCTCGCGCGTGAGGTTGCGGCCCGCCCGCTTGAGCGCGTCCACCATCGAGTAGGCGACCGCCATCCCGTAGAAGTTGTAGACGTCCGACGGCCTACCGCTTGGGTTGTAGCTCTTCATGATCGAGCGGTAGAGGCGCGTTGCCGGGTCCTTCGCCCAGACCGGCGAGGTCGGATCCTTGAGGAACGCGACGCTCAGCGCACCCGCCGTCTCCTTGCCGTTCGTCCCCTCGCGCGCGAGACCGATCACCGTCGGCTCGATCGAGACGGCACTGACGAAGATCCGCGGGCGCCAGCCGAGCTTGTACGCGTAGATGAAGGACTGGATCGCCTGCTGGGGGAGCGCGAACAGCATGAGCGTGTCGGCCTTCGAGTGGCGGAGCTTGGCGATCTGCGAGTTGACGTCGGTGTCGGTCACCTCGTACGACGCCTTCGCGACGATGCGCCCGGCGCGCCTGCCGAGTCCGCGCCGGAGCCCGTTCAGCAGGTCCTTGCCGTAGTCGCTGTCCTCGTACAGCACCGCGATCCGGGCGCGCGGCTTGTGCGCGACGACGTACCGGCCGTAGATCGCCCCCTCGCCCTCGAAGCTCGGCAGGTAGCCGATCGTCCAGGGGAACGCCTTGTGTCTGCGCCCGATCGCGCTGGCGCCCGTCCCGACGAAGAGCTGCGGCACCTTCACCGCGTTGAGGTAGCCGCGGATCGCGAGGTTGTGCTCGGTACCGACGCTGTTGAAGATGGCAAAGACCTTGTCCTGCTGGACGAGCTCGCGCGTCTGGTCGATCGTCTTCGACGGGTCGTAGGCGTCGTCGCGGTAGACGTACCTGATCTTGCGGCCGTTGACCCCGCCGTGGGCGTTCACGTGCTTGAAGTAGGCGTTGGCGCCCGGGCCGACCACGCCGAACGGCGAGGCGGGGCCGCTGAGAGGGACGGTGCCTCCGAGGAGGATCTCAGTCGACGTGACTCCGGGTGTGCCGCCCGACCCGCCCGCGGCCGGGACGGAGAGCGCGACTCCGGCGAGCAAGGCCGCGGCCAGCGGCCTCATCGCGAGACCGGCGTGCGCAGGATCGGGAGGGAGAGTCGGACCGGCCCGAGCGTGATGCGCGCGGTAGGCGGCATCGGCAGGTTCAGGTAGAGCAGGTTGTTCGGGTTCTGGGCGAGTGAGCTCGAGGCAAGGGTCAGCGTGAGCCGCGAGCCGCGCGGGATCAGCGTCGCCACGTCGATCATGTTGATCGTCAGCCTCCGCGTTCCGGAGAGCCCGGCCGTGTTCACCCCGCCTTCGCTGATCACGATCTCGCTCTTCTTCGGCGGCTTCGCTGTCAGGACCGCGACCAGCCGCGACCAGCCGCCTCTCAGCCGTGCCGTTACCTTTACCTGCGGCGGTCCGAAGATCTCCACGCGTCCCGTCAGCGGGCCGCTCGCCCTCTGCGCCCGCCCCGGCCCGCTGAGCGAGTCCGACCCTCCCAGCGGAACGCTGAGCCGCCTCGTGGGGGGCAGGGCGGAATACGCTTGGAGCTTGCCGCGCCACGGGCTCGGGGCCAGCGAGACCTGCGCGAACCCGGCCGGAGTCCCGATCAGGTAGCGCTCGAACCAGCGCAGCCCGAGCGAGACCACCTGCGCGATGTCGGGCCCGGGAAAGCGCGAGGGCGCGTGACCGAAGTCACCGACGTAGAGGCGCTTCGGGCCCTTCAGCAGGCGATAGCCCGCCTTGGCCTGGGTCACGTCGAAGGCGAAGTCCCGGCGGCCCTGGAACATGAAGACGGGCGTCTTGACCTTCGCGAGCTGCGAGCGGCTCGAGCGCACGTCCCCCCAGGCGTGGAGGGCGGGGAGGTTGGTGCTCGCGAGGGCGTCGTCGCGGATCGCCTGCAACGAGGGATCCATCCGGCTCGGCGAGATCGAGCTCAGGAACTGCAGCAGCGCCCCCGACTTGGACAGTCCCTGCGGGATGAGCGCGCTGTAGAGGTCGGTCCAGGTCTCGACCGTCTCCACGGCAGCCCACGGCACGCCTTCGACGAGCGAGCGCAGGACTGCCCCGGCCCCGAGCGAGAGTCCCCAGGCGCCGATGTGGTTCCGGTCGATCTCCGGCCTCGCCGCGAGCCAGTCGTGGATTTCGCGCAGGTCGGCAATCTCCCTGGGCCCGTCGATCGCGACGAGGCCGCCCGACTGGCCGTGCCCGCGTTCGTCGAAGGTGAGCACGGCGAACGAGCTGGCGAAGGCCCGGGCCAGGAAGTCGAGGTCCTGGCGCTTCCCGCCGAGCCCGTGCAGGGCGACGACCGCCGGGTATCCGGCGGGTGGGGGAGCGTTGCTTGGCTCGTAGAGCGTCGCCGCGATCTCGACGCCGTCGCTCATGCGCAGCGACACGTCCTGCTGCGTGAACGCGGACGCGCGACCGGCCGCGACCAGCGCGACGAGTGAGGCGAATACGACGAAAAAGACCCTACGACCCAAGCACGAAAGGGTAGAGAAGCTCGTGGCTTTCTACAATCGGCGCGTGGATCCCCGGCCGGTCGGCGTCTTCGACTCGGGCGTGGGCGGCCTGACCGTCCTGCACGAGTGTCTCGTGACGATGCCGCACGAGGATTTCGTCTACCTCGGAGACCACGCGCGCCTGCCTTACGGGCCGCGTCCGCTGGAGGAGATCAGCCGCTTCGCGCGCGAGATCGCCGGTTACCTCGAGGGCCAGGGAGTAAAGCTCCTGCTGGTCGCCTGCAACGCGGCCACCTCCGCGGCGCTCCCACAACTGCAGGAGGAGCTAACGGTGCCGGTCGTGGGCGTGATCACGCCGGAGGCCCACGCGGCCGTCCAGGCGACGCGCAACCGGCGAATCGGGCTGTTGGCGACCGAAGCCACCGTCGAGGCCGGCCGCTACGCGCAGCTCGTGCGGGCGCTGGACGCGGGCGCCGAGCTCATCCCCGTTGCCTGCCCCCGCCTCGTGCCGTTGATCGAGAGTGACGAGCCGTTCGGCCGCGCCACGACCGAGGCGGTGCGGGAGTACGCGGCGCCGCTCAAGGCCTCGGACGTGGACACGGTCATCCTCGGCTGCACCCACTACCCGCTGATCCGGCCGATCTTCCAGCGCGTCTTTGGACGAGGCGTGACGCTCGTCTTCTCCGCGGAGGAGACTGCGCGGGAGGTGGCCGAGACGCTGGCGCGCAAGGGCATCGAGAACGGCGAGCGTCGCGAGGGCTCGTACCGGTTCCTGACCACCGGCGAGCCGGAGCTCTTCCGCGCCCTCGGCGAGCGCTTTCTGCAGCTGCCCCTGGGCGAGGTCGAGCACGTCGCGGTCGCCGACCTCGAGGCGGCCGCGGCGTGAGCGCCGTCGTGGAGCCGAAGGCGAGGGACGCGGCGTGAGCCGGCAGGACGGCCGCCGCCCCGACCAGCTCCGGCTGCTCGAGATCGTCGTCGACTATCTCGAGCAACCGCTCGGCTCGGTTCTCTACTCCCAGGGGAAGACACGCGTCCTCTGCACGGCGTCCCTGGACGAGCGCATCCCGCGCTGGTTGCGCGACTCCGGCCGCGGTTGGCTCACCGCCGAGTACTCGCTGCTGCCGGCCTCGACCGGCGAGCGCACGGCGCGCGAGGCGAGCGCCGGCAAGCAGAAGGGTCGCACCGTCGAGATCCAGCGCCTGATCGGCCGTGCGCTGCGCGCGGTGACGGATCTGGAGGCCCTCGGGGAGCGGACGCTCTGGGTCGACTGCGACGTCCTCCAGGCCGACGGCGGGACGCGCTGCGCCGCGATCTCGGGCGCCTACGTGGCGGCGGCACGGGCGCTCGGGAAGGCGGGTCTCTCGCGCGCGCTCAAAGACTTGGTCGCAGCCGTCTCGGTCGGGATCGTCGGCGGCGAGCTCCTGCTCGACCTCGACTACGAGGAGGACTCGAACGCCGAGGTCGACGTCAACGTCGTCAGGACAGGCGCGGGGCCACTGGTGGAGGTGCAGGCCACCGCCGAGCGCGCGCCGTTCGACCGCGACGCCCTCGACGGGCTCCTCGATCTCGCCGAGTCCGGGATCGCCACGATTCGCGACGCCCAGGAGGCAGCGCTCGATGCTGCTCCTTGAAGTCCCGTCGCTCACCTGGGGCGAGGAGCTCCTGCGGCTGGTGGTTGCCGCCGGGCTGGGCGGTGCGGTCGGGCTCGAGCGCGAGTACCGGGAGCGGGAGGCGGGCTTCCGCACGCACATGCTCGTGGCCGTCGGCTCGGCGCTCTTCACGATCGCCTCGGCCTACGGGTTCCATGACTTCCTCGTCTCCGGGGACGCGGTCGTCCGCGCCGACCCGACGAGGATCGCGGCGCAGATCGTGACCGGGATCGGCTTCCTGGGAGCCGGCGCGATCATCCGCCAGGGCCTCGCGGTTCGCGGCCTGACGACGGCGGCGACGCTCTGGGTGGTCGCGGCGATCGGTCTCACCACCGGCGCGGGCTACTACTCGGCAGCGGTGTTCACGACGCTGATCGCGCTCTTCTCGCTGTGGCCTCTGCGAATCGCCTCGCACGTCGTGATGGTGCGTTTCCGCCCCGAGAGCGGGCGGATCCTAGCCCAGCTGCCCCCCGGGCAAACCCCGGCAACGCTCGTGGCGGAGGTCGAGCGCCTCGGCGCCAAGCTGCACGCATTCGAGGTCAGCCAGGAAGGCGACCGGCGAACCGTGCTGTTCGACGTGGCGCTCCCGCCGGGTGTCGACCCCCCGGCCGTGATCGCGAAGCTGGCCGACCTCGACGAGGTGCTGGAGGTCCGCTGGACGGACTGACCGTTCGGCTCTGCTCCCAGAACCCGAACAAGCTGCGCGAGCTGGCCGCGCTGCTGCCGGGCTGGGAGCTCGAACTGCTGGAGGCGGACGGCTACCCCGAGGAAGGCAGCGACAGCTACTACGAGAACGCGCAGGGCAAGGCGCTCTTCGGACGCCGGGTCGGCCCGCCGGAGGCGTGGATGCTCGGGGAGGACTCCGGCCTCGAGGTCGAGGCCCTCGGCGGCGCTCCCGGGATCCGCTCGGCCCGCTACGCGCCGGAAGGGGCCGAGGCGAACGCCAGGTTGCTCACCGAACTGCAGGGAGTCGAGGGCGCCGGGCGCAGGGCCCGCTACGTCTGCGAGCTCGTCCTGATCGGGCCCGGCGGCGACGAGCGCCGCGGAACCGGGATCTTCGAAGGCCGTATCGCCGAGGAGCCCCGCGGGACCGGCGGCTTCGGCTACGACCCGGTCTTCGTCCCCGACGGCTTGGAGCAAACGGTGGCCGAGCTCGGCGACGAGTGGAAGTTGCGCAATTCGCACAGGGCGCGCGCGGCCCGCGCGCTGCAGGAGGCCTAGGCCAGCCCCGGCGCCTCGTCGGGGGTCCGGCGCCGCGCGACGAGCCACCAGTTCACCTCGGCGCCGAACACGATCGAGTTCGCCATCACGTAGAGCCAGACGAGCAGCAGAGCCGGGCCGCCGAAGGCCTTGAGCGCGACCACGTTGCTCGAGTAGCGGACGTACAGCGGCAGCGCCTGGAAACTCGTCTCCAACAGCACCGCTGCGATCACGGCCCCGGGAAGCACGTCGCGAAACGACAGCTGGACGTTGGTCAGGAGGTAGTAGACGGTGACGAGGAACGTGAACACCCCGAGGAACGAAACGGCCACCGAGAGGCTGTACGCGACGTAGGGATTGCCCGCGAAGCCGGCCGCGTAGCGCTTGAGCAGGTCGAAGCCGAACGACCCGACCAGCAGGCCCACGAACAGCGTGACGAGCGACAGCAGCATCAGCACGACCGCCAGCAGCTTCCCTCGCAGGAACGACCGGTTCGGCTTTCCGTAGACGATGTTGAACGCGGACTCGAGCACGCTGAAGAGCGAGAGCGAGGACCAGAGCAGCGCCGCTGCGCCGACGATGCCGAGCGCCGTGGCGTGGTTCTGGATCTCTCGAACCGTATGGACGATGCTCGAGACCGAGCTGCCGGGGAAGGCGCGCTTCAGCTCGGTGACGAGGTAGCTCGACTCGTCGGGTCGTCCCGCGAGCGCGAGTGCAGAGATGGTGAGGAAGAGCAGGGGCACGAACGAGAGCAGCGCGAAGTACGCGATCATCGCGGCAAGGTGGGGGCCCCTGTCGGCGAAGAACTTCCCTAGTGGAGCGGGCATGGCCGGAGTATGGGCTGTGTTAGCGTCAGACCCGATGCCGACGGCCCAGGCACTTGCCGACCTGACCGAGATCTCGAGCCAGATCCAGAGCGCGGTGGTCTTCGACCGCGAGGGCACCGTGCTCGCCTCGACTGTGGACGACGAGCGTGCCGGGCTGCTCGCCTCGACGGCGCTCGAGCTGCTTCGCGCCGCAGAGAAGCAGGGCGCGGCCGACAAGGACGTCGTGCAGCTCGACGTCGCCCTCCAGGACGGCAGCGTCTTCGTCGTCCGCGACGGCGACCGCGTGATCGTGGCGACCACCACGACGGATCCGACCGCGGGCCTCGTCTTCTACGATCTGAAGAGCTGCCTGCGCGGCCTCAGCCAGGAACAGGAGAAGCCAAAGCCCAAACCCAGGCGCGCTCCCGCCAAGCGCGCGCCCGCGAGAAAGAAGAAGGATGCGGAGCCGTAGCTTCCTGACCGGGTTCCTGCTCGCCGCCGGCTCGGCCGTCGGAACCGTCCTCTACCGCCGCCGCGCGGCGCGCCGGCGGGAGAGCGTCCAGCTCTACTTCGGCGACGGATCGATGATCTCGCTCACCGAGGGCTCGCCCGGAGCCGAGCGCTTGCTGGGTCACGCGCGCGAGCTGCTTGCAACCGCACGGCGCTAGTGGAGCGGGACAAGCTCGGAGCCGCGCTCCGCGAGCATGCCTACCTCGAGGGCGACTTCGTGCTGCGCTCGGGGCGCCGCTCGCGCTACTACCTGGACAAGTACCGCTTCGAAACGCGGCCGGAGCTGCTCGGGCCGCTAGGCGAGGCGATCGCCGAGGCGGTGCAGGAGTTCGAGCCCGAGGCGTGCCGGCTTGCCGGCCCGGAGCTGGGGGCCGTCGCGCTCGCGGCCGCGGCCTCCCTCTCCTCCGGTCTGCCTTTCCTGATCGTGCGCAAGGAGTCGAAGGGCTACGGCACGGACAACCGGCTGGAGGGCGTCTCCGAGGAGGGCGAGCTCATCTGCCTCGTCGAGGACGTGGTCACCTCCGGCGGTGCCGCGGTGGCCGCCGTCGAGGCGCTGCGCGAGGCCGGGCTGAGGGTCGGCACGGCCGTCTGCGTGGTCGATCGAGAGGAGGGTGGAGCCGACGAGCTGGCCCGCGCGGGGGTGCGGCTGCGGCCCCTCTTCCATGCATCTGAGCTTCTTGCGGCCCCAAAAAGTGCCGCAAAGCCGCATGGTTGAGCGGAATGAGCATCCCTGTTAGGGTCTTGAGCCGTGTTTCCACAAGAACAGCGACCGGGAAGAGAGGAGCGATAGTGACGAAGCAAGAGTTCGTTGATCGCGTTGCCCAGCGGGCGAATCTGTCGAGGCGCGAGGCCGCCGAGGCGGTCGACGCCGTTCTCGATTCGATCACCGACACGCTGAAGGGTGGCGGCGAGGTCAACTTCACGGGCTTCGGGAAATTCTCGACGCAGCACCGCAAGGAGCGGCAGGGCGTCAACCCGCGCAACCCGAGCCAGAAGGTGACGATCCCGGCTGCGACCGTGCCGAAGTTCTCGGCCGGCAGCACGCTGAAGCAGGCCGTCAAGAGCGGCGGAGGCGGCGGCTTCTAGGCCGAGCCCCTTTGAAGGTTTGAGCTGGAGGGCCGCAGAAGCGGCCCTCCAGCGTTGTGGCCGCAGCGGGCGTTAGCCTCTCCCGCGTGAGCGCTGAGCCAGCAATCGTCACCGCCCTCTTCCCCGATCGGCTGGCGGAGGCGGTCGAGCGCAAGCGCTCGCAGCTTCTCGTCGGGCTCGATCCGCGGCCGGATCTTCTGCCGGTCGAGCTCGCCGGAGACGCCCACCTCTCGCAGGCGGCGGCAGCGGAGGCCTGCGGCCGCTTCTGCCGAGGGATCCTCGACGCCGTCGCGCCGCACGTCGTCGGCGTGAAGCCGCAGCTCGCCTTCTTCGAGGCGCTCGGGGCCGACGGCATCCGGGTGTTCGAGGACGTCTGCACGTACGCGCGCTCGGCCGGCCTGATCGTGGTCGCCGACGGGAAGCGCGCGGACATCGGCTCGACGTCGCGCGCCTACGCCTCCGCGTACCTCGAGCCTCGCGGCGAGCGCCCGCCGCTGGCCGACGCGCTGACCGTGAACCCGTACCTCGGGCGCGACTCGCTCGAGCCCTTCCTCGCCGCCTGCCGGCGGAGCGGAGCGGGCATCTTCTGCATCGTCAAGACCTCGAACGAGGGCGGCGCCGACGTCCAGGAACTTGTGCTGTCGGATGGGCGGCCGCTCTGGCACCACGTGGCGCGCTTGGTGCACGAGCTCGGTGAGGACCTGGTCGGGCAGCGAGGCCTTTCGAGCGTGGGTGCGGTCGTCGGCGCGACGCATCCGCGAGCCGTGGGGGAGGCGCGCCGGCTGCTCCCGAAGGCGATCCTGCTCCTCCCGGGCGTCGGCGCACAGGGGGCCACGCCCGCCGATCTCGCCCGCGCGTTCACGAGCGGCCCGGCGAGCGCGCTCGTCAACGCCTCGCGCAGCGTCATCTACGCGTTCCGGCAGGGGCAGGAGGACTGGAGAACCGCAGCGGCTCTCGAGGCGGCGAGACTTCGCCGCGAGGTCTGGGCCGTGTCGGGCTGGTAGCCGTTGTCGCGAGGCTGGCGGGCGCAGGCGAAGCGCTACGGCGCGCCCACCGCGTTCCTCGCGGCGGTCACGATCGCCGTGCTCCTGGTGCGGTCAGGCCTCCAGTCCACCTCGTCGCCCGGCACGACCGTCGTCGCGACCACGCAGTCCACCTCGATCCCGACGGCCCCGACGACGGTCGTCAAGCGCCCGCGCTTCTACCGCCTGCGCTTCGGCGAGACCCTGAGCGACGTGGCGATCCGCTTCGACACCACCGTCGAGGATCTGCTTGCCCTCAACCCTGGCATCGAGCCGACGAGCCTCGAGGTGGGCCAGCGGATCCGCGTGAGCTGAGCGCCGTGTGAGCTGGGCGCACTAGTACAATCGCCGCTCCGTGAAGCGCCTGGTCGTCGCCGCCGCGGCTCTCGCGTTCGCGGCTCCTGTCCTGTGCGCCCCGCCACGAGTCACCGGGCGCTCCTACGTCGTCGAGAACGGCGTCACCGGTGAGGTCCTGCTCGCCCGGAACGCCAGTGCGCGCGTCCCGATCGCGAGCATCACGAAGCTGATGACGGTGCTGCTGACCCTGGAGCACACCAAGCCGAACGAGACCGTCGTAGTCAGCCCCGAGGCCGCGGACGTCGGTGAGTCGAGCGCGGATCTCCGGGCGGGCGATCGCCTGACCGTGCGCGAGTTGCTCGAGGCGGCGCTGATCCAGAGCGCCAACGACGCCGCCGACGCTCTGGCGATCTACGTCGGCCACGGCAGCGAGTCGCGCTTCGTCGCGATGATGAACGCGCGGGCGAAGCAGCTGGGCCTGCGGGACACCCACTTCGTCCGGCCCGACGGTCTCGACGCACCCGGCCACGTCTCGAGCGCGCGCGACGTGACCCTGCTCGCGCGCGTGTTGATGCATCGCCCGCTGGTGCGGCAGATCGTGCGCCAGCGCGGGGCCACGATCTCAGGAGGCCGGAACCTGCACACCTGGAACGACCTCCTCTACAGCTACCCCGGGATCTTCGGCGTCAAGACCGGTCACACGTCGGCCGCCGGCTGGTCGCAGGTCGCCGCAGCGCGCAGGCGCGGCATAACGGTCTACGCCACGCTGCTCGGCAGCCCCGGCCGCGGCGCGCGCGACGCCGACCTCGCCGAACTCCTGGACTGGGGCTTCTCGCGCTACCGCCCGGCCGCGGTTGCCGTGCGGGGCCATGCCTACGCGCGCGCCGCCCTCGGCTACGGCGGCACACATCTGGAGCTGGTCGCCTCGCGCTCGCTCACGCCCATGGTTCGGGTCGACCGCCCGCTCGTGCGACGGGTGGTCGCCGCCACGGCGGTGGACTTGCCCGTGCGGCAGGGCCAGCCTCTCGGGGCCGTGCTCGTCTACCAAGGCGGCCGCCTGATCGGCCGCGTCAGCCTGGTCGCCGGCCGCGCGGCCGGCCGGCCCGGCCTCGCCGGCCGCGTGGGGTGGTACGCGGGGCGTACCCTGCATCACATGGCGGGGTGGTTTCACTCGTGATCGTCACGGTCACCATGAACGCGGCGATCGATCGGACGCTCACGGTCCCGAACTTCCAGCGCGGGCAGCGGCATCGCGCGAGCCAGGGGCTAACGCTGGCCGGCGGCAAGGGAATCAACATCGCGCGCGCCCTCAAGCGCCTCGGGGTGCCGGTTGTCGCGACCGGCCTGGCCGGTGGCCGCACCGGGACGCGGATCGTCGAGGAGCTGACGGCAGAGGCGATCCTGAACGACTTCGTCAGGATCGACGACGAGTCGCGGACATCGACGGCGATCGTCGACCCGACCGGCTCGAGCTACACCGAGGTGAACGAGTGGGGCCCGCAGGTCCAGCCGGAAGAGCTCGAGATCCTGCTCGAGAAGCTCACGTACCTCTCGCGGGGCGCCGACTACGTCGTCTTCGCGGGCTCGCTGCCGCGGGGGATCGAC
>DATAOV010000067.1:0-5747 GCA_036265535.1 Gaiellaceae bacterium | reverse complement strand
GGTTGATTGTGACCCCGTCGCGGGCGACCGACGCAGCGCTGCGCGCGCTCGGGGCGACACCGGTGCACAGATTGGGGAAGGCCGATCTGGACGTGATGAGCCGTGGACAGGCCGACGGGCGGATCGAGTCCCTTGTCAGTTATTTGGGCCCGGACATCGTTACGGGCAACGTCAGCATCTTTCCGGCGCTCCACACGCTCTTCGCCAATCCTGCTTCGCTGCGTGCCCTCACGGACGCCGAGCGGGCGGCGCTGGAGCGGGCGGCCGCCCGGACGCTTGCGTACGGCGTCGCGAAGCGTCACTCCGCGCAGGCGGCGATCGAGCGGTTCTGCTCGACTGGCCGCAGCGCCTCCGCGACCGGCGGCGGTCGGGTTGTGCTCGCGAGCAGGGCCGAGCTCGCGGCGCTCGTGCGGGCGACGCGACCCGTCTACTCCGAGCTCGACCGGGATCCCCGCACGAAGAGCCTGATCAGCAGGATCCGAGCGCTGAAGCGATCGCTCCCGCCCGCTCCCGCCCTCCGCGTTCCCAAAGGCTGCTCGGTTCCGCGGGAGCACGGGCCGACCGGCAGCACGGCACCTCGGGCCACGACCAGGCTCGACGGAACCTACCGCTATGTGCTGACGAAGGCGGACGCGATTCGGTCTGGATGGCCCCCGAACCTACCCGTTGTCGGGGCGGTCACCACGAGGACTCTCGGCGATGGGAAGTGGCAGACCGGCGAGGGCCCGGACGCGGGCACCTACAGGGTCACCGGCAACCGGATCGCGTTCAGCTGGCCCAGCGAAAACTCGGTGCTCATCTTCACCTTCTCGCGCGACCGCGACAGGACGCTGTACCTCACGCCCGCCCCATCCGTGGAGCGCGGCGACCGCTTCGTCTGGTCAGGCGAGCCGTGGCGGCGGATCGGCCCGCCGGTGCGACCCATCCCCTGACGGTGCCTCACCGTGCAGGGGAAGCTCGGCGGAGAGGCGTGTCCCGCCGCCGGGCGGGCTCTCGAGGCGGAGGGCGCCACCGAGCGCCTCGACGCGGTCCGCCAGCCCGCGTAGGCCGGAGCCCTGTGCGGGATCCGCCCCGCCGACACCGTCGTCGACGATCTCGACCAGCGCCGCGCGGTCGTCCGCAGTTACGCGCACGACCACACGTGAGGCCGACGCGTACTTGGCGATGTTTGCAAGTGCCTCCGAGCAGATGAAGTACGCGGCGGCCTCGACCTCGGCCGGGAGGCGCTCGGCCGGCACCGCCAGCTCGACCGGCACCGGGCTTCTCCGCGCGAGGGAAGCAAGCGCGGCCTCGAGTCCCTGCTCGGTCAGCGTCCGCGGGTGGAGGCCCCTCGCGAGGTCGTGGAGATCGGCGAGCGCGCGGGCGAGCTGATCTCTGGCGCGCTCGATTTCCGCGGTCCTGGTGCGGTTCGTGTTTCCCGACGCCCGCTCGAGCACGTGCCCGAGCGCAACCAGGCGCCGCTCGGCCCCTTCGCGGAGTCGCTGCTCGAGCCGACGACGCTCCTCGTCGCCGGCCCGCACCAGGCGCCGGCGCGACTCCTGCAGCTCGCTCACCTGCGCACGCACCTCGGCCTGAAGGCGCGCATTCGAGGCCGCAAGCCGCGCCGCGGCGGCCACCGCCTCGACAAGGCCAGGATCGTCGAGCACGGCCGGATCGTGAACGAGCACGGCGACGGCCTGCCCGTCGCGCTCAACCCTCGTGACAGCTCGAGCGGAGCCCGCGGCGGGAAGCTCGAGTGAGCGTCCGGCAGCGTCGACGTAGGCACCGCTCTCAGGAAGCCAGTAGCCGAGCTCGAGCGTTGGATCCCCGAGCGCGCGCGCGAGCGCGTCGCGAAGCGTCCCCGACCTTGCCTCCCCGAGCTCGACGACGAAGTCGGTTACCTCCGCCCGCTCCCAGGGCCAGCGGAGGAGCCCGGCGAGGAGGCTGACCGCCAGGGCGACGAGCGCCGCTTCGTTCGCCAAGAGCGTCGCGTCCTTCGCCTCCTCGGTCGAAACGGCGAAGCGCACGAGCGCATCGGCTGCCAGGACGGCTCCGAGGAAGGTGGTCGCCTGCAGCGCAGCCAGACGCTCCCGGCGCTCTCGGCCGGCGGAGCGAAGGTAGCTACGGCCGGCGACGCCCACCAGGAGCGAGGCCAGCACGATCGTCGTCGTCCCGCTCCGCCAGGCCGGAGTCACGATCGCCGCGACGTATCCGACGGCCACGGCCGCCCGCTCGATCCGGCCCGCCAGGCGCCCGCGCGGGTAGGAGAGGGCGAGGTGGAAGAGCGGCCCGCGGTAGAGGTAGAGCGCGTGTGCGGCGAGCCAGTCGAGCGGGCCGAGGTCGGCAGTTGCGAAGTTGCCGGCGAACCAGGCGAATCCGGTCGCCGCCATTAGAGCCCCGCTCCTGCTCTCGGGCCGCCGCGACCAGCCGACGAGCCCGCACGCGATCAGGCTCCAACCCGTGACGAGGTCGGGTATCCAGTGGCGCCCATCGCCCCAGCCGAAATAGAGGCGCTCGGCGAGGATCCCGAGCGCCGCGCCCGCCGGCCAGAGCGCGAACCGGAACAGGCGCATCGGCGTTCAGCCGATCACGGCGGCGAGCGCCGCGCCCGAGAGCTCCCGTTTCGAAATGAAGCCCCGTGCCGCCGCCGACTCGAGGCGCGGCCCGTACGCCTCGGCCTCCCGGCTGGAGATCAGGACCACGGCGGGAGGCTCGCGCGCTGCGGCCAGCCGCTCCGCCACCGTGAAGCCGTCCAGGTCGGGAAGCTGGATATCGAGCAGCACGACGTCCGGGCGTAACCGCTCGCACTCCACGATCGCCGCCCCTCCGTCGGCGGCTTCTCCGAGGACCGCGAACCCCTCCGCCTCGAGCAGCGCGCTCGCCGACACCCGGAACGCTTCGTGGTCGTCGACGATCAGCACGGTCGGACGCACGCCTTGATCGTCGCAGAGGCCGCGCGCGAGCGCATTGTGGCTAGCCCCAGTCGTTCTTGGGCGATCTCCGTGCAGGCACGGAGCGAAGCCTGTGGCCAGCCCCGTTTCGCGAGCCGCCCGCCATTCGTAGCGTCCGCCGGCGAATGCACTGCATCGACGGAAGGAGAATCCAATGCGCAAGCTGATCGTTCTCGGCTTGCTCGCCGGTCTCGCGCTGGCGGCGCTATTCGCGATCCCGGCCGGGGCAAAATCGCCGGGCGCGAACGGCCGAATCGTGTTTGCACGATTCGACCCTGCTGCGGGAGACACCTTCACCTACACGGTGAACCCGGACGGGAGCCATGTGCAGCAGCTGTTTTCCGCCCACCCCTCGAACACGCCCCACTGGTCACCTGACGGCAGTGAGGTGGCGATCTTCTGCTGCGACGACGGTATGGCTGCCCATTTCGTGAACCCCGACACCGGCAGCTTCCGCGAGGTCGCGCCGCCGGACCCGACGCTCGAGACTCACTGCGGCTTCAGCTGGTCTCCGGACGGGCAACGACTTGCCTGCGAGAGCTTCGGGGTGACCGACCCGAGCCGCAACGGCGTCTACTCGATCCGCGCCTCGGACGGCGGCGGCCTGACCCGGATCACCTCCAGCCCCCCCGGCGGCGACGACATTCCCGGTGACTACTCGCCGGACGGAAAACGCCTCGTCTTTGTCCGACTCGATGAGAATGGGCCGGTCGGGCTCTTCGTGATCAAGCTCAACGGCAGTGGGCTGCGGCAGATCACACCGCCGGGCCTGATCGTTCAAACCTTCTTCGGCGGCAGCTGGTCGCCGAGTGGCGACAAGATCGTGTTCGCCGCTCGCACCGACCCGGACCACCGCCTCGCGGTCTGGATCGTCAGCGCGGACGGCAGTGGGCTGCACCAGGTGCCAATCACACCTTCGTGCGGCGGCGCGTTCTCGGACGCGAGGTCGATCAGCTGTCTGGATCCTGGCTGGTCGCCCGACGGAACGAAGATCGTCTTCACCCGAGCCACAAAGAGCCCGGGGACGCCGTCGAGCATCTACACCGTGAACGCCGACGGAAGCGGCCTCTTCCAGGTCACCAATGCGCGCGGAGACAGCCAGCCTGACTGGGGGCCGCACCCGCTGGCCGGCTAGACGCCACCCTACGAATCGCCAGCAAGCTCGCCAGAGAGAGCCCTTGAGGGCTCTCTCTGGCGAGCAGAAGCGATTGCGGGGTCGCTCAACCGGCAAAGAAAAGCCCTATCTTCAGGGCCTTTTTGAGTAGCGGGGCAGGATTTGAACCTGCGACCTCCGGGTTATGAGCCGTCTCGATTGTGTCCACATGTTCCGCCGTATTCCGCCGAAATGCAGGCTCCGAGCCAGTTCCGGCCGCGTGCATTTCGGCGGAACACGGTGACATCCCAGCGGAAGCGATGCTTGCAAGGCGCTTGCACAGCCGCAGGTCGCGGAGCGCTAGCCGGGAAGCCGCCCGAGCGTCACGGAGTCCGCGCGGTCCTTCGCCGCCACGCTCTCGTCGTCACGCACCATCGCCTTGTCGGCATTCAACGACGACAGGCTGACGACACGCGCACGAACCCCGGCCACCTCGGCGACGTCGTGCTCGAACGAGTTCGGAGGCCATTCGCCGTGGTCCAGAAACGCGACCTCGAGGCGAACGTCGTCGAGCTCGTACACGCTGTAACCCTCTTCCGGTGTGTGGCGCCAACCGGCGGCGGTGAGGAGCTCGCGAACGCGCTCACCGTCGAGTGACCGGACTGCGAGGTCGAGATCGTCGTGCGGGCGCGTCACTTTGCCGGCGTGGAAATCCACTGCCCAACCGCCGAAGAGCCAGTACTCGATGCCGTGTTGCCCGAATAGCTGGTCGAGGTGCGACAGCGCGCTGAGCTGATCATCCGCCTTCACGAACGCAGTCGTACCATCGGCGCGTGAAGAAGAGCCTGCCGACAGGCACACTCACCTTCCTCTTTCCACCTGGGTTTCGTGACCTCGGCGAGACGCAGAATCATCGACCCTGCCTCGTGGGCGCGTCGATCGCGAGTGCTTCAACGACGTGATCCTGTTCGAATCCGGCTCGTTCGCTGAGCTGTACGACGTCGTCGACCCTGGGGGCCCCGACGATGTAGATGTACGTTTCCTCGGGGCAGGATTGAACCCGCGACCTCCGGCTTATGAGCCACCTCGATTCGGTACTTGCGTTCCGCCGTATTCCGCCGGAATGCAGACGCCGAGCCAGTTTCCGGCCGCGGCCGTGGATTGAAGCCTAACGCGGTAAAGAACTCCAGCGCTTCATCCGAGACGAGCCTCCTGTCTGCCCAGGGCTCGACCGTCACTGTGCAAGGTAGCCGCCGTCGACCGGCAAGATGGCGCCGGTGATGAACGAGGCTTGGTCGGACGCGAGAAAGGCAATCGCCTGAGCAACCTCCTGCGGCTCACCAAGCCGACCCATGGGATGCAACCGCTCGATCTGCTCGATGTACTCGCTCCCGCCAGGCTCGTGCGGCAGACGTAACACGCGCTCCGTCTTGATCGTGCCCGGGGCGACGGCGTTGACGCGGATACCCCTGTCGGCCAACTCGACGGCCAAGTGCTTCGTGAGTCCGGAGGCGACGAACTTCGCCGGTCCGTAGGTCGACTGACTCTTCTGGCCGGCAACTCCCGAGATCGAGGAAAGGCAGACGATCGAGCCGCCACCGGTCTTCAACATTTCCTCGATCGCGTACTTGCAGCAGAGGAACATCCCGCGGCCATCCACGGCCATGACCTCGTCCCAATCCTCCGGTGTGGCCTCGTTGATGTTCCGCAGAGGGATGACACCT
>DATAOV010000066.1:0-4695 GCA_036265535.1 Gaiellaceae bacterium | reverse complement strand
GCGCCCGTCGGCCACTACAGCCCCGGGAGCCCCATGCCCTGCAGGCCGCCGAGCGCCGGGCCGAGCTTGGACTCCATCAGGCTCTGCGCGGAGCGGAGCGCCTCGTTGACCGCAGCCAGGATCATGTCCTCGAGCATCTCGGGGTCGTCGGGGTCGATCGCCTTCGGGTCGATCTTGATCTCGCGGATTTCGCCGCCGCCGGTTGCGACCACCTTGACCATGCCGCCGCCGGCCGTGGCCTCGACGGTCTCGGTCCTCAGCTCCTCCTGGGCCTTCTGCATCTGGGCCTGCATCTGCTGCACCTGTTCGAGCATCTTGTTCATGTCCATGCCACTCATTCGTCTGCCACCTCGCGGGCGTCGAAGGTTCCCTTCATCAGCTCGATGATCTCCTCTTCGGTCACGGGCTGGTCCTCCTCGGGCGCGGCCTCCTCGCCGTTCTCGCCGACCTCGAAGGCCAGGGAGAGATGGCGCCCCGTGATCTCGTAGAGCGCCTCCTCGAGGAGGGTCGCGTTCTTCGGCTCCTCAGCCAGCTGCCGGTGGAACGAGGCGGCTCGCGGGAACTCGACCGTGAGCGTGTCGCCCGCGAGGTCCTTCGGCTGCGCCTCGCGCAGGACCGAGGCCGTCGGGATCGACTTCTCCTCGACCGCCGGCAGGATCGTGCGCTGCCACGCCTCTTGGAGCTGCTCGAGCTCGAGCGACGGCGGGGCGCTCACGGCCGGCTCCGGGGCAGCGGGCTCGGCGGCAGGCACCGCGGCGGGCTCCGGCGCCGGAGCGGGAGCGGGAGCGGGAGCGGAATGCCCGCGGCTCTCGAGCTGCTCGAGGCGGTAGGCGGTCGACTCCCGCGAGAGATCGGCGGCCGGCCGTGTCACCTTCACGAGGGCGAGCTCCAGAGGGAGGCGCGGGTCACCGCCCTGGCGCATGTCCTCGACGGCGACTGCGAGCAGGTCGCAGAGCCGGAGCACGGTCGCCTCGCCGAGCTGGTTGGCCTGCTCCCGTAGCCGCTCGCGCGTCTCCTCCGTCACGGGCAGCGACTCGGGAACCTCGCCCATGTGCTGGACGAGCAGCAGGTGGCGTAGGTGCTCGAGCAGGTCGGTCACGAGCCGGCCGAGATCCTGTCCCTGCTCGGAGAGCTCTTCGATGAAGGTCAGCGCGCCCGCGGTGTCGCGATCGACCACCAGGTCGCAGAGACGAAAGAGCGCCTCCTCCTCGACCGCGCCAAGCAGCTGCAGCACGGACTGGACGGTCACCTGCTTCTCGGTGGCCGCCGCGAGCTGGTCGAAGGTCGAGACCGCGTCGCGGTACGCGCCGCGGGCTGCGCGGGCGATCAGGGACAGCGCGGCGTCGGGTGCCTCGATTCCCTCCCCGTCGGCCACGCGCCGGAGCACCTGCACCAGCTCGGGAAGCCGAGGCCGCGAGAACACGAAGGTCTGGCAGCGCGAGCGGACGGTCGGCAGCATCTTCCCCAGGTCGGTCGTGCAGAAGACGAAGACGAGGTGGGGCGGAGGCTCCTCGATCAGCTTCAGGAGCGCGTTGAAGGCCGCGTCCGTGAGCTGGTGCGCCTCGTCGAGGATGTAGACCTTGTGCCGCCCCTCGACCGGCTGCAGGACGACGCGCTCGCGGATCTCCCGGATGTCGTCGATCCCGCGCTGGGAGGCGGCGTCCATCTCGACCACGTCGAGCGAGGTGCCGTCGGCGATCGCGCGACAGGCGTGGCAAGTCTTGTCGGGAGTCGGCGTCGGGCCGTGCTCGCAGTTCAAAGCTTTGGCCAGGATCCGCGCGAGCGAGGTCTTGCCGGTGCCGCGCGGGCCCGCGAAGAGGTACGCCTGACGGATCTGACCGTGCGAGATGGCGTTCTTGAGCGTCCGCACGACCGCCTCTTGGCCCACGACCTCGTCGAAGTCCTGAGGGCGGTACTTGCGGTACAGGGCGGCCACTCCGCGACTTTATCGAAGGGGGTTGCCGCCGAAGGCGCTCGCCTGCGACGCCGACCTAGAGGGCGTACTGGCTTGCCGGTGGGGCCCGTCTTAACGCCGCGGCCTCGGGCCGGGCACACCGCACGCCTGAGAGTGATCGCTTAGCGCTGCTTCCTTCCGGATCTGACGCGGTTCGCAAGCTCTCACCGCACGGGGCCCGACCCGAGCCCGCGGCGTGCGTGATGGTACCAACCGGTCTTGTGCAATTAGACTCAACTCCGTGGCGATCGCAGACGTCATGACCTACCGCGTCGTGACCGTCGGGCCGGACGACGAAGTCCGCCTCGCGATCGCACGCATGCTCGAGGAGGGAATCGGCTCGGTCGCCGTCTGCGAGGGCGAGCGCCTCGTCGGCATCTTCACCGAGCGCGACGTCCTGCGCCTGGCCGGCGAAGGCTCGGATTTCGCCGAGGTGCGGGTCGGCGACGTGATGACTCGCAACCCCGTCACGCTGGCTCCGGACACCGATGTGCTCGACGCCGCCCGGCTGATGGGCGAGCGCAAGGTTCGCCACCTGCCGGTGCTCGAGGGCGAGAACCTGCTCGGGATGGTGGGCATCCGCGAGGTGATGCGGACGCTCGTCGAGCGGCTCTGGCGCACGCAGGACCCTGAGGCCCGGGAGCGCGCCCGCGAGCTGCTCGGCCGCGGCGGCTCGACGGTATCCTCAGGCGCTGAGGGCGCGTAGCTCAGCGGGAGAGCGCCCGCTTCACACGCGGGAGGTCGCTGGTTCGAACCCAGCCGCGCCCATCGCTTAACCAAGCCGATTCGCTGCCTGTGGACAGTAGAAGAATGGGCCGTGTGTCAGGGGCGTGTCAGGATCCGCTCAGGATCCGTCCGGTGGCCCTGGCAATCTGATCGCCCCCATGATCCACGTTCTCCTGATCCTCTCGGCCCTGGTTCCGCTCGCGCTGACCCTCGTGGGCCTCTGCCGGTTCTCACTCGTGAAGTACCGACGCTGGCGGCGGCGGAACGACGAAGTGGTCTTCAAGATCCTCTAACCCCAGATACAACGACGGCCCCCGAAGGGGCCGCCATCTTCGCGAGGGAGGTATCTCCACCTCCGTCCTGAGAGAGTCTACGTGGCTACCAGCCTCTCCACCCGCCCTTGCGAGTAGCGAACCACTCGCTCGCGGCGTGAGGGCGATACGCCAAGGGTGGAGAGGCGTTAGCGTCACCTCGCGCGGTGCGGGCACCACTCGTACAGCGCGTCCGGCTCCTGCTCCATGTTCCCGGCCCCGTCGGTGAGCCTGACGAGCTGGAAGCCGTGTCGTTCGTAGAACCTGCGAGCACCCTCGTTCTTCTGGAACACCCAAAGTTCAAGGCGCTCGGGGCAGAGGTTCTTCACGTGGTCGAGCAACGCGCTCCCCACGCCACGGTTCTGAGTCGACGGATCGATGTAGAGGTGTGTGAGTTCCCTGCCGCTGACCCCGGCGAAGCCGACGATACGCCCGTGTTTCTCGGCGACCCACAGCTCCGCTCTGGCGAAGAACCGCCCAGCGAGCCGCGGCCGAACGGCGTCGGGAATGCGCGGCAGGTAGGTCATCTCGTCGCGCGTACGCGCAAACAGCTCACTGATCGCCGGCGCGTCGTCTTGATTCGCACGTCGGATCATTCACCCAACTTACGCGTGCGGCGATAACGGTCGGTTCTGCCCTATTGATCTTCCTACTGAGGTGGGAAGAGGCCGAAAAAGACCACGAGGCCCAGGAAGATCGCGAGAACGCCCCCCAGCTCACCGACGCTCGCCCCTCTTCACGTCTTCGCGCGAGGCGAGTCCATTCTGGGTCTCGTGTATCCGAACGATCCTGAGAGCTTCCTCGTGCCGAATGTACGAATGGCGGAGGTGGACGTACCCCTGAATCTGATGATCGTTCAAGCGGCGGATCTCCTGCCACTGGCGCTCGCTAATCACGGCCGTGCCATCCTCAGCGAAGCATGAGAGGCAGAGCTGCGTGTCTCCGAGGCGGTCGAAGTGCGGGTCGTACTGCACGAGTCCCTTAACCCAGAAGGCGTAGGCGAGCTGCTCGCACGTATCGCAAGGAAGGGCATCGCTGGTCTGCACGCAACGCCACTCGGGATGATCGCCGTCGAGACCGAGGGGAAGGATCCTCATGCCCGCTACCTCCCCTGGAGATCCTGCAGGAAAACCAGATCGACTAGCTGCGCTTCGCTCAGGCTCGCGCGCAACATGATCGCCGCCCAGCGGATCTCGTCATACAGCTCGCCGGGGCTCTTCAACGGGATCGTGATGGAGTAGACGCGGCGGCGCGCTCGCGTTCTACTGCCCCGCCTGCGCTGAGCGCGAGTTCGGCGACCAGGGAACAAGCCCTTAGAAACGCCTAACCAGAATGACTCTTCGCCCTGGAGGAGCTCGAAGCAGATCAGGCGGCCGCAAGGAACGGATTTCCTATTCGAATACCATCGCCCAGATGTTGGACATCACGGTATCCGAGGGCACGTCGGCGTCCCCCGAGCAGGTACTCGCTATTGCCACCGACCTCTCGGAGGAGCGCGTCAAGGTGTGGTCGAATTCAAAGCCACGGTACTTCCAAGTGCATGCTCAGGGAGCAGAATTCGCCGAGGTAACCGAGGGCTTCCGGCCGCCCTTTGGACGCGTCTGGGAGCGGAGCCGCTACGAGTGGGAGCCTGGATCGATCCGCCAGACCGTGATCGACTCCAATGTGCTCGCGCCCGGCAGTACCTGGGAGCTCAAGATTTCG
>DATAOV010000065.1:0-2709 GCA_036265535.1 Gaiellaceae bacterium | reverse complement strand
CGACTTCGACGTGCTCGAGCACGCGCACACGGAGCGGGCGGTTGACGAGGCCGCCGCGCTCGGGATCGGGCCTGAAGAGGTGGCGAAGACGCTCGTCCTGGTCGCGCCGGGCGAGAACGTGCGCGCCGTGCTCGCGGCCTCGGAGCGGATCGACCTGCACAAGGTCGCTGCCGTTCTCGGAATCAGCGGCAAGAAAGTGCATCTGGCGAGCGAGGACGAGCTCGCGCGCTCCTACCCTGACTTCGAGCTCGGCGCAGTCCCGCCGCTCGGCGGCCGCGAGGATCGGGTGATCGTCGATGAGCGCCTCGCGAGGCGCGATTCAGTGGTGCTCGAGGCCGGCTCGCACGACCGGTCGGTGCGGGTAAAGGCAGCCGATCTCGTGCGCCTGACCGGAGCGCAGGTGGCCGACCTCTGCAGGGAAGAGCTGACGGCGGGCTAGGCCGGACGCCTTCGCCTTTGTGCGCGAGGCTTTGGTGCCGTCTGCCTGCCTCGCGAAGTACTGCCATAACGGGGCATGGGTCACCTCTGCTAGATCGCCAAGCGGACCCAAGCAATCGACGCAAGGGGCGCGAGTAGGGCAGCGACTCGCCCGTCACTCCATGCGCCGATTCACAAGCGGAACCGAGTTTCTGCACCCCAAACGGGCTTGTCCGGCGCACCGTGTGCGTCGGTTGTCTTGGCGTCGAGCCGCTCGATCTCCGAGAGCTCCGAGAGCTCGGCCAGGCTCGAGAACACGAAGTCGGGCTGGATCACGGCATGCTCGAGGTCCTCTCTCGTTGCTGTACCGGTGAGGACCAGGATCGCATCCAGGCCCGAGCGCTTGGCTCCGACGATGTCGGAGGCGAGATTGTCGCCGACAACGGCGACGTGATCACACTCCCGGAGTGTCTCGCGCGCGATCTCGAAGACGAACCGCTCGGGCTTGCCGATGACTGTCGCCGTCACCCCCGTCGCTGTCTCGACTGCGGCGAGGATCGCCCCCGTCGCCGGCGCTGGTCCGTCGCGGGTCGGGAAGACCGCATCTCGCCCGGTTGCAAAGAGCGCGGCCCCGGTGGCGATCGCTGTGGTCGCGGCTCGTAGCTCGGCGTAGTCGAATCCCTCGTGACCGCCGACCACCACGACCTCAGCTTGACGCGCCTCGTCGGGTGAGATGAGGTCGAGGCCGGCCTTCGCGATCTCCTCGTGAAGCGCCCGGGAGCCGATGACGAGCGCGCTCCGCCCCTGAAGATGGCTTTGCGAGGCGAGAAACCGCGCCGTTGCCGACGCCGAGGTCAGCACATCATCGGCGGTCGCAGGGATGCCGAGCGCCGCGAGTCGGGCCGCATGCTCGTCTCGCGAACTCTGCGGGTCGTTGGTGAGGAACAGCACGCGAGTTCCGCGTGCGCGCAGCCTCGCGATCGCGGCGGCCGCACCGTCGATCGGGTGGCCGCCGAGCCAGACGACGCCGTCGAGGTCGACGATCACCCCGTCGTAGGCATGCCTCTGCTCGGAGGTCTCGATGGTCGTCGATCCTGCGTCCGTGCCGCCCTTCCGGCTGGCGAGGATCGTCGCCAACAGCGCGGTGTAATCCCGGTTGCCCGAGCCAGCCGCTTCGGCGTCTGCCAGCCAGGTTCGCGCGGCCTTGATCAGGCGGAGGTCAACGCCGGCCGCCACCGCCGCTTCGGCGATCAGCTCTGCATCCTTGCGGGCGAGCGCGAGCGGGAAGCGCGATGGGTAGTCGCCCCGTTCGATCGCGTCTCGTCGGCGCTGGGCCTGACCAGCGAGCGGCGTCGCCGCCAGGAGCTCGTAAACGGTGCTCTTGGAAAGCCCGAGCCCCTGGGCGAGCGCGATCGCCTCACCCAACGTCGCGAGTGTGCTGAAGAGCGTCGCGTTGGCGACCAGCTTCGCCGCTTGGCCGGCGCCGAGTGGGCCGACGTGGAGGACGGAACCGAGGCTTGAGAGCAACGGCTCCGCCTGCTCGACGAGCGCGACGGGGCCGCCGACGACGATCGTCAGCGAGCCGGCCTCGGCCTCGCCGATGCTCCCCAACACGGGCGCGTCGAGCAGAGGGGTTCCCGCGGGCAAGGCCGATGCGAGGCGCGCGACACCGGCGGGACCCACCGTCGACATCTCGATCACGGTCAGCGTGGCGTCTGCCCCGGCGGCGATGCTCTCGCCTCCCTCGCTCACCGCGCGAAGCGCCGCCGGATCAGAGACGATCGTGATCAGGACCTCGGCCCGCCGGGCAGCATCAGCGGGGCTCTCGGCCGCCGTCGCGCCGAGGTCGATGAGCTGCGCGAGCTTGGCCGGGGTCCGGTTCCAGACAATGATCTCATGGCCCGCGGAGAGCAACCGCTGTGCGATCCGGCTCCCCATCGCGCCGAGTCCCACGACCGCGATCGCCTTCATCTCTCGGCCTCCGGGTTGTCCTCGAGCAGGCGAGCGCGGAGCCAAGCGATTACCTCCTCGGGATGGCGATCGGGTGGGAAGACGGGATAGAAGGCCTTGGTGATCGTTCCTGCCTCCGCGATGAGGGTGAGCCGCTTGTAGAGGGTCATGCCGGCGGCCTCGAACGTCGGAAGGCCAAGCTCGCGGGCGAGCACGAGCCCCGAGTCGTTCACGAGCGGATAGGAGATCCGCTCGCGCTCGGCGAACTCGCGCTGCTCATCGAGTGGCTGGGAGCTCAGACCTATCACTGCCGCGCCGAGACTACGTAGCTCCCCCTCGTGA
>DATAOV010000064.1:0-58551 GCA_036265535.1 Gaiellaceae bacterium | reverse complement strand
GGCAGCACGGCCGCATCCCGGAGGGGAGCGTCGTGATGGTGCGCTCCGACTGGTCGAAGCGCTGGCCCGATCCGGGCCTCGCGCTCCTGACGAAGTTCCCGGGCGTGTCCCTCGCGGCTCTCCAGTTCCTGCACTTGCAGCGGCACATCCTCTTCCACGGGCACGAGCCGCTCGACACGGACTCGACGCCCACGCTGGAGGGCGAGAGCTGGCTCATGCACAACGGCTTCGCCCAAGCGGAGGGCGTGGCGAACCTCGACCAGGTGCCAGCCACCGGGTGTCTGGTCGAGATCGGCTACCCCAAGTTCGGCGGTGGTCTGGGTGGGTACGCGCGCTTCATCGCGATCTGCCCGAGCAACTGGCGCTACGGCGTCAGCGTCGGCGAGCTGCCCGAGGCGCCCCTACAGCGGTACGACAACGTGCTGCACTGGGATCCCGTGCTCGGGATGCGCATCCGGTGACCTAGCAAACCCGGCCGGCGGCGCGATCTGCTCGTCGCCGGCCGGGTTCTCTGGCCTCGGCGAGACTGCGCTTGTGCAGCGATTGCGGGCAGCGGCGGGCAGCCTTGTCTTTCTTGCACTGGCGCCGGGCATCGTCGCGGGGCTCGTTCCCTGGCTCCTGACCGGGTGGAACTCGTCCGACCCGCCGGTGTGGCTCCAGCTCGCCGGTTGGGTCGTTCTCGTCGCGGGAGCAGCTGTTGTGGTCGAGGCCTTCGGACGCTTCGTGGTCGAGGGGATCGGCACGCCCGCACCTGTCGCACCGACCGAGAAGCTCGTCGTCGGAGGGCTGTACCGCTATGTCCGGAACCCGATGTACATCGCCGTTGCCGCCGTGATCCTGGGCCAGGCCGCCGTGCTCGGCAGTTGGCTGCTCGTTGCCTATGCGCTGGTGTTCGGCGCATCGGTCTGGTCGTTCGTGCACTGGTACGAAGAGCCGGCACTACGGCGGCGCTTCGGAGCGGAGTACGAGGAGTACCTCCGAACCGTCCCCGGCTGGTGGCCGCGGCTCTGAGGCTCGTTCCGCCAAACCTTCCTAGACTCCGCCGGTGACCTGCCCGAACTGTGGCCGGGACCTGCAGGGGGAGTTCTCGTTCTGCCCCTTCTGCGGCTCCGCGCTGGCGGAGGCGCCGGATCGGCCTGCTCGCGAGGAGCGGAAGGTGGTCACCGTGCTCTTCGCAGACCTGGTCGGCTTCACGGCCCGGTCGGAGAAGCTCGACCCGGAGGACGTGCGCGCCCTGCTCGCGCCCTACCACGCTTATCTTCGCTCCGAACTCGAGCGTTTCGGTGGCACCGTCGAGAAGTTCATCGGCGACGCCGTGATGGCGCTGTTCGGGGCGCCGACCGCCCACGAGGACGATCCCGAGCGGGCCGTCCGAGCTGCGCTCGCGATTCGTGACTGGGCGCGCGAGCAGAGCGACGAGCTGCAGGTCCGGATCGCGGTTAACACCGCGAGGCGCTCGTTGCGCTCGACGCGCGGCCGAGCGAGGGGGAGGCGATGGCCGCCGGCGACGTCGTCAACACGGCCGCGCGATTGCAGGCAGCCGCCCCGCTGAACGGGATCCTCGTCGGCGAACAGAGCTACCGGGCAACGGCGCAGGTGTTCGACTACCGCGAGGCGGAGCCGGTGGTCGGCAAGGGGAAGGCCGAGCCGATCCCCGTCTGGGAGGCGCTCGAGGCACGCTCGCGCTTCGGTGTCGACGTCTCGCGGCGGGCGGACACGCCGCTCGTCGGGCGTGGCCGCGAGCTCGAGCTCCTGGTTTCCACTCTCGCGCGCGTGCGCGAGGAGCGCTCGCCCCAGCTCGTGACGCTCGTCGGCGTCCCCGGGATCGGCAAGAGCCGGCTCGTCCTCGAGCTGCTCCGAGCGGTCGAGGAGGATCAGGAATTCGTCAGGTGGCGCCATGGCCGCTCGCTTCCCTATGGCGAGGGAGCGACCTTCTGGGCATTGGCGGAAATCGTCAAGGCCGAGGCGGGCATTCTCGAGAACGACACGCCCGAGGAGGCCGAGGAGAAGCTCCTCCGCGCCGTGGCCCAGCTCGGCTCCGACGCGTCGGAGCGGCAGTGGCTCGAGCGGCATCTGCGCCCGCTCGCCGGGCTCGCGGAAGAAGAGCCCACCGGGGCCGCGGAGGGCGTCGCCGCCTGGCGCCGCTTCCTCGAGTCCCTCGCCGAGGAGCGGCCGCTCGTGCTCGTGTTCGAGGATCTGGCACTGGGCCGACGCCTCCTTGCTCGAGTTCGTCGACCAGCTGGTCGAACGCGTGAGCGGCGTTCCGTTGCTCGTTCTCGCGACCGCTCGTCCCGAGCTCCTGGAGCGCAGGCCGAATTGGGGCGGCGGCAAGGCGAACGCCCTCTCGATCTCGCTCTCGCCGCTCTCCGACGAGGACACTGCCCGTCTCGTCCAGGCGCTGCTCGAGCGGCCGCTGCTCGATGCGAAGACTCAGGAGGCGCTGCTCGTCCGGGCCGGAGGCAACCCTCTCTACGCCGAACAGTACGCCCGCGTCCTGCTCGAACGGGGCGATCTCTCGGAGCTGCCGGAGACGGTCCAGGGGATCATCGCCGCCCGGCTGGACGCCCTCTCGGACGAGGAAAAGCAGCTCCTGCAGGACGCGGCGGTGGTCGGCAAGGTCTTCTGGCTGGGCGCCGTCGAGGCGGTCGGCACCGTCACCCGAACCGAGGCCGAGGAGCTGCCGTTCGCGCTCGAGCGCAAGGAGTTCCTCAGGCGCTCTCGCGTCTCGTCGGTCGCCGGTGAGAGCGAGTACGTCTTCCGCCACCTGCTCATCCGCGACATCGCGTACGGCCAGATCCCGCGCGCTGCCCGCTCGCTCAAGCACCAGCACGCGGCGGCCTGGATCGAGTCGCTCGGCCGCCCCGAGGATCAGGCCGAGATGCTCGCCCACCACTACCTGGAGGCGCTCGAGCTCGCCGAGGTCGCAGGGCTCGACTCGGGCGCGCTCGGCGAATCGGCGAGGCACGCTCTGCGCGATGCGGGCGACCGGGCAGCCGCGCTGTACGCGCTCGACACCGCCGAGCGCCTCTACGACGCTGCGCTTCGGCTCTGGCCGGAAGACGATCCCGAGCGGGCCCAGCTTCTCTTCCGCCGGGCCGCTCCCGTGCGGAATCTTGACGGTGGCGATTCCGAGCGTCTGGCGGAGGCACGCGACGCGCTGCTCGCCGCCGGCGACGCGCCCAAGGCCGCGGAGGCGGAGATGCTTCTTTCCATGGGCTTCTGGATGCACGGCCGCCGCGAGCTCGGCGAAGAGCACCCGGAGCGGGCGGCCGCCTTGCTCGCCGACGCACCGCCGAGTCGCTCCAGCGCCTGGGTACTCGCGCGCATGGCATCGCGCGCGAGCATTGAAGGCGACAACACGAGGGCGATCGAGCTCGCGTCGGAAGCGCGTGCTCTGGCAGATGGGCTGGGTTGGGACGAGGGTGTCAGCGAAGCGCTGTCCCTGCTCGGGCTGCTGCGGGTGTACATGGGCGATCGGCGTGGGCTCGACGACCTCGAGCGCGGCATCGAGATGGCCAGGAACACCGGGGCCTTCAGCGTCCTGCTGCGTGCACATAACACGCTGGCCGTAGCCCACCAGGTCCTCGGCGACCTCGACGCCGGCTATGCAGCCCGACTCGATGGCGCGCGTCTCGCCAGGCAGATCGGCTCTCCGACGGACTCGCGCTGGTTCCAGGGGGTGTTGGCCGATCATCACTACCGTCGCGGTGAGTGGGACGAGGCACAGCAACTGGCCGACGAGTACCTCGGCGCGGTCGAGGCGGGCTCGCCGCACTACAACGCTTTTCAGGACTGGGTCATCCGCGCGCAGATGCGCCTGGCCCGAGGCGACTTCGCCGGGGCGATGCGCGATGCGGAAAGCGGGCTCGCCGCCGGCCGAGCCATTGCCGACCCGCAGGCCGTGTATTTCGTGCTCCCTGCGTGCGCACACATCTTCTTCCTCGCAGGGGACCTCGACCGGGCCGTCCCGCTCGTCCGCGAGCTCATCGAGGCCTTGGACAGCGGTGTCGACGTCCAGTTCGCCGTGGTCAACTTCCCCGTCTTCGCGTCGGCAGCTCGTCACCTTGGCCTCGACCAGGAGGTCCTGGCTGCGCTGGCTGACTACACGGAGACGCCCTGGACGGAGGCGGTGCGCGCCTACGAACATTGCGACTTCGTCGCTGCCGCCGAGATCCTGCACCGAATCGGTACGAGGCCGGACGAGGCGGAAGCTCGCCTCCGGGCGGCGGAGCAGCTCGTGGCCGAAGGCCGCCGCGCAGAGGCGGACGAGCAGCTTCAGCGGGCGCTCGACTTCTACCGCTCGGTCGGCGCCACGCGCTTCGTGAGCGAGTGCGAGCTTCTGCTCCCTGCTTCCGCTTAGGCTCTCTTGCCCTCTTGGTGAAGCGCCACCCCGCCGATCACGAGCGCGATGGCGACGACTTCCATCGGAGTCGGGAGCTGCGCGAGCACGATTACGCCGACAACGGTCGCCGTCGCGGGTAGCAGCGAGACGAGCAACGCGTAGGTCGAGCGGGCCATCCTCGCCATCGCGAGTTGATCGCAGACGTACGGAATGACCGATGAGCTGACGGCGACTCCGACCGCCGCCACAAGCGCGATCGGGTCCGCGAGGGCGGGTGCAGCGCTCCAGCCGCCGATCGGGGTCACGACGAGAGCGGCAACGAGCATCGCCGCGGCCAGCCCGTCGATCCCGCCCATGCGCTCGAGCCGCGCAACGCGGTGGGCGAGGACGATGTAGAGGGCGAACAGGCCCGCGTTGCAGAACGCCAGGACGATCCCGAGCGGCTGACCGTGCAACCGGATGTCGGTGAGCAGGTAGACGCCTGCGACCGCGAGCGCGAGCGCGAGCGTGTTGCGCATCGTGCGTGCGCCGAGGGCGGCGAGGGCGATCACCGGCAGAAACTCGATCGCGGCCACGGTCGCGAGCGGCAACCTCGCGATCGCGAGGTAGAAGCACGTGTTCATCACGGCAAGGGTCGCGCCCATCGCGGCGATCGTCTGCCGACCATGTCGGTCGAGGAGACGCCAGTCGTGCCAGGGCCGGCGCCAGGCCGCGTAGACCGCCGCTGCGGTCGCGATCCGCAGCCAGGCGACTCCGAGCGGCGCCACGCGCGCGAACAGGAGCACCGCGAAGGCCGGCCCGAGGTAGTGGAAGACCGCGCTGCCGACGAAGTACGAGTAGCCCGGGGCCGTCGCGAGGCGGATCCGGAGCGTCGGGCGCCGTTCATGAGCGTGGGAACTCACCCCTGGCATGGTTGCGATCGTTCGGCGGGTGGGGAAAGTAATTCGGGCCGAATGCCGTCGGAAGATCCAGCGATCGGGCGAGACCGCCTATGATCACATGGTCATGGACGAGATCAACCTCAGGATCCTCGATGAGCTCCAGGCGGACGGCCGGCTGACGATGGCCGAGCTCGGCCGGCGGGTCAACCTCTCGGCTCCTGCGGTCGCGGAGCGAGTGCAGCGTCTCGAGGAGACCGGCGTGATCACCGGCTACCACGCCGTGATCGACCCGAAGGCGATCGGCTATCCGCTCGCCGCGGTCGTCCGCGTCGCGCCTGCGGCGCGGCAGCTCGACAAGATTCGCGAGATCGCCCGCGAGACCCCGGAGGTCGTCGAGTGCCACCGGATCACCGGCGAGGACTGCTTCTTCCTCAAGCTCCACCTGCGCACGATCGACGACCTCGAGCGGATCCTCGACCGCTTCACCCCCTACGGGCGGACGACGACCTCGCTCGTGCATTCCTCGGCCGTGGAGAACAGGCCGCTGCCTATGGCGCTCGGCGACTGATTCCGCAGGGCTCGGCGTTTGAGGTCAACAATTGCAGGGCCTACACTCGTTCCAGCGTGTCGGAGACGCCCAACGCACCGGTCCGAACCTTCCTGATCGCGGACATCCGCGGGTACACCCGATTCACCGAGGAGCACGGTGACGAGGCGTCCGCCAGGCTCGCCGCGAAGTTCGCGGGCCTCGTCCAGGCCGGGGTGGAGATTCGAAGCGGGAAGCTGATCGAGATCCGCGGCGACGAGGCGCTCGCCGTTTTCGATTCCGCCCGCCAGGCGATCCGGGCTGCGATCGACCTCCAGCGCTGGTTTGCAGAGCACACCGAATCGGAGTCCGACATGCCGCTTCGCGTCGGGATTGGAGTGGACTCGGGCGAGGCGTTCCGGCTTGACGACGGCTCCTTCCGCGGCGCTGCTCTCAACGTCGCTGCACGGCTGTGCGCCCTGGCGCAGGGTGGCGAGGTCATCGTCAGCGAGGGGACCAGCCGCCTCGCCGGGCGCGTTCCGGGCGTCCGCTACGTCGACCGCGGCCGAGCCAACCTGAAGGGAATCGCCGGAACCGTTCGCCTCATCCGCGTCACCTCGGAGGAGGATCAGCAGGAGCAGAGCCAGCCCTGGATCGTGATGTTCTTCGGCGGGCCCAAGCGCATGGGGTGGCGCATCGTCCTCGGCGTGGTGCTGATCGCGGCGGCAACGGCCGCCGCCGTGGTCTACCTGACCGGCGGGAACAGCGCTGAGACGAGCTCCGGCGCGAGGCCGAACAGCGGAACCACCACGACGCAGAGCGAGACCGTCCCGGTCGCGCCTGCCTCCGACGTGAAGGCGCTCATCCCGGCGGGCCTGCGGAAGACCTGCGTGAAGCAGTCGGTGCCCGACATCGGCGCCGTCGCGACCGCCGTCTGCCTCCCGCCGAGCGGGGGCGGAGGCTTCTATCCCGACCGTTGGCAGCTCTCGATCTACCCAACCGGGACGGCGGTGAAGGCAGCGTACGAGGATCAGCTCCGGAACTCCAAGATCAAGCGCAACAGCGGCAAGTGCACCTCGCTCAGCTGGGGCGGGGAGGGGCCTTGGGAGCATGGCCCGGGCAAACCCGGCGGGCGGCGGTTCTGCTATTTCGACGGCGACGACGCCGTGATCGTCTGGATGCATGAGCGCTTCGGCCAGCCCGACCACCGGGACGTCCTCGCGAGCGCCCGCGAGGGCGGTAGCGACCACGTGCGGCTGATCGGCTGGTGGGCCTTCGCGCACCACCTGATCGGCAAGGTCACGTAGCGATATGGAATCTCTATCCGCAGGGATTAGGCTGTGGAGGGGTGGCCAGCCCCAAAAAGAGGAATCGAACTGACAACGCGGACTGGTTCTACGCGAAGCCCGGCGGCACCAACGAGAAGTCGATGAAGCGCACCCCGCACCAGGGCGGGAACAACGCGCTCAGCCTCTACTCGACGACGGCCGGCCCGTACCTGGGGTGGGCATACCTGCCGGACATCGTGACGAAGCCCGGGCAGGCGTTCATCGACGGGATCGTGTTCGACTGGGAGACCGTCCCGGGCGCTTCCACGACGTACGCGGGCCGATTCGACCTGGGCAAGACGGTGACGCACGAGGCGGGCCATTGGCTCAACCTCGAGCACACCTTCTTCGGCGGCTGCAACGCGAAGGGCGACTTCGTGGCCGACACCCCGGCGGAGCGGACGCCCACTTCCGGCTGCCCGGCCGACAAGGACACGTGCTCGGATCCGGGCCTCGACCCGATCCACAACTACATGGACTACTCGTTCGACAGCTGCTACTCGGAGTTCACGCAGGGACAGGCGCAGCGCATGCGCGACGCCTGGCTCTTCCACCGAGCCTCCTAGCACGAACGACCGGGACGGGTCGGCCCTTCGCCGGCCGGTCTTCGGCTGTTAGCGATTTCATCCCGTTTGGAGGGTGTCCACCAGTGCCAAGGCGGCGAGCCTTGGTATTCGACCGACAGGGAGGTGCTGGTGCGACAAGGGGATAGGCGGCCGTTGAGAGCGAAGCTGGTCGCACTGACAGCCGCGGCGATCGCACCGCTCCTCCTCGTCGGCTGCGGCGGAGGGGGCGGCACCGCCGAGGGCAACGGCCAGGAGGGCGGTGGGAGTATGTCGTCTCAGCAGCAGGCTCTCTGCGAGTCGCTGAACACGCTGAACAAATCCCTGACCGACTTGGATAACCTCGACCCGCAAACCGCCTCGAACGCAGATATCACGGCGGTAGCGACCGAGGTGCGGAAGGCCAACGCCAAGGTGCAGGCCACTGCCGAGTCGGTCTCGAACAGCGCCGCCACGAACGTGGCGCTCGTATCGGCTCGCCTCGTCACGGCGGTGAAGAAGGTCCCCCCGGGCACGAGCCCGCAAAAGACGCTCGAGATGGTCGAGCCGGCGCTCAAGGCAACGAAAACGCAGTTCCAGGCGAGCTACAACGGCCTGGCCTGCGGCTCGACCGGCTAAGCGTTCAGTCCGCGAGCTCGACGTGCTCGATCACGGCCGGCTCGCGAGGCTTGTCCTGCGCGTCGGTGTCGAGGCCCTCGATCGCGTCGACGGCGTCCATGCCGCCGGTAACCCGGCCGAAGACGGTGTGCTTGCCGTCGAGCCAGGGAGCGGCTTCGGTCGTGACGATGAAGAACTGGCTGCCGTTCGTGTTGGGGCCGGCGTTGGCCATCGCAAGCGCGCCGCGCTCGACCTTGTGCGCGTTGAACTCGTCCTCGAAGGTGTAGCCGGGGCCGCCCATGCCGGTGCCCGTCGGGTCGCCGCCCTGGATCATGAAGTCGGGGATGACGCGGTGGAAGATGACCCCGTCGTAGAAGCCGTCGCGTGAGAGCTTGAGGAAGTTGTCGACGGTCTTCGGCGCGTCCTCGTCGTAGAGCTCGACCTCGATGGAACCCTGATTGGTGTGAAGCGTGGCGGCGGTCACGCCCGGGAGCCTAGCTAGTAAAGATTCGAGGTGCAGTGAGCCTCTTGTAAACAGATGGACGAACGCGGCGAGGCGATCGAGCACCTCTACCGGCAGCGTTACGTGCACTTTCGGGATGGCATCGCGACGATCACCGGCAGCTACGAGACGGCACGCGACGTCGTACAAGAGGCATTCGCGCGGGCCTTGCGGAAACGTCGGGCCTTTCGGGGAGAGGGTTCGCTCGAGGCGTGGGTCTGGAAGATCGCAGTAAGGACCGCCTACGAGCACCGACGCGAGGTATGCGGGCCGAGTCTGAACGGCACGATCGAGTCCGCGCTCGTCGAGCCGGAGCGCGACCCGGCGCTCGTCGAGGCGCTCCGAACCCTGCCGGTGAAGAGACGTCTCATCGTCTTCCTCCGCTACTTCGCCGATCTCTCGTACGCACAGATCGCCGAGGTCTGCGAGGTAAGCGAGGGCACGGTCGGTGCGACGCTGGCCCAGGCTCGCGTCGCGCTCGAAGAGTTACTTCGGGAGGAGGAACGCAGTGAGCGTGGTTGACGAGGGGCTTCTCCAGAGGCGGTTCGCCGAGCTTTCCGGACCGAAGGACGACGACTGGCAGGACGTGCTTCGGCGCACAAGGCGGCGACGTCACCGCACTGCCGCGTTGATCGCCGCTGTCGTCGTCGCTCTGGTGGTCTCGGGCTTCGCGGTGGGCGGGCGCGTGATCGGGCTGTTCGACGAGCACGGGAAGCGCATCCCGCTCAGCTCGCTCAGCGAGCGCGATCGCGAGTCGATCGTGAACTCGCTGTGCCGACGGCTCGCCCTCTCGCACCGGCCCGGGAAGGCTCCGGAACAGGTCTGCCTCGACGGCGAGCCGACGATCGAGGAGATCGCGAACGACGGTTCCACGATTCACTGGCGGATCACCTACCCGTGGGGCGTTTCCTGCGTCGCCTCGGGGCGCGTTGGCGGCTACCACGACCCGGTCTTCGGGGATCACATCTTCGGCTCGTTCGGCTGTGACGTCGGCGCTCCCGAGGAGAAACTCGTCCCCACACCGAAGCGGCCGATCACCGTCGAGGAATCGATCGGCGCCTCCCGAACACACCCAAGGGCTCGCCTGGTACAGCTCTCCGGCCTTGCCGGTCAGGGGGTGGCCAGCGTCGGGCTGGTGCCGAAGACGGGCTCCGCCCTCAAGGTGGCTGTACACGACCAGGCGTACTCGTTCGGCGCGATCCCCGATCGGGATTGGGTGGCAGTCGCGGCCTTCGATGCCGCCGGCAACGAGGTCTACCGCGAGTCTCTCCACCTCGAGGGAGTCGTGCTCACTCCTTCCTCGACGACAACGACGCGCGTCTCGTTCCCGCCGCCGCCTCCGCGACCTGCCGGTGCGCCGTTCCAACACGCGTCGTCGTCGACCGCGACGGCCGACGTGTACCGGACCGGAATGGTCGTGCTCCGCTTTCTCTCCACCAAGAGCGAGGCCTATCAGCAGCTTCTGCGCTCGTCCCGTCACAGCAGCGGAGGGGTTGGCATCACCTGCTCGACCGTCGCCCTCGGCCGGAACCGCTGGAAGGACCTCGGCGGAGGCCAGAGCGCGCGCCTTGCGCCGGAGATCCGGATGCGGATGGATAACGAGCACGGCGGCATGCCGTCTCCTCCCTTCGACTTCTGCGAGATCACAGGCACCTACGGCCGTTACTGGAACGACGAGGAAGGAACGCACGAGCTCGTCGAGGTGCCATTTACGCCTTTGGCAAAGAGATACCTCGACGAGCGTGCGACGGCCCGCGACCTCGCTTACTTCGTCAGGACGAGGAAGATGTGGCGGATCCGGAAGGCCATCCACCGCGGGGAGCCCGGCCCCTCCGCGGCCGCGCTGGCGCGTCTCTTCGGCGACCGAGTTGTCCCGCTTGCACGCCGCGAGGGAGAGGCGCCCGCGGGGAAGATCGGCGTCTGGACCGACCGAAAGGCGATCGTCGCCACAGAGACGACGCCCGGCGGCCGCCGGCTGTTCGTCACCGTGCAGGGTGTGCTGATCGGCCCGAACAACGTCCGCGACCTGTCGTTCACCTTCTAGGAGGTGAGGCCGCGCTCCGCGAGCTCGGCAGCCGCGTTGTCGAAGCGGTCGGTCGCGACCTGGCCCTCGAGCCAGCCGGCGAGGGAAGCCATCCCGTCCTCGAGCGCGATCTCGGCTTCGAACCCGAGCTCCTCCCGGGCAAGCGTCACGTCGGCGAAGCAGTGGCGGATGTCGCCGGCGCGGAACGTGCCCGGTAACTCCGGCTCGATCTCCTTCCCGAGCACGCGCCCGAGCTGGTGCGCGATCTCGAGCACGGTCGAGCTGCGTCCGCTGCCGATGTTCACGGGACGGCTGTCGGCGCCGTTGCCTTCGAGGGCGAGCCGGCAGGCGCGGGCGACATCGGCGACGTTGATGAAATCCCGCCGCTGGCCGCCGTCCTCGTAGACGATCGGACGGCGGTCGTTCAACAGACGTGAGGCGAAGATCGCCAGCGCTCCGGTGTAGGGGTTCGAGAGGGCCTGGCGCGGCCCGTAGACGTTGAAGAAGCGGAGGGCCACCACCGGGACGTCGTACGCCGCGCCGTAGAGCAGGCACAGCCGCTCCTGGTCGTACTTCGTAAGCGCGTAGATCGAGGCGAGCATCGGTTGCTTGTCCTCGCGTGTCGGCACCGGCCGTAGCTCCTCGCCCCTTGGCCCACGCGGCTCCCACTCCGCTTGCTCGAGTTGAGCGCGGGTCCGTTCGGCCGCGTGCGCAGGCTCGTAGGCGCCCTCCCCGTAGATGCTCATGCTCGAGGCGGCCACGATCTTGCGGACCGGCCGCTCGAGCAGCGCTTCGAGGAGCACCGCCGTCCCGAGCGAGTTGGCTGCCGTGTAGTCGCCCGGGGCATACATGCTCTGGCCGACCCCGACGCGGGCCGCCAGATGGACGACGGAGTCGACCCCGTCGAGCGCGCCGCGAACGACGTCGGCGTCGCGGACGTCGCCCGTGATCAGCTCGACCTCGTCGTTCAGGTAGTCGGGCCGCTGGCCGTCGCCGTGCACCTGGTCGACCAGGCTGTCCAGGGCCCGCACCGAATAGCCCGCGCCGAGAAGATCGTCGGCGAGGTGCGAGCCGATGAACCCGGCGCCGCCGGTGATGAGCACGCTCTCGGCCACGGTCGGAGGTTACGCGTTAAGCCAGGCGGATTCTCGGGTCGATCCAGGCGTAGAGGATGTCCACGACCAGGTTGAAGAGGATGATCATTGTGGTCGCGAAGACCACGACGCCCATCACCGTGGGCAGGTCCAGGTTGTTGAGGCCCTGGAGCGAGACCCTGCCCAGGCCCGGCAGCCCGTAGATCGATTCCGTGAAGATCGCACCGCCGAGCGCGAAGCCGATGTCCATCCCGAGGATGGTCACGATCGGAAGGAGCGCGTTGCGCAGGACGTGAGCGCGCATGACGCGGCCGCGGGAGGCGCCTTTGGCGTGGGCGGTCCGCACGTAGTCCTCGTGCATCGCCTCCATCACGTTGGCACGGATCATCCGCACGTACAGGGCGGCGTAGAGCAGCGCGAAGGTCATCCACGGGAGGATCATGTGGTACGCCCATTGCGTCGGTCCCCCGCAATCGGAGCCGACGGCCGGGTTGAAGAAGTCGCAATAGCCGGCGATCGGGGTGACGTGGAACCTGAAGCCGAGGAAGTAGCTGAGGATGAGCCCGATCCAGACCGGGTGCGCAGACACGCCGATCAGGACGAAGACCATCGAGGTTCGGTCTAACAGCGACCGCGGTCTTATGGCGGACAGGATTCCGAGTGGGAGGGCGATCATGAGCCACAAGACCGCGCCGCCGATCACCAGGGAGGCAGTCACGGGAGCTGCCGAGAAGACGAGCTTGTTCACCGGCTCGCGGTTCGCGAAGGAGCGCCCCAGCGAGTGGTGGTAGGTAAGTCGCCAGAGGAAGCGCGCATACTGCACGGGGACGGGTTTGTCGATCCCGAGGTAGTGCCGCGCACGCTGGATCTGCTCCGGCGTCGCCGTTTTCCCGGCGAAGGCGCGGGCGGGGTCGGCCGGAATGACGAAGAAGATGATGTAGGTGACGATCGTGACAGCGATGAACAGGACGACCGCCCAGAGCAACCGCCTGACGATGTATCGAATCACCGTCGCCTCCTTGTCTCTTCGCCGTCAGGCCCTTAGACGGCTACGCTACTGACGAAGTTAGCATGAACGGAGCAAATTTTCAGCAGCGCGAGATCGATCTGGCCGTCGGCCTCGTCAACACCTGGGACGTCCTCGACGAGGAGCCCGAGTTTCTGAGCGGGGTCGGAAACCTGCGCAAGTTCCTCGACGAGCACGGTCTCGAGCGCGAAGCGCGGGTAGCCACCGAGAGCGATCTCAAGCGCGTGCGGTCCCTGCGCCGCCGCGTGCGGAGCGTGTTCGAGGCCGATACCGAGGCTGAGGCGGTCGAGACCCTGAACGACCTGCTCGCCGACTCGGTGCCGCAGCTGCGGCCGGAGAAGAGCGGCTGGCGCTTCGCGTACGAGCCGCGGCGGGCCCGCGACCTGGCCGACCGGCTCGCTCCCAGGGTCGCAGCCGCGCTGCTGGTGGCGATCCAAACCGAGGGATGGGAGCGTTTCGGAGTCTGTGACGCCCTTCCCTGTCGTTGCGTCTACCTCGACCGCTCTCGCAACCGCAGCCGCCGCTACTGCTGCCAGCTCTGCGCCGACCGCATCGCCGCGGCGGCCTACCGCGAGCGCGCTAAGGGGCGTAGCGCGTGAGCAGGAGCGCCAGCCCGAGGTTGGCGACGAACCCGAGCGCAGCCAGCGGCGGGTAGCGGAGCCAGCGCGGCCCGTCCGCGATCGCCCAGAAGATCGGAAACGCGAACAGGCTCTGCCGGCCGAAGCTCTGCATCGTTCCCGAAAGCAGGAGCAGCGCCACGACCGCGGTCGCGAACGCCGCCCAGGGCCGGTACGGCGGGCCGAGCCGCCAGAGGACGACGAGCAGGGGCAGGACGAGCGCCGCTCGCGCGCTGTCGACGAAGCCCTGCAGGCTCTGCGTCGCGGCCAGGAGCAGCGGCACTGCGCAGGCGTAGGCGACGACTGCCGTCGGCCAGAGGCCGAAGCGCCGCCAGGCGAGGACGATCGCTGCCGCGGCGACCACCGCGAGCAGACCGATCACGAGGCCGTGGCGCTCGAGCACGCCGCCGAGATGCGACGTCCAGTGGCCGAGGCCGCCGGGGCCCTTCCGTCCCCACTCCCTCTGAGCGTCGAAGAAGACCGTCGCGTCGTTGCTCCGTTCCCAGAAATACCCCTCGACCGCGGCGGCCGCGGCGACCGGCACGGCTGCGCCGGCCCAGGCGGGCGCCCCCTTCCCGCGGGCGAGCCACGCGAGCGGCAGCGCGATCAGGACACCGTTCGGGCGCGCCAGCGCGGCGACCGCGCCGACGAGACCTCCCGCGAGCGGCCGGCCGCGCAGAGCCAGCGCCGCCGCCCACGCGCCGGCCGCGAGCGCCAGCGCGTCGGGGTAGGCAAGAGCGAGCACGAACGAGCCGGGCCAGCAGGCCAACGCGAGAGCCGTTCGCAGCCGTGCCCGGGGAGGACCCTCGGCGAGGCCGAAGAACGCCGCGGCGCTCGCCGCCCAGGCCAGCGCGGCGGCCGCGACGACGTCCGGGATCGAGCCGGACCAACGCAACAGGAGCGGCCAGAGCGGGAAGAACGCGTACTGGCGGCCGCCCTGCCCTTCCGGGTAGCCGCCGTAGGCGACCAAGTGGTACCAGTTGTAGTCCCAGGCGTAGAGCGGCCACAGCCCCTCGTGGATCGACCAACCCGAGGCGAAGGTGTAGGCGCCGGCCTCGAGCCCGATCGCGACCGTCAGGAGGACGGCGCCGAGCCAGGCTAGCCAGACGAGGCCGACGGCGAGAGCTTCGCAGCGGCGGCCCTGCACGGGCCGAGCTTAAGGCCTTTGTAGGCGGAGACTCGACCCGGTCCGTCTCCGAGAAGGTGCGTTGGACGGTCGCGCGGCACAGCCCGCACGACCTCTCTGGTCGGCGCCGCCCAGCCGGCGCCTTGGACGGTCGCGCGGCACAGCCGCACGACCTCTCTGGTCGGCGCCACCCAGCCGGCGCGTTGATCAGGCCGCTGAAATCTCGGCGTCGCTGCCGAGCTGCTTCTGCCACCACTCGGACTCGCGCCGCTGAATCTCGGTCTGGGCCTTGGCGACGTACGCGGCGAGCTCGCGCTCCTGGTTTGCGAGGCGCTCCTCGAGCTCGGCCAATGCCTGCTCGCGCTGCTCGAGCTTGTCGCCGCGGATCTCCACGTCGGCCTCGAGCGATGCCTGGCGTACGTCAAGCTCGCCCTCGCGGTCGTCGAGCTCCTTGAGCCGGTCCCGAAGTGATTGCTCGAGATCGTTCAGGCGCTGCTCGCGCTTGTCGGTGCGCTTCTTCTGCGACTCGCTAACCGTCTCGTGGTTCGTGAGCTCCGACTCGCGCGCGGCCAGCTCGCGCTCCCGCTGCTCGAGGCGGACGTTCCACTCCTCGAGATCGCGGCCGCGGTTCGCGTCGCGCTCGGCGTGCGAGATCGAAGCCTGGAGCCGGTTGAGTTCCGCCTCGCGCGCGGTCAGGTCGAGCTCACGGCGGTCGAGCTCGGCCTCACGGGCGACCGCCTCGCGGGCGACCTTGCCGCTGTCGGCGAGCTCCCGCTCGAACCGCTCGGCGTCGTCACGAAGCTTCTGCTGCTTGAGCAGAAGATCGCCCTCGCGGTCGCCGATCGCCTCGTCGCGGGCCGCGTTCCGGGCCGCGTCCTTCCTCAGGTCGTTCTCGCGCGCGGCCAGCTTGCGCTCGCGCTCGGTCAGCTCCTTGTCGCGGGCGCGCCACTCGGTCTCGCGCTTCTCGAGCGAGCGGTCCCGCCCCTGGAGACGGGCCGAGGCGGCCTGCTCCCGGGTGTTGAGCTCCTCTTCCCTCTTCGTGAGCTTCTTCTCGCGGTCGGCGAGGGCAGCCTGCTGCTTCGCCAGGTCGGCCACCGCCCTGTCGCGCTCGCGATCGGCTCCCTTGAGCTCGTGCAGGCGCGCCTCGGCGGCCTCCTGCCGCTCGGCCGCGAGCGCCTGCTCGGCGGCGGCCTCGGCCTGCATGTCCGCAACCCGGGTGTGCTCGGCCTCGATCGCCGCGCTCTGGTCGCGGACGCGCCGCTCGCGCTCCTCGAGCTCGACCTCGAACTCCGCGAGCTTCGCCGCGCGCTCGTCGAGGGTCGAGGCTCGCTGGGCGAGCTCTTTCTCCGAGCCGATGTTCTCGTCGTACGCCTGTGAACGCTGGTCGAGCGCGCTGCGAAGCGTGGCCTCGCGCGCCTGCGCCGCTTCGAGCTCGGCCTTCAGTGCCTGAACGTCCGGGTTGACGACGCTCTCGAGCGCGTCGCCCGCCGGCCTCGCGGTCAACTCGAGGCGGAGCTCCACGTTCGTGGTGCCCCCCTCCGGCTGCGACTCATCCTCCCGCTTTCGCTGGAGCTGTGCGCGCAGTCCGGTCCCGAACCCCTTTTCGGTCTCGGCTCCCTGGTTCTCGGGCTTGTCGGACATCGTCGCCTCCGGTCCGTCTAGAAGATCTTGGAGAGGTTGAGGAACGCCGGCCCCAGGATCACGAGGAACATGGCCGGGAAGATGAACAGCACGGTCGGGAAGAGCATCTTGATCGGCGCCTTCATCGCCTTCTCCTCGGCGGCCGCCTGGCGCTTGAGCCGGCTGTCGGTGGCCTGTACGCGCAGGATCCGCCCGAGGGAGATGCCCAGCTGGTCGGCCTGGATGATCGAGCGCACGAAGGACGAGAGCTCCGGCGTACCGGTGCGCTCGGCAAGCTTCTTGAGCGCGTCCTGACGGGTTTCGCCAATCCGGACCTCGTTGAGCGTTAGCGCGAACTCCTCCGCCAGGGCGCCGTCCATGTGCTCGGTCAGCTTCGAGAGCGCGCCGTCGAAGCCGAGGCCGGCTTCCACGCTGACCGCCATCAGGTCGAGCGCATCCGGCAGCTCGGCGCGGATGTTGTCTCTTCGGGAGCGCGCCTTCCCCGAGATTACGAAGTCGGGCCCGATGAAGCCGAGCCCGCCCAGCGCGATCGCCAGGAGGAGCACGCCGCCGGCGCCCGCCAGCGCACCGCCGAAGACCGCGCCCAGCACCACGCCGCCGATCGCGAAACCCGACTTCAGGGCGAGGAAGGTAGTCGGCGAGATCGTGCGCCCGAGGCCCGCGGCGAGTAGCCGCGCGCTGACACCGTCGATGGTTGTCTTCGGGTGCAGCTTGAGCGTCCAGCCCGCGAGGCGATCGCCCAGGGGAAGAAGCACCCGCTGGCGGAACGGCTGCTGCCCGGGGCCGAGCTTCGCCCGGAAGCGGCCGTAGTTCGCGGCGCGGCGGACGGAGGTGTGGCGCTCGCGAGCAGGCATCGTGACTGCATCGCCAAGGAAATAGGCGGCGGCGGCGAGGCAGATGATTCCTAGCACGATGAAGAGGAACATCAGTGGCTACCCCCGGAAGGAGACGAGTTTCTTGAGGATCAACGAGCCGAACGCCATCATCACGAGGCCGACCATGATCAGCGTGTGGCCTGTCGACGAGTTGTAGAGCGGGTCCATGTAGCTCGGGTTCAGCAGGGTGATGGCAAAGGCGACGAAGAAAGGCAGCCCGACGAGCACGTAGGCGGAGGCGCGCCCCATCGCCGTCAGCGACTTGATCTTGCGCGCGAACTGCTGCCGCTGCCGAACGGTGTCCGCGACCATGTCGAACAGTCCTGCGAGGCTGCCGCCGACCTGGCGCTGGATCGATACGGCCGTGATGACGAACGAGAAGTTGCTGGAGCCGATGCGCTCGGCCGTTTCGGCGAGCGCCTCGTCCATCGGCCGGCCGAGCTGGGTGTCGGTGATCACCCGGCCGAGCACTTTGCTGGCAGGGTCCTGGCCTTCGTCGACTACCGTCTGGATCCCCTGCTTGAAGCTGTGCCCGGCCTTGAGCGAGGCAGCGAGGGTGACCAGCAGATCGGGCAGCTGGTTCTCGAACGCGTTCATTCGGCGGCGCGCCTTGAACGAGACCCAGCAATAGGGGACGAGCGCCCCGACGGTGAGAGCGATCAGGATGCCGAGCGTTGAACGGCCGGAGACCGCAGCCAGCAAGGCGAGCGCGAAGCCGCAGCCGACGATCAGATAGGCGAACTCGACCGTGCGCAGCGGCACGTCGGCCCGCTCGAGCATGAGGTGAAGCCGCTTCCAGACGCGGCGGTGGCCGAATGCCTTTTCGGTTGTTCGGAAGAGTCCGGCGAAGGCGGCGAGCCGCTCGCCCTTCTGCGGGCGCCTCGCCTTGCGCCGGCCGCCCTCGACGTGAGGTGCGAGGCGGCTCTTCACCCACGGGCCCTTGGTCGAGGCGAGCACGAACCCGCACGCCGTCAGGACGAGGAAGGCCACGAGCAGGGTCAGCAGCAGGCCGCCGAAGGGGGTGTAGAGCGGTGAGGGGAGCGCCGGGCCGCCGTCGGAGGGAAGCTCCAGGTCGCCAGGGACGGTCAGGTCGGCAGCCGCGGCGCCCTCGGGGTCGAGGGAAGCTCGGAGATGGACCTTCTCGCCCGGTCTCGCCCCGGTCACGTACTCGAGCCGCCAGGTACGGCGGAGCTCAGCCCCGACCGAGGCGTAGATGCCCTTCAGCGCCGCGCTCGAGGCGGCACCATGGAAGGTGCCCCCGGTCTGGCGAGCCATCTGCTGGAGCGGCTGCCGGGTCGCGCTCGCGCTGCCGATGACGATCGGATACACGAGCGCGCTCGCCTTCTTTGCCGCTGTAATCGACTGGGACAACGATGATGCGCTCGAGACGTCCTGCCCGTCAGTGAGTAGCACGACCACGCGTGCGCGGCCCTGTTCCCCGGCGAGCATCTTGGCGGAGAGCCCGAGCGCGTCGTAGAGAGCAGTCCCGGGCTTGCTGTCCACAGCCATCGCGCGGAGAGCGTCGTCGGCGTCGATAGTCGAGGATGAAAAGCGAGTCACCTGCACGGCGTGCGATCCGAAGACCACGACGGCGACGCGGTCGGAGCCTGCCTTGGCAGCGATGAAGTCGCGGGCTGCCCCGATCGCATCGTCGAGCTGCCGCCCTTTCATTGAGCGGGAGCGATCGACGGCGATGACGACGCTCTTCGCCGAGGCCAGGTTCCGCGCCGTCAGGTCGATCACCCTCTGGCCGTTCTCGGTCAGCGTCGGCGGTTGGCTCGAGGCGACCGGCGAGACGAGGGTTGCCCGGATCGTGGGATACCCGGTCGCATCGACGCCCCGCAGGCTGACGCTCGCGCTCGCCGCTACCGGAGCCAAGAGGGCAACGACGGCGGCGGCGAGCAGGCTGCGGATCAGCACCCCCCGGCTCACTCGAACCCGCCGTAGTTCGCAGCTGCGTAGTTCGACCGGAAGGACGTCGAGTCGCCGAAGAACGTCGGCGGTAGGCTGACCCCGTTCGCGGCCATCTTCTCGAGGAAATGTGGCTTCAGGCCGGTGCACTCCAGATCGGCGAGGAGCTTGACCGGCGTCCCGGCCGTGGCCGCGTCCTCGTCCGGCGGCTTCGCGACGTAGACGTCCTGCAAGGTGATGACGTCCGACTCCATCCGCAGCACCTCGGTGATGTGCGTGATCCGGCGGGAGCCGTCCACGAGCCGCGCGATCTGGACGAGCAGGTCGAACGCGCTCGCAATCTGCTCGCGGATTGCACGGTGGGGCAGCTCGACGCCGGCGGTGAGCACCAGCGTCTCGAGCCGGGAGAGCGCGTCACGAGGAGTGTTTGCGTGGATCGTGGTCAGCGAGCCTTCATGGCCAGTGTTCATCGCCTGGAGCATGTCCAAGGTTTCCGGGCCGCGCACCTCGCCGACGATGATCCGGTCGGGGCGCATGCGCAGTGCGTTGCGCACGAGCTCGCGGATGCGGATCTCCCCCTCGCCCTCGATGTTCGGCGGGCGCGCCTCGAGGGTGATCACGTGCTCCTGCTGGAGCTGGAGCTCGGCCGCGTCCTCGATCGTGACGATCCGCTCGTCGTTCGGGACGAAGGCGGAGAGTGCGTTCAGCGTCGTGGTCTTACCAGTGCCGGTGCCGCCGGAGATGAGGACGTTCAGCTTCCCGCGCACGCAGGCGGAGAGGAACTGGGCAGCCTCTGGCGTGGTCGTGCCGAAGGCGATCAGATCGTCGATCGTGTACGGGTCGCGCGAGAACTTCCGGATCGTGAGCGTCGGCCCCCGCAGCGAGAGCGGCGGGATGATCGCATTGACGCGGCTACCGTCGGGCAGGCGCGCGTCGACCATCGGGGAGGATTCGTCGACCCGGCGCCCGACCTGCGAGACGATCTTGTCGATGATCCGGAGCAGGTGGGCGTTGTCGACGAAGGTGGCGTCCGAGACCTCGATCTTCCCACCGCGCTCGATATAGACCCGATCGTGCCTGTTGACCATGACCTCCGTGACGGTGTCGTCGCGAAGGAGCGGCTCGAGCGGGCCGTAGCCGAGGATGTCGTCGGTGATCTCGCCCGTGATCTGGCGCCGCTCCTCGCGGGTCAGCGGGGTGCGGTCGAGCGCGAGCTGCTCGGTGACCACGCGCAGCACCTTGTCGGCGAGGTCGTCGGTGGCGCCCTCCTCCGTCTTGCCGGCAGCGTAGAGCTGGGGCCCGAGCTTGGCGATGCACGCGTGATGGATCCGGCTCTTCAGCTCGCCGTACGGGTCCGGGCGCCGTTCGACGGGCTCGGGCGCCTGGCCGGCGAGGGCGTCGAGGGCTTCGGGCCCATGGCCGTTCGTTGAGCCGTTCTGGCGGTGAAGTCGGTCGTGGAGCCCCATTAGGCCCTCGCCAGGGTCGCCATGAAGCTCTTCTTCTGCTTCGCGGCGGCCTGGGCCGCAACGAGCTCCTTCGCCATCGCGCGGACCGCCTTGGAGAACTCCGCCCTCGACTCCGCAAGCACTGCCGGATTGCCGCGGTTGACGGCGATCGGCACGGTCCGGTCGCTCGGGATCTCGAAGTCGATCTTGCGTTCGAGCGCCGACTCGACCTCCTTCGGCTTCATCCCGACCTTCGAGTTGGCCCGGTTGAGAACCAGCTTGATCCGGTCGGGCGGGAAGGAGAGCAGCTCGAGCGTCTGCAGGCTGAGACGGACGTTCTTCAGCGTCGGAACGTCCAACCCGCAGAGGAGCAGGAGCTCATCGGTGCGGTCGAGGGTCGCCAGCATCGGCCCGTGGAAGAACGGCGAGGTGTCGACGACGATCACGTCGTAGGACTCGCGCGCGACCTCCAGCAGCCGGGCCAGCTTGGCCTCGGTCACGAGCTCGGCGTCCTCGGGGCGCAGCGGCGCCGGGAGGATGTCCAGCCCGGAGGCGTGGCGGGTCGTGTAGCCGGCGAGCTTCTCGGAGTCGAGCTCACCCGGAGCGGTGACGAGGTCGTAGATCGTCTTCTCCGGCTCGATCCCGAGCATGATTGCGGCGTCGCCGAACTGCAGGTCGAGGTCGAGCAGGAGCGCCCGCTTGCCCCAGTGCTTCGCCAGGGAGCTGCCAAGGTTCGTGGCAGTGACGGTCTTGCCCGTCCCGCCCTTGGGCGAGAAGACGGTCACCAGGCGGCCGTGGCGCTGCTGGGTGCCCGTGAGCCGCTTGCCGACGTGGCCTGCCTTGCGAATCGCGAAGACGACGTTGTCGGTCAGCTGCGGCAACAGCAGGACGTCGGCGACGTCGTGCTCGAGCGCCTCCTCCAGCAGGGCTGGAGAGCCGTTCGAAGCGAGCAGGATCAGCGGTGCGCGCGTGTACTCGCGGATTGCTGCCAGCTCGTTTACCGGCAGCGCCGACGAGCGAGTCGCGTGCAGAACGACCTGGAGGTGCCCGCCGGTCAGGGTCGGAGCGGCCTCGGCCACCTGGCCCGCCGAGCCGATCAGGTCGACATCAGGGTGGGCCATGAGGGCCTCGCGCAGGTCCGGGAGCCCGTCACAGTCGCCTGTCAGGTAGACGCGGGCGCGCTCGCGGGTCGTCGTTGGGGTTGTGATCTCGTGCCTCATTACTGGCCTCCTCCGAGGTCGCCGAAGAAGCGCTTCAGCTGCTGCTTGCTGAGCCCGTCGCGGAGAACTGTTCCGAGTGTGGTCACGCTCTCCGGGCTGTCGGCTGCGTTCACGACCGGCCGGAGCTGGAGCGACCAACCCACGCCGTTCGAGGAGTTGCCACCAGCCGTGGTCATGACGAAGTTGAGCTTCTGGGCCTGCTGGTCGGTGACAGCGAGCAGGACCGAGTAGTCGTTCTGGAGCCCGCTCGTCAGCTTGGTTCCGGCGGCGGGGCCGACCGGCGCCTTCAGCACTTTCAGGTTGCGCAACACGACTCGTGTCGCCGAGAAGTTGTCCTGAGAGGACTTGCCGGCGAAGTGGTACTTGAAGGTTCCGACGAGGTCTACGTGGTCACCGTCGCGGAGGGTTCCCGCGAGCGTCTGGTTGAGATCGCCTTGAATCTCCATGGCGCGGAGGTTGCCCTTGAGATCGGCCCGTGGACCGTTCTGGGCCACCGGACTGAACCGCCGGGTCGTGACCTGCTCGCCCTCGAGCGTCTTCTGCGTGGCGATCAGGTTCTGGATCTGGTCCGGGCTCGAGATCGCGCCTTGGACGACGCTGCGGCGTGGCACCTGCTCGGAGACGAGGTCTTTCGAGGCCTCGATGCCCGGCGTGCCTTGAGGGATGTCCTTCTTGGCGACGAGCACCGTCACCTGGTCCTCGCCACGCTGGACGTGCCGCTTGTAGCTCGTCACATAGAAGCTCGTCAGAAGAGCCGCGACGGCGGCCAGCGCGACGGCGATTCCGATGTTTCTCACTCGATATGTCATTGCGGTGGCTCTTTCTCCTTGAGGGGGTTAGTCGACGAGCTCGACCTTGTGCACGCCGAAGTAGGGGTTTCCACCGGAGGTCGCCTGGACCCCGGCGGCGACGTAGCTGGTGAAGTGGCCGGTAAGCGACCCGTTGCTGCCGCTGTTGTCGTACGAGGTGATGACGAAGCCGACCCAGCCGATGATGTCGTACTTCGCATTCGATCCCGGTCCGGTCAGCAGACGGTAGACAGGGAAGAGAATTTCCTTGCCGAGGACGAAGTCCAGAGAGCTCGTAAACTGCGAGTTGTTGAAGTTCGCCGACGGCGCCGAGTAGTACGTACCGAGCGGGAGCTCGTCTTCGTCGCCGTAGCGGAGCCAGTCTGCGAGCGTGCCGGCGCCGATGTTTCCGGACGGGTCGCCGTAGTTGAGGTTGATGAGGCCAAAGGCGCCCGACCCGTTGCCGCCGCCTTTCTGATGCAGGTCCTCGAGATCCAGCGTCGTCTCACTGTCGAAGGTGGGGTCGCACGTCGGATGGGTGGAAGGCCCTGTGCAGTTGAGCAGGGCGTGCTTGTAGTGGACGGTGATCGGAGCGACGTACTTGGCGGACGAGACGCCCTCCGAACGCGCTGTCCCTTTGGCACCTGCGGTCACGGAGTTGACACCGAAGAGCCTCGAGAAGAAGCCCGGCGCAGGCCGCTTGACCGTGACGGTGATCGTGTCGTTCGAGACGATCTTCGAGGTAATCGCGATGGTGCCCGAGCCGATTCCGCCGTTCTTCGCCGCGTACTGCTGCGCGAGCGCGGTCCCTTCGGAGGCGTTTCCAGGCAGCGCCTGCGCGCCTGCCAGTGCGGCCGCGTCTGCGGTCGACTGGGCGGCCCGGTCTGCCCGGTACCACGACCCGATGTCGAGGACGAGGGCGGCCATCCCGAGCAGCACAACCAGAAAGACGAGGGTCAGGATCGTGGCCTGGCCCTGGTCGTTTCGAGTCTTCATTCCACACGCTCCGTGGTTGTGCTCGACAGGCGTCCCGACTTCACGACCATGCCGAGGAGGCTGATCGAGTACGGGTACGTCGCGGTGACGCTCACGTCGGCGCCGGGCTCCCAGGTCGAGACGCAGCTCGTGGAGAGATCGGACTGCGTAAGGTCGGTTGCGGAGCTCCGAATCGCGCTCACGCACGCGTTGACCGGGTTGGGCAAGCGACGTCCCACGGCCGCCTTGCGAGCGCCTGCGCGCGTCGCGTCCGTCAGCGTGACGTAATTGTTGAAGACGAGTCCGAACTGGATTACCGCGAAGAGCAGCAACGCGAGGATCGGCAGAGCCAACGCGAATTCCGTCAGCGACTGACCCTGCTCTGATCGAAGCTCGATTGTGCGGCGCTCTGTGTTATTCACGGGGTTTCTTTCCTGTGTGTTCGAGGGAGTGGGCCCCTTCGGGGGAAGGGGCCCCTACCGGAGAAAAGCGGTGGTTCCTTAGCCGGGCAGGATGCCCGCGACGTTCTCGATCGCGCTGCGAACGTTGTCGGAGAGGAGCGTGATGGCACCGATCACGGCGAGCGTGATCACGGCGAGAACCACGCCGTACTCCGCCATCGTCTGTCCCTCCTCGCGCCTGCGCAGCGAATCTGCGGCGATCTGCACGAAGGTGAAAAGCCTCAGCATCTGATTCACCTCCTTTCTCTCATCGATGCGCACGCGGGAGCGCGCGAATTTCTCAAAGGGAAATCCGGGAGGAGGACTTGCGTGCGGTGTAGGAAGAGCCGGTTGCTGGTGCGGGCGATGCGCATGAACACGCTGGGGAGACCTCCGGGGGATGTTTCGGCGTGGCCGCGCCGCCTATGGCTCAGTTGCGGCGATCATCGATCCAAAAGGCCCGCGAACTGATCCCTCGCAAGGGTGATCTCACGTGGACATCCCTAGTTCGGGGGAGGGCGGGTCGGCCCGGTGACTCGATAGTCCCCTCAAGTCCGTATGGCCCGCGGATGCCAATAGAGATCCGCGCCGACGTGGCGGCCCACCGGCGCTCAACGAACGGGAGCACAAGGCAATGCCACCACGGAACTCTCTGACCAGGCGGCTCCTCCACCACCTCCTCCTGATCTCTCTCGCGAGGTCTGTCCTCACCGTGCTGGGCAGGGGCCGCGCCTGGGACGAGTGGGACGAGCGGGGCGAGGAACCGCAGCCGGAGCCGAAGCGGAACCACAAGCGACGCTTCGCGCACACGCTGTCCTTCAGCCTTCTTTTCTTCGCCGGCCTCGCGCTCTCCGCGGGCGCTGGCAACGGTGTGAGGTCGATGCTCGCCGACGACGAGTCGACTCCCGTCGCGGTGCAGTCCGCGACCGGCGCGACCGGGCCGACGGGCCCGGCGGGCCCGGCCGAGACGACCGCTCCGGCCGAGCAGACCACCGCGTCGAGCGGCCAGGTCGACGACGGCGACGCTGCCGCGCCGGTGGAGCCCGCTGCGCCGGTCGAGCCGGCTCCGGCGGCGGACGCACCCCGTGTGGCGGTGCTGACTTCGCGTCCGACGCACGCCTCGCTCTCGAGCTCGTCGAACTCGCAGGCTTCCGCCCCCAAGCGGGCCGCGATCTCGCGCACCCACGTCGCTCGCCCGAGCGTGAAGCGGACGCGCCCGCAGGTCTCGCACAAGCACAAGGCTCCGAAGGCGCCCAAGGCTCCGGCCCTCGATCCCGAGGTGCACGCAGCCGCCGGCGCGACCGTTTGGTTGAATCGCGCGGCTCCCGATCCGACGCCGCCTGCCGCCCGGCTCCAGCTCGCGTTCGCGCGTGAGCTCGTGGCCTTCTCGCGGCAGGCGCACGTCGACTGGGCGCTCGTGCTCGCCACGCTACGGGCGGACGGCCACAACGGCCGCATTCCCGCGAAGCGCGCGGAGCTCCGCGGGCTCGCCTTCCGGCTGAGCTCGCTCGGTGGACGCGCGAACGCGTGGGCTGCCGCCCTCTCGTACTCGAGCAACACGTCGCTCGCCGACCGGGTCGTCGCCCTGCGCGACTACTACCGGGCGGTCGGGCTCGCGAGCCTCGTGCGCGGCCTGCTCTCGCAGAAGGCCGACCTGCAGGACCGCGTTCTGCACGACGCGCGTCTGAACATTTACGCGGGCGGGCGGGCGGACGTCGCCGCCGGCCGCGTCGACGTGCGGGTGCTGGCGCTGATGCTCTACCTGGCTCAGACCTACCGCGAGGTCACGGTCTCGTGCCTCGTCTCGGGCCACCGGCTGTACGCCCGCCCCGGCGTCGTCTCGGCGCACGTGTACGGGCGCGCAGTTGACATCGCCGCCGTGCACAACATCTCGATCACAGGGCACCAGCAGCCCGGCGGGATCACGGAACAGGCGGTGCGCAGCGTCCTCATGCTCCCGGGGGCGATGCTGCCGGCACAGGTCATCTCGCTGATGGGGCTCGGCGGTCCGTCGTTCCCGCTGGCCAACCACTACGACCACATTCACGTCGGGTACCGATGAGGTCTCTGCCACAGGTCGCGTTGGCGGACGACGACGGCAGCGTCGTCTGCGAGCACTGTCTCCTCGCCGAGACGATGTTCGCCCGCCTGCGCGGCCTGCTCGGCCGAAGCGGTCTCGCGGAGGGTGAGGGCATGTTGCTCCGCCCTGCGTCGTCGATCCACACCGCGTTCATGCGCTTCGCGATCGACGCCGTGTTCGTGGACAAGGAGAACCGGGTCGTCAAGGTGGCGGCCGAGATTCGCCCCTGGCGGGCCGCTGCCTGCCGCGGCGCGCGCGCCGTCTTGGAGCTTCCGGCGGGCGAGGCCGAGCGCCGTGGGATCCGGCCCGGCGTCTCGCTGACGCAGGTCTGGCGCAGCGATCCCGCCTCGCGGAGGCGCCCGCAGTCACCGCCGTCTCCACGCCCCACGACGTAGCCGTTTGACGAGGCGGCTCGCCGCGGGCCATGGTGTGCGCATGGACCCGGCCTCCGCCAGTTCGGTGGCAGCCCGCGCACGCACGGAGAACTTCCCGGTTGCCTCGCTCCTGTTCCCGCGCGCTCTGCGCCCCCACCTGCGCGCCGTCTACGGTTTTGCGCGGCTCGTGGACATGCTCGGCGACGAGCTCGAGGGTGACCGGCTCGCGGCGCTCGACGAGCTCGAGGCCGAGGTCGACGCCTGCTACGGAGGCGAGCCCACCTGGGAGGTGACGCGGGCGCTGCAGCCCACGATCCAGGCGTGCGGGCTGCCGCGCGAGCCGTTCCTGCGCCTGATCGAGGCCAATCGGATGGACCAGCGGGTGTCCGAGTACGAGACATGGCCCGACCTGAAGCACTACTGCGTCCACTCCGCCGATCCGGTCGGGCGGCTCGTGCTCGGCGTGATCGGGCGGACCGAGCCCGACCTGGTAGCCCTCTCCGACGACGTCTGCACGGGCCTGCAGCTGGTCAACTTCCTCCAGGACGTACCGCGGGACCTCGAGCTCGGGCGCGTGTACCTGCCCGCCGAGGACCGCTGGCGCTTCGGCGTCACTGAGCTGGCGACGCCGAACGCACCCCTCCGGACCCTGTTGGAGTTCGAAGCGGAGCGTGCCCGCGGGCTGCTCTCCGACCCGGGCGAGAACCTCGGGCGGCGGCTCGGCGGTCGCATCGGCCGGGCGGTCGCGCTCTTCGGGCGCGGTGGGGTCGCGGCGCTCGAGGCGCTCGAGCGCGCCGACTGGGACATCTTCAACGGACGCCCTCGCCCCTCGCGGGCGCGGTTGGCGCTGGCGGCGATCCGATGACCGTTGAAGCGGCCTATGCGGAGGTCGAGCGGCTCACGCGCCGCGAGGCCCGCAACTTCGCCTACGGGATCATGGTTCTGCCGCGGCCGAAGCGCCAGGCGATCGCAGCCATCTACGCGTTTGCGCGGCGCGTCGACGACGTGGCGGACGGCGGGCTGCGCCTCGACGAGAAGCAGGCGCGGCTCCGCGAGTTGCACGGCGCCTTGGACGCGCCTCCCGGCGAGGACGCGATGCTCGTGGCGCTATCGGACGCGCGCTCACGCTACCCGATCCCCGGGAGCGCGCTGCACGATCTCGTCGACGGCGGTCTCCAGGACACCGAGCAGAGCCGCTACGCGGACTTCGACGAGCTGCTCGGGTACTGCCGCCGGGTCGCGGGAGCCGTGGGGGTCGCCTGCGTCGCGGTGTACGGCTCGGACGAGGTCGGGCGCGCGGAGACGCTCGGGGTTGCGCTCCAGCTGATCAACATCGCGCGGGACGTGCGTGAGGACTGGGAGCTCGGCCGCGTCTACCTCCCGCAGGACGAGCTCGAGGCCTACGGAGTTTCCGAGGACGACATCGCCGCCGGCCGGGCCGATGCCGAATGGCGGGCCCTGATGGCGTTCCAGGCCTCGCGCGCCCGGGCCTACCTCGACGACGGGCTCCACCTGCTCGACTCGCTCGACTCCCGCAGCGCGGCGTGTGTCGCGACCTTCGCGGGCCTCTACGGAGCGACGCTCGATCGGATCGAAGCGCGCGGGTTTGACGTCTTCGAGGGCTCACTGCGCCTGTCGCCGCTGACCAAGCTGCGGATCGTGGGAGCGGGGCTGCTGCGATGAGAGCCGCCGTCGTCGGGGGTGGGCTCGCCGGGCTGAGCGCGGCGCTCGAGCTGGTGGACTCCGGGCACGACGTCACCCTCTACGAGGCGCGGCCGACACTCGGCGGCGCCGTGCAGACGCTGCCGAGGCGTGACGGCGACCCGGAACCTCCGCCGGACAACGGCCAGCACATCGCGCTCGGCTGCTTCACGGCCTACCTGCGCTTCCTCGACCGGATCGGTCAGAGCGGCTCTTTGCGCCGCGAGCCACTCGAGCTGCCGGTGCTCGACGAGCGTGGTCGCAGAGCAGTGATCCGGCCCTCGGCGCTCGCCCTCATTCGTTACCGCCACCTGCCCCTCGGCGATCGAATCAGGATCTTGCGCGCGCTCGTTCGCTGGAGCGCGAGCTCCGGGGGCGGGACGTTCGCGGACGCACTTCGCCGGCGGGGGCAGTCGGCGCTCGCGATCGAGCGGTTCTGGGACGTGTTCGTCCGGCCGGCGCTCAACCTCGCTGTCGCGGAGGCGGACGCGGAGGTCGGCGACTTCACCGTGCGCACGGCGCTCCTCTCCGGGAGGCGAGCCTCCGACCTGCTCCTGCCGCTGCGGCCGCTCGGGGAGATGCACGGGGAGGCGGCGGGCCGTGCGCTCGAGGCGTCCGGGGCGACTGTCCGCACCGGCACGCGACTCGACGACCTGCACGCGCTCGAGGCGGATGCGATCGTCGTCGCAGTGCCACCCGAGGAGAGCGCCCGCCTCCTGGGTGAGCCCGAGCCGCAGCTCCGGTACTCCCCGATCGTGAGCGTCCATCTGCTCTACGACCGTCGGTTGCTGTACGAGCCGCTCGCGGCGCTGCTCGACAGCCCGGCGCACTGGGTCTTCGACCGCGGGCGGCTGACCGGACACGAGCCCGAGACCGGCCAGTACCTGACCGTCGTCTCGAGCGGCGCGCCTGAGCTCGAGGCACTGCGTGGTCGCGAGCTCGTCGAGCTGATCGCTGGTGAGCTCGTCGACCGGCTCGGCCCAGCCGAGCTGCTCTGGTCGCGGGTCAGCCGAGAGCCGGAGGCGACGATCGCGGTCCGCCCCGGCAGCGAGCAGCACCGGCCCGGGCCGCGGACGTCGAGGCCGAACGTCACGCGCGCGGGGGCGTGGACGGGAACAGGCTGGCCGCCGACGATGGAAGGCGCGGTGCGAAGCGGTGTCGCGGCGGCGCAGGCCCTGACTTCGACGCGCCAGGAGGTGGCAGCGTGACGGTTGCGCCGGAGAGGATCGACACACGCCTCGACGCGGCCATCGACGCCGCCACTCAGCGCCTCCTCGAGCTCCAGCACCCCGACGGCTACTGGGTCGGTGAGCTCGAGTCGAACGCGACGATGATCGCCCAGCACCTCTTCTGGCACCACGTCCTCGGCCTGCGCACCCCGGAGCTCGACCGCAAGATCGCGAACGAGCTGCTGGCCCGGCAGCGAGACGACGGGACCTGGTCGATCTGGTTCGAGGGGCCGCCCGACCTCTCGACCTCGATCGAGGCCTACGCGGCGCTGAAGCTCGCCGGCGTCGACCCCGGGCACGAGGCGCGCGAGTTCATCCGCTCGCGGGGAGGGATCCCGCGCAGCCGGATCTTCACCAAGTGCTTCCTGGCCCTGCTCGGCCAGTGGCCGTGGCAGCGGATCACGCCGATACCGGTCGAGCTGGTGCTGTTGCCGCCGTCCGGACCGGTCTCGATCTACGACTTTTCCTGCTGGGCGCGGGGCACGTTCGTCCCGCTCGCGGCCTGTCGGGCGTTGCGTCCGGTGCGGCCGGCACCGATCGACCTGCGCGAGATCGGCGCGCGTCCGGGCAAGAGCAAGCCGCCGCCGCGGCCATCGTCCCTGCGCCGCGCCGCGCTGCGGGAGGCCGAGGGCTGGGTGCGGGCCCACCAGGAGGCGGACGGCTCGTGGGGTGGGATCCAGCCGCCCTGGGTCTGGTCGATCCTGATGCTCGTTGCCCTCGGACACGGCTTCGAGGACGAGACGCTGCGCAGAGCGGTCGCGGGCTGGGAAGGGTTCACGATCGACGACGGCGACCGCCTGCGCCCGGAGGCCTGCCAGTCGCCCGTCTGGGACACGGGCCTCGCCGTCCTCGCGCTCCGTGACTCCGGCCTCGGGCCGGAGCACCCGGCGCTCGTGCGCGCGGCCGAATGGCTTGAGCACGAGGAGGTGACGGTCGCAGGCGACTGGGCGGTTCGGCGCCCCGAGCTCGCCCCGGGCGGCTGGGCCTTCGAGTTCGAGAACGACCTCTACCCGGACGTGGACGACTCCGCCGTTGTCGCGCTCGCGCTGCGGCGCTGCCACCGAGCCCGCGAGGCGGTCGACCGCGGCCTCGCCTGGACGGCCGGGATGCAGTCGCGCAGCGGGGGCTGGGGAGCGTTCGACGTCGACAACGAGGCCTTCTGGCTCTACAAGCTTCCGTTCTGCGACTTCGGCAAGGTGACCGACGAGCCGACCGCCGACGTCACTGCGCACGCGCTCGAGGCCCTCGTCCAGGAGCACGGGTACGAGAACGAGGTGCGGCGCGGCCTCGACTGGCTCCTTGCCGAGCAGGAGGCGGACGGCTCGTGGTTCGGGCGCTGGGGGGTTAACCACATCTACGGCACCGCGGCGGCGATCCCGGCGCTCGAGGCCTGCGGCATCGAGCCGACGCACCCCGCAATGCGCCGCGCGGTCGCCTGGCTCGACTGGGTGCAGAACGACGACGGCGGCTTCGGCGAGGACGTCCGCTCTTACGCCGACCCCGCCTGGCGCGGGCGAGGCCCGAGTTCTCCTTCCCAAACGGCCTGGGCGCTATTAGCCTACGTCGCTGCAAACGAGGCGCAGGGCCGGCCCGCCCGGCGCGCGGCCGAGTGGCTCTGCAACGCACAGCAAGGAAACGGCGACTGGGAGGAGCAGCAGTTCACCGGCACTGGGTTCCCGCTTGATTTCATGATCAGGTACCACTTGTACCGACTGCACTTCCCGCTGCTTGCCCTCGGCCGTCTACGAGAAAGGCTCAGTCGATGAAGTTTCCGCTCGCCCCGACCGTCCAGATCGCCAAGTACGTGACCCAGCAGCAGCGCAAGGGCGAGCGCTATCCGCTCGTCCTCATGCTCGAACCGACCCTGGCCTGCAACATCGCCTGCATCGGTTGCGGAAAGATCCGCGAGTACGAGTCGAACAAGGCCCGCCTCTCGGTCGAGGAGTGCATCGACGCCGGCGTGCAGTGCCCGGCCCCCGTCGTCTCGATCTGCGGCGGCGAGCCGCTCGTCTTCAAGGGGATCGAGGACGTGGTCGCGGGCTTCCTCGAGCTGAACAAGACCATCGAGCTCTGCACGAATGCGCTGCGGCTCGAGCAGTTCCTCGACGTCTTCACGCCGAACAAGCGCCTGACCTTCGTCGTGCACCTCGACGGCATGCGCGAGATCCACGACTACATCTGCGACTACCCGGGGCTCTGGGACATCGCGGTGGACGCGATCCGCAAGGCCCGCGAGCGCGGCTTCCGGGTGACCACGAACACGACGATCTTCAAGGAGACCGACCCGGACGAGGTGATCCAGATGATGGGTTACCTGACCGACGAGGTCGGGATCGACGGCATGCTCGTCGCGCCGGGCTACCAGTACTCGCAGATCGACCCGAACCTGACCATGACGCGGTCCGAGCACGAGCAGAAGTTCCGCATCATCCGCTCGGCGGCGCGCGACAGCGGCTATCGGTGGCTTGCAAGCCCGATCTACCAGGACTTCCTCGCCGGCGACCGCAAGCTCCCCTGCGCACCGTGGGGCTCGATCACGCGCAACCCGTACGGCTGGAAGGGCCCGTGCTACCTGCTCACCGACGGGATCTTCCCGACCTACGAGGCGCTGCTGGACGGGATCGAGTGGGAGGAGTACGGCCCAGGCAACGACGCGCGCTGCGAGCACTGCGCGATCCATTCCGGCTTCGAGCCGTCGGCGGCGTTCGAGGCGGCCGGGAGCATGCGGGAGAGCGTTCGCAGCATGGCATGGACGCTGACGGGGTGACCTTCGCCTGCGCCACGACGGCGGAGCGGCGGGTCGCCCGCCGCGCCGGCGCCCGCACGGCGCTCGTCGGGCTCGGCGCGTCGAGCGGGGTACCGGAAGGACCCGTGGTCTCCTTCGGCATTGCCGGAGCGCTGCGCGACGGGCTCGCGATCGGGACTGTCCTCGACGCGACGCGCGTGGTCGACGCCGAGGGGACGGTGCTCTGGGAGGGCCAGCCGTTGGGTGTATCCGGAGCAGAGGCTGCGACGATGCTCGCAGCCGACGAGGTCGTCGACGACCCGAGCGAGCGGCGGCGCCTGCACGAGCTGACAGGAGCGGACGCGGTCGACATGGAGAGCGGGCGCCTGGCCCGCACCGGGCGGTTGCACGGCGTGCTGCGCGCGGTGAGCGACACGCCCGAGCGCCAGCTGAACGGCCTTGCCGACTCGCTGACGTTGGCCGGAACGTACGACTGGTTTGGCATGGTCCGCGCGTTCGCGCGGCAGCCCCGAGGCTTTGCCCGGGCGGCCGCCGACGCCAAGCGCGCGCTCGACCGGCTCGGCGCCGCGGCGAAGGGGTGGTCCGCGTAGGCCAGGTCCTGCTCGCCGCCCCGCGCTCGTTCTGCGCCGGCGTCGACCGGGCGATCGAGATCGTCGAGATCCTGCTCGACAAGCATGGGCCGCCGGTCTACGTGCGCCACCAGATCGTCCACAACGACCACGTGGTCAGGAGGCTCGAGCGGCTCGGCGCCGTGTTCGTCGACCACGAGGACGACATCCCCGCGGGCGCGATCTGCGTGCTCTCGGCCCACGGCGTGGCGCCGTCGGTGCGGGAGAACTGCGAGCGCCGCGGCCTCGTCGTCGTGGACGCAGTCTGCCCGCTCGTCTCGAAGGTGCATGCCGAGGCCCGGCGCTACGCCGACAGCGGCCACCTGGTAGCCCTCGTGGGCCATGCCGACCACGTCGAGGTGATCGGGACGCGCGGGGAGCGGCCGGATCACACCGTGGTGATCGAGTCGCCCGAGGATGCGGCGAAGCTGGACTCGGGCGGCAAGCCCATCGCGGTGATCACCCAGACCACGCTGTCGCTCGACGACGTCGCCGAGACCGTGGACGCGCTCGGCGAGCGCTTCGGCGACCTGCGCCGGCCCGCCGCGGACGACATCTGCTACGCGACGCAGAACCGACAGGACGCGGTCAAGGCGCTCGCCCAGGGAGGGGCGACACTGATCCTCGTCATCGGCTCGGACACGAGCTCGAACGCGCGCCGGCTCGTCGAGGTGGCCGAGCGCCATGGAGCGACTGCGCGGTTGATCGACGGCGAGAGCGGCCTCGACCCCGACCTGCTGGCCGGGCACGAGACCGTGGGCCTGACCGCGGGCGCCTCCACACCGGAGGAGCTCGTCGCCCTCGTCCTGCGCGGTCTCGCCTCCTTGGGCTTCGACCAGCTGGGGGAGGTCGAGGTGGCCAGGGAGAATGTGAGCTTCCGGCTTCCGAGGGAAGTCACAAGAGCATGACACGCTCCGCGTTCAGCTTGGGGACCACCGCCCGTCTGCCCGGCGGAATGAAATCGCGCAGGCGATACAAGGCTCCGGCATGACAAGCGTCGAGGTTCCCTATTCGATCGCCTCGGCGCTCCCGTCGCTGACGGTGCTCGACATCACCAACGAGGTCAAGCGAGAGCTCTCGCGCTCCGGACACGGGAGTGGGATCGCCTACATCTCACCGCTCGACGACATCGCGCTCGTCCGGGTTCAGGAGCGGGAAAGCGGCTTCTTCGCCGATCTCGAGGACCTGCTCACCCGCCTCGTGCCGCAGGATGAGCCCGAGCGCGAGCGGCTCCTCTGCCTGCTGCTCGGCCCGCGCAGCGAGCAGATTCCGTTCCGTGGGGGCACGCTCAGCCTCGGCCAGTGGCAGCGCATCCTGCTGCTGGGATTCGACCGCCCGTCGGAGCCTCGCTGGAACCTGACCATCCTGGGCTAGATCGGTTCCGTTTGGACTCGGTGTGCCGTCTGAGGCACACTTTGAGGCGATGCAGCGCGCGAGGCGTCATCAGCGCCTATTCGCCGGACTGGCGTTTGCGTTGCTCGCGCTCATTGCGGAGCTCGTCGGCCGGAGCCTGACGCACCGCCTGGACGTCGGCCGCCATGTGGCCTCGCCCAGCTACGCGGGCGCCGACTACTACCCGTTCCTGCTCGCCGCGGTGAAGCTCGGTGTCGCGCTCCTGTTCGCGCGCCTGGCCTGGCGCTTCGTGCGCGCCCACGCAGCCGCGCGGGCGGGAAGACGTGTGCTGGCAAAGGTCGGCACTCGTCCTGGCCCCGCGCCTCGGGTACGCCTCGACCTCTCGCCGCGGCTCTGGCTCGCCGCCTTCCTCGCGACCTCGCTCTTCTACCTCGTTCAGCAAGACGCGGAGCAGGCGTCCGTCGGACGCTGGCCGCTGCTCTCGCCGTGGCTCCACAGCTCGGCGCTCCCTGTCTTCGCGGTGCTCGCCGTGCTCGTCGCGCTCGCCTGGAGCGCCGTCGCCTCCTGGCTGAGGGCATACGAGCGCTACGCGAAGGACACCTGCGCCCGGGCCGGGCGGATCGGCACCGCCTTGCCGCCGCCGCGCAGCCAGCGCACCGAGACCGCCGTCGCACCTCCACGCAAGCTCTTCGGCCTCGCCTTCGAGAGCCGGCCGCCGCCCGTTCCCGCCTAGCCCGCGGTCAACGCCCAGCGCCCGTGGGCCCCGTGTCGATGTCCTGACTCCGGGGAGGTGGAGATGAGCACGCAACTGATCACCGAGCGGGTGGCGACGCGCCGCCGGTCGCTCCGCGCGAGAGCCGTCGCGGCGCTTGGGCCGCTTACGATGCTCGGCGGCGTCTGCTGGGCATTCCTGCAGCCGTACCGAATCACGCTGCTGCATCCGCACGACCAGGGCTTCTGGTGGCTGCTCGTCCAGCCGCCGCTCCTGACCGTCCTGGTCGGCGTCGTCTTCGCGCTGTTCGTCGCGCCGGGCGTGATCGAGGACCTCGAGGCCGAGGACCGCTGATGGAGCCGCCTGCAGAACACGTCCACTGGATGTTTGCGACCGGCTTCCTGCTGCTCGGGCTGTGTCTGCTCGCGCGGGCTCTCGTCGGCGACGAGGTCTGGAGCCGGCGCCCCTGGCGGGCCTACCTCTGGCCGAGCCTGATGTTCCTGATGGGCGTGCTGATGTGGCCGGTGATGGTCTTCTACACCAACTCGACGGTCCACATGGTCGCCCACGGGGCGTGGGCCCAGACGATGATGCTGGCCGGCGCGGCCGAGCTCGGCCTCGTGCGCGGGAAGCTGCACAACGTGGCCTGGAGGCTGGCGATGCCGCTGGCTCTCGTGGTCTCGGGAGTGGCGATCCTCGTCCACGAGCAGAACGGCTGGCTCTTCTCACGAGCCGCCTTCCTTCACCACATCCTGGGGTGGACGGCCCTGATCGGAGCCCTCTTCCCGCTGATCGGCGCCTTCCGTCGCCGGTCGCCCGTGTGGAGCTCGGGATTCGCGATCACGTTCGTCGTAATCTCCGTCTTTCTGTACTCCGACCGCGACGTGGCCCCGATCTTCGGGCACCTCTCGCCGCTTGCCGGGGAGCAGCACCGGTGAGGAGCCTTCTAGTAGCCGCTCTCGCAGCGCTCGTCCTTCCGGGTGTGGCCTCGGCGCACGCCACCCTCATTCAGACGAGCCCGGAGGTTCAGCAGCGTCTGACGAGCTCGCCGCAGCTCGTCCGCCTGCGCTTCGACCAGAGCGTGAAGGCGCTGCCGAACGGGATTCGCGTCTACACCGCCAAGGGACGGGTCGTCTCGGGCACGACGCGGGCAGGGTCGGACACGCGGGTGATCGTCGTACCGGTAGGTGCGCTGCCGCGCGGGGCGTACACGGTCCGCTGGAGCGCGATCTCCGCGGACGGGCACGTGATCAGCGGCGTCTTCACCTTCGGCGTCCGTCATCGCGCGCCGCCGGCCACGGAGGCCTTCGGCGCCTCTGGGCCGACGACGGAGGAGCACGTGGTGCGGTGGCTCTACTTCCTGTCGCTGGCGCTGCTCGCCGGCGGGCTCGGCTTCCGCCTGCTCGTCCTCCGCGGGCCTCTTCGTCCGGAGACGGAGCGCCGCTTCTACCGCGTGCTCGGGGTCGGGGCGGTGGGCGCGATCGAGGTCGGGATCGTCGCCTTCCTGCTGCGCGCCGAGGACGCGCTTCAGCTGCCCTTCGGGAGGTTCCTCTACGGCGACCTCGCCCCCGTCGCGAACGGGACGCGCTTCGGGACGGCCTTCGTCGCCATGACCCTCGGCTTTGCGCTCGTGAGCGCGCTGGTGTTCCTCTCCTGGCTGACCGACCGGGTCTGGCTGCTCTGGCCGGCCTTCGCCCTGTCGCTCGGCTTCGCCTCGGGCCTCTCGCTCTCGGGGCACTCCGCGGCCGATGCGGGCTCGACCTGGCTCTCCCAGCTCGCGGACTGGGCTCACCTCACGGCCGCCTCGCTCTGGGTCGGTGGCCTCGTGCAGCTCGCGTTCGTGGTCTGGCCGCTCGAGCCCGAGCTGCGCCGGCGCGCCTTCCTGCGCTTCTCGCGCCTCGCGTCCGGTCTGATCGTGGTGATCCTCGGCGCGGGGATCTACCTCAGCGTGCTGCGGTTGCCGCAGCTCGACGATCTCTGGGGCGAGCGCTACGGCCAGGTGCTGCTGGTCAAGCTCGCGCTGGTCTCGCTTGCGCTGCTCTGGGGAGCCGCACACCACTTCCTCGTGCGTCCGAGGCTGGAGCGCGGCGCGCCGCTGTTCGCGTCCCTGCCTCGCAGCCTGGCCGGGGAGAGCGCGGTCGGGATGGCGATCCTGTTGGCCGCAGCGGTGCTGGTCGACTCGAAGCCTCCTCCGCAGCCGGTGTCGCGGCCGCCGCTCGCCCAGCAGGGACGCTAGACGCCGCGGGTCCGCAGCGCGAGCACGTTCGCGACGAACAGCCGCGTGCCCCGGTACTGCCCGTTCCGGTGGACGGACGCAGGCCCCTGGTACCAGCCGGCGAGCGCCTTCCGCTCGCTGCCGCGGAACTCACGCAAGAGCTGGCGGAGGAAGACGACTCCAACCTGGATGTCCCCGCTGACCGTGTGCGGCACGCGCTTGCGGAGCAGCACCGTCTCCACGTAGTCCCTCGTCACCGGCAGCACCTGCATTACGCCGCGAGCCCCGGCCGAGGAGACGAGGCCGGTCTGGTAGCCCGACTCCATCCAGGCGAGTGCGCGAACGAGCCCCGGATCCATGCTGTAGATGCGCGCCCAGTGTGCGAGCAGGCTGCGGACGCCTGTCGGCGTGCGGCGAATCGTCCGTGCGGGGCGGATCCTCCGGCGGACGAGCGACACCGCCGGCCGGCCTCGGGCCAGGGCGGTCAGGGTGAACCGCCCGGCGATGCCGTCCGCGGCGAGCCGTCGTCCGCGCTGGTAGCTCCTGAGCGCGCGCTCGGTGGCACCGTCGAAGTAGCCGTAGACCGGAACGAGGGCGCCGCGCCGGGCGAGCATGAACTGCAGCACGGACACGTCCCAGCCGAACATCCGCCGGCGCAGCGTCCGGCGACCGAAGAGCGGCTGGCCCAGCGGACCCAGTGCGCGCCGCGTCGCAGGGCCCGCCCGGCCATCCGGCACAAGGCCGGCGCGGCGCTGGAAAGCCTTCGTCGCCCGCACCGTCCCAGGCCCGGCGATCGAGTCGATCGGGCCGTTGTAGAGCCCGTATGCGCGCAGGGCGACCTGGAGCCCCGCGATTTGGGGGTTCGAGGCGTTTGCTGCCGCGGCGAAGGCGAACGCCGTCACCACGGCCGCGCACAGGGCGACGGATCTGCGGGCCACGGACCGGTCCAGTTCGGCCGTCGCGGCCAGAGTCCTCCCGCTAGCGTGAGCCGCATGCGGTGGGCGATCTCCGGCGGCGCGGGCTTCCTCGGCCTGCACCTGGCACGGCGGCTGCTCGCCGACGGGCACGACGTGCGGACGCTCGACCTCGCGCCCCTCGACGACGCCGAGCTCGAGCGCGAGGTGGAGGAGCTGCGCGGCGACGTGCGCGACCTCTCGGCGGCCGCCCGCCTCGTCGGCGGCGCCGACGTGCTGATCCACGCCGCGGCGGCGCTACCGATTCAGGCCTCGCGAGACGCCATTCGATCCGCGAACGTCGACGGCACCGGCATCACGTTCGCTGCGGCGCTCGAGGCCGGCGTGGGCCGAGCGGTGCAGATCTCCTCGACGGCGGTCTACGGGATTCCGAAGCATCACCCGCTCCGCGAGGACGCGCCGCTCGTCGGGGTCGGCGACTACGGCGAGTCGAAGATCGAGGCTGAGCGCGTTGCCCGCCGCGCCGGGCGGCGGGGGCTCGAGGTCGTCGTCCTGCGACCGAAGACCTTCATCGGCCCCGAGCGGCTCGGCGTCTTCGAGATCCTCTTTGACTGGATTCGTGAGGGCCGCCGCATCCCGGTCCTGGGCGACGGCTCGAACCGCTACCAGCTCCTCGCCGTGGAGGATCTCGTCGAGGCGACCGTGAGCGCGGGCACGGCGGACGTTGCCGGCGAGACCTTCAACGTGGGCGCAACTGGGTTCGGCACGGTCCGCTCGGACCTCGAGGCGTTGATCGACCACGCCGGCTCGGCCAGCCGCCTGCGGCCTGTGCCCGCGCGGCCCGCCGAGCTGAGCCTGCGCGCGCTCGAGCTGGCGCGCCTCTCACCCCTGGCCGAGTGGCACTACCGCACGGCGCACCGAGACTCGTTCGTGGACGTCTCGAAGGCGCAGCGCCTGCTCGGCTATCGCCCGCGGCTCTCGAACGAGCAGGGGCTTTGCGAGACCTACGACTGGTACCTCGCCAATCGCGACGGGCTCGCCGAGGCAGGCGTCACGCACCGCGTGCCGTGGGACCAGCGGGCGCTTCGCCTACTAAAGCGGTTGAGCTAGTCGGGAGCGACGTCGCCGTAGACCGAGTCCGACCAGGAGACGTCCGTCCAGGAGACATCGCTCCAAGACACGTCGCTCCAGGACACATCGCTCCACGAGACGTCGCTCCAGGACACGTCGCGCCAGGAGACGAGCGACCAGGCCACGTCCTCCCAGCCGTCGAGCCAGGAGACCTCGTCCCAGGCAGGCGATGCCTGCGCCGCCGCGAGCCAGGCGGCTTCGTCGAACGCGGGCCCGTCCCCGCCGTCCGGATCGACGAAGGCGTTCAGTGCTCGGTTCGGGTTCGGAGGCGAGTCTGAGCCCAGCGCGCCGGGCGCGAAGACCTCACCGACTCCCGCCGAGTGGAAGGTCGCGTGCCGGACCGGCCGGGCGGCCACCATCAGGGCGCCCTTGACCTGGTCGGGGGTGAGATTGGGCCGCAGCATGAGCAGGTCGGCCGCGATCCCGGAGACGATCGGCGCGGACAAGGACGTCCCGGAGAGCTTCATGTAGGTGCCGTCGGCTGTGTGGACGACCTGTGACGGGCGCTCCTCGGCGAGCGTCGATCCCGCGGGAATCGGTCCGACGAGATCCCGACCCGGGGCGCTCAGCTCGGGCTTGGCGAAGCCGTCGTGCGTGTATCCCCACGTCGACCACGGCGTGACCGAGGCGCGGTCGGGGCTGGTCGAGTTGTGGAGGTCGAGCGCGCCGACCGTGATCACGAACGGGTCGTTCGCGGGGCCGAACTCGACGTCGGACTCCTTTCCGTTCTCGGCGTAGTTGCCCGAGGAGGTGACGACGACGACGCCGCCGAACCAGAGCTTCTCGACCGCCTTGTCGAGCGGGTCCCAGCGGAAGCTGCTCGGAGTCGCCGAGTGGAGCGAGAAGTTCGCGACGCGAATGTCGTACTGCTGCTTGTTCCGGAGGATCCACTGGGCGGCCGCGATCACGTCGCTCGTGCGCGCCATGCCCTGGTCGTCCATCACGTCGATCGAGACGATGCCCGCGGTCGGCGCCGCGCCCGAATGCCGGTCGGCGGAGCCGGCGGCCAGGCCGGCCACGAAGGTGCCGTGACCGCGTCCGTCGCCCGCCGAGTTCCCCGTCAGGGAGATCATGTTCACCTGCGCGCGGATGCGGCCGGCGAAGTCGCTCCGCGAGGCGTCGATCCCGGAATCGACGAAGGCGATGGACGGATTCCTCTTGCCGGCCGCGATCTCCGCGTGCGCGCCGGGCAGGACGGGCCAGAGAGTGTCGACGCCGACGGCCGAGGTCCAGAGGTCGCTCGGGGTGAAGTCCTGCGGGCCGTGGCCCCTCGGAACCTTCCTCTTCTCCTTGGTGTCCTTGAAACCGTGCAGCCCGTCGAGGGCGACGGGCGTGTCGGGAACGATCACGAGGCCGGAAGAGTCGGCAAGGTCAGGCAGGTCCCCGGCCCGAACCGCCCCGGCCGCGGCATCGACGATCGGGAGCCGCGTGCTGTCGTGGTCGGCGAACTCGTCCAGGGCGCCCTGCGCCTTGCCCGCGCCGCGGTCGCTGTGGACGATCACCCGCACGTCCGCGTTCGGGGTCGAGCTCGCCACCGCCTGCAACGCCGGGGCGAGGTAGCTGTCGACGCCCGCGTCCCGCTTGTCCGAGCCGGCGCTCGCTGCAAGCGGGACCGCGAGGGCGACAACGACGAGAGCCAGGAGGCCACGCTTCGGCGTGGCATTGCGCCTGTCGGCGCCCCGTCCGCCGCGCCCTGTGCCCCAGAGCCCGCTCGAACGGGTCTGACCGGTACCGCCGCTCTCGCTCGTCCGCATTCCTCTCCCCTTTCCGCGCTGGGCGCGGGCCGCAAATCGTCCTGACTCGACCGTATTCGCGGGGGGAGGCGCCGTTATCACCCCTAAAGGGGATCTGGCCGGCGAATCACTCGTTCGGGGGACCAGGTTCGCCTCGGTGACGTCCCTATACTCGCGGCCGGTGGCAGAGCTCTCCGAGTACCGCGAGCGCTTTCCGATCCTCGCGGAGACGACGTACCTGATCAATCACTCGCTGGGCGCGATGCCCGCGGCGGCCGAGGATCGCGTCCTCGCGTACGCGCACGTCTGGAAGACACGAGGTATCCGGGCCTGGGGCGAGGGCTGGTGGGAGATGGCGTTGACCGTCGGCGACCAGATCGGCCGCCTGATCGGCGCGCCGGCCGGGACGGTCTCGATGCACCAGAACGTGACGATCGCCGAGGCGGTCGTGCTCTCGTGCTTCCGCTTCGACCGTCCGCGCCGCCGGATCGTCTACGAGGAGGGCAACTTTCCCTCCGTTCGCTACCTCTACCAGGCACACGCCGAGCGGGGCGCGGACATCCTCGTGGCGGCCGACGACGAGGGTGTCGTGGAGGCAATCGACGACCGGACCTTGCTCGTGCCGGTCACGCACGTCCTCTACAAGACGGGCGAGATCCAGGACGTCGAAGCGATCGTCGAGCGCGCGCACGATCACGGCGCCCTGGTCGTGCTCGACGCGTACCAGTCGGTCGGGACGGTGCCTCTCGACGTGACCGCACTCGGGGTGGACTTCGCGGTCGGCGGCTCGGTCAAATGGCTCTGTGGCGGACCCGGCGCGGGGTGGCTGTACGTCCGGCCGGACCTCGCCTCCGTCCTCGAGCCCGGCCTCACGGGCTGGCAGGCCCATGCGCGGCCGTTCGACTTCGAGCCGGAGCAGGACTACGCGGAGGGCGCGGCGCGGTTCCTCACCGGCACGCCGAACGTGCCTGCGCTCTACGCCGCGACCGCCGGCTACGACGTGATCGAGGAGGTCGGCGTCGACCGGATTCGCGAGCGGTCCGTCGAGCAGACGACGCTGCTGATCGAGCTACTCGAGGAGGCGGGCTTTCCCGTCGGCAGCCCGGGCGACCCGGCCCGGCGCGGGGGCACCGTCGTCGTGCGGGCGCCGGAGGCCGAGCGGGTCGACGAGGAGCTCGCTGCGCGTGGGATCCTCTGCGACCACCGGCCGGACGTGGGCCTGCGGCTCGGGCCGCACTTCTTCAACACCGACGACGAGCTTCGCTACGCCGTCGAGCAGATCGCGGAGCTCGCAGATCAGAGAACGAGCTTGCGCCCGTAGAACGCCTCGGCGAGACCGTGTCCTTCGTCCGAGTGCGCGCCGAGCGCGAGCACCTCGAGGGCCTCGGCCGGTCGCACCGAGCTCGAGGTTGACCATCAGCGCTCGGCCCGAGCCGCTTCCGGCTCGTCCCACATTTGCCAGACGCTGCCGCCGCCCCGGACGAGCCCTCGGTGCCCGACGTGCGAGTAGTACTTCATGATGTGCCACAGGAGCGGCCTGCCGTGGCTGTCCTTTACGAACCGAGCAGCTCCAGCAGCCGCTCCGCGTACAGGGCGCCTCTGGGGTCGTCCTCGTGCTTGAAGTAGCAGTAGACGCGCACGCCCTCGTCGAGCAGCGGGCGTAGGCGCGCGGCCCAGCCGGCGAGCGCGGCCTGGTCATAGGGCGGCTCGCGCAGCCGTAGGTAGCGGAAGGGAGCGTCGGCCTCGAGCGAGTTCACGCGCACCGGCACCTCGGCCCCGGCCCAGGACTCGTGGCGAAAGTCGAACGCGACCTCGAGGTCGGGGTCGAGCGAGTCCCGCAGCAGCATGAGGAAGCCGTCGTCTCGCTTGCGGTCGAGCACGACGAGCATCGGGCCGAGCCTGGCGCCCAGCAGCCGGGCCCGCTCGCAGAAGGTGCCCACGAGTCCGAGTCTCGAGGCGTGGGTGATCAGGCGGGGCATTCGGACCGCGAAGCAGAAGCCGGCTGAAACCTGCTCCGCCCAGCCGGTGAAGTGCTCCTCGGAGGGAAGCTGGTACGCGCTGGTGTTCAGCTCGACCGAGGTGAGCCGCTCGGCGTAGTGGCGGAGGAAGTTCTTCGGGCGCGCATCGGAGGGGTAGAAACCTCCGCGCCAGGTCGGGTAGGACCAGCCGGAGGTTCCGACATATGCCCCCGGTACACTCGCCCGCGTGGCCATCACTACGCCTGAAGTGATACCCGACAACACCGTCCGCGTCCTCGACCATGGCTTCGTCCGGCTCGACGGTGCGATGGCCGATGACCTCTCGGTCGTGAACGGAGCCCGGGTCAGCTTCGCGCGGCGCCGCGAGGAGATGGACGAGGCCGACGAGGGCCTGATCCGCTTCCTGATGCGCGAGCGGCACGGTACGCCGTTCGAGCACAACTCCTTCCGCTTCCACGTGCGCACTCCGATCTTCGTCGCGCGCGAATGGTTCCGGCACCGGATCGGCTCGTTCAACGAGTTCTCGATGCGCTACGCGCGCGCGACCGACGAGTTCTACGTCCCCGACGCTGCCGACGTCCGCACCCAGGTGGGCAAGCCCGGCTCCTACTCCTTCGAGCCGGTCGGCGAGGAGATCGCCGAGGCGACCCGCCAGAAGATGCAGGCGGTCTACGAGGCGGCGTATCTTGCCTACGAGCAGCTCGTCGAACTCGGCGTCGCCCGGGAGATCGCCCGCGCGGTGCTGCCGGTCGGCGCCTACACCGAGTTCTACTGGACGGTCAACGCGCGCGCGCTGATGAACTTCGTCTCGCTGCGCAACTCGGAGACGGCGCAGCGCGAGATCCGCCGGTATGCAGAGGCCTGCGAGCGCTTCCTCGAGCAGCTGATGCCGGTCACGTACGCGGCGTTCGTCGCGAACGACCGCACCGCGCCCTAGCAGCGCTCCCAGCGGGGCTATAGTGAGTGCGCCGTAAGCGCGATGAGGCTCGCGCCTAACCGCCCCCTTCCGAGGGAGCTGATGGCCTCTACCTCTGACGTCTCCGCACGAGGTAGGGATGAGCAGCATCGCGATAGCCGCCGTTCTCGCAGTGACGATCCTCGTCGCCTCGATGATCTCGGTCGAGGTCGGGTTGTCAGTCGCGCTGGTCGAGCTGTTCCTCGGTGTGGTGGTCGGCAACGTCTTCAGTCTCGACGTTCCCGGCTGGCTCAACTTCATCGGCACGTTTGCGGGCATCGTCTTGACCTTTCTCGCCGGAGCAGAGGTCGACGTGCCTCAGTTCCGGCGCGAGTGGCGAGCGTCGCTCTCGATTGGCTTCGTCAGCTTCTTCGCCCCGTTCGTTGCGGTCGGGCTGCTCGCCTACTACGGGCTCGGCTGGAACCACCGTCAGGCGGAGATCGCGGGGATCGCTCTTTCGACGACGAGCCTCGCCGTCGTCTATGCCGTGCTCGTAGAGACCGGCCTCAACCAGGCGGTTGTGGGTAAACGGCTGATGTCGGCGACCTTCGTCACCGACTTCGGTACGGCGACCGCCCTATCGATCCTCTTCATCAAGCCGACGATCTGGATCGTCCCCTTCGTCGCCGTAGCGGCGGCTCTCGTCCTCGGCCTGCCCCAGCTCTCGCACTGGTTCTTTCCCCGCTATGGCGACCGGGTGATCGAGCCAGAGATCAAGCTGATCTTCGCCTCCCTCTTCCTTCTGATGTGGCTAGGCGAGCGGGCGCATTCGCACGCTGTGCTGCCTGCTTTCATCCTCGGCCTGGTCATGAGCAACCACTACGCTCAACACCGTCAGGAACAAGAGCGGATGCGTGTCGTGGCGTTCGCATTCCTGACGCCCTTCTTCTTCCTCAAGGGCGGGATGAGCGTCTCCGCCGCCGCCCTCTGGGCCAACCTGGGCATTCTCGGGATGCTCTTCGCAGGGAAGATGGTGCCGAAATTGATCGGTGTCTATCCGCTTGCGCGCCGCTACACGGCGCCCCATGCCGTGTTCACGACCCTCCTGATGTCGACCGGCCTCACGTTCGGGACGATCAGCTCGCTCTACGGGCTGAATGCCGGAATCATCGACCGCACGCAGTTTTCGCTCCTGATCGCGATCGTCGTGCTGTCGGCAATCGTCCCGACGGCGATCGCGCAACGATTCTTCCAACCGCACGCCGAGCGCGAACGCGAGCGTGACCGCGCCGAATCAGCGGCGCCGATGCCGCCCGCACCGGCCGGCGAAGGTGCGCGCGGCTGATGCCGTTCGAACGAATCCTGGCCGCGATCGACGGATCGGAGTGCTCCGACCGTGCCTTCGCCACGGCGCTCGAGCTTGCCGAGCTGACCGCCGCCCGGCCGACGGCATTGGCGATCGAAGGCCCGCTCCCGGCCTATGCCGCCACCATCGGCGAGGTCGAAGAGGAAATCAGGCCGGGGCATGCTGCGGAGGTCGTCTCGCAGGTGGCGGCGGAAGGACACTATGACCTCGTGGTGCTCGGTCACGGAGGTCACTTCGTTCGCGATCACTTGTTGGGCTCGACTGCGGACCGCGTCGCCGAGAACGCGCCGTGGCCGGTGAGGATCGTCCGCTAGACGCGCTAGGTCGTCAGCACGACCGGGTGCGTGCTGCTGCCCGGACGCTCGAGCGTCACGACCCACCCGTCGAAACGGCGCAGGTTGTAGGGAGCATTGAGCCGCACGGTGTCGCCGGTGCTAGTCACGCGGAAGGTGCCGCACGAGGCGGTCGGCTTGTGCCCGTTCGTAAGGAACATCTCGTAGTACTGGCCCTTCGGGAGCGGCTTCAGGCCGTGTAGCTCGACCTTCAGCGGCCAGTTGCCCGCCTCGTCCGCCTTGCCGACGTTAATCGTGGCCGTGGCGTTGGCCGCCTTGGCGGTTCCCTCCATCTGGACGTGGAAGACGGTCGAGAACGGCTCCTTCGCTCGGCCGGCGAGGAAGCCGCCGAGAAACGCGGCGACGCCGATCGCGGCGGCGATTCCCAGCAGGAAGCCGGCGCGGCGGCGGGGAAGGTGCTCGACGTTCTCCTTCCGCGGCTCGAGATCGGGCTCGACGAGGGCCGGCGGGAGCTCCGGCGGCGGGCCGGCCGCGACCAGGAGCCCGTGGACGCGCTCGAGCCGTGCGCGCTCCTCCTCCGGGAGGTCGTCGCCGACGAGCTCGCGGAAATCGGGCTTGTCGGTCATTCGAGCTCTCCCTCGAGTGCGTCGGCCAGGTGAGCCAGCGCCGCGCGCGTGCGCGTCTTGACGGTACCGAGGGGGATCCCCAGGTACTCGGCGATCTCGGACTGCGAGAGCCCGCTCCAGTAGGCCAGCTCGATCACCGTGCGTTCATTGTCCGAAAGCTCCTCGAGAGCACGGTGGATTCGCCAGGCCGTCCAGCCGGCTTCTGCGAGCTCGGCCGGGCCCGAGTCGGGCGACGGTTCGTCGGGCGCATCCGCGGGCGGTTCGGTGCGCGCGCGGCTGCGGTCGATGATCGCGTTGCGCGCGACCGCGTAGAGCCATGGTGCGCCGGGGCCGCGCTCGGGCCGGTAGCTGCGGGCCGCTCGCCAGATCGACGCGAACGTCTCCTGGACGGCGTCCTCTGCGCGGCCGCGGTCACCGAGCCGGCGGAGTGCGAGGCCGAACACAGGCCGAGCGTAGCGACGGTAGAGGACTTCAAACGCGCTGCGGTCGCCGTCGCCGGTGCGGCGGATCAGCTCTCCGTCGGTGCAGTCGTTGACCGCCACCGCGGGCATCGTGGCTGCTTCCGGCGCGCGCGGCAAGCGAAGGGCGTCGAGCACGAGTTCCATCGGAACTCCTACGTCCGTGGAGCCCGGCCGGTTTTGAGCATCCGCCCGCCGTCGACGAACAGCGTCGAGCCGGTGACGAACTCGGCGCCGGCGAGGTAGACGACCGCGCTCGCGACGTCGTCCGGCGAGCCGACGCGGCCGAGCAGCGTCTCGGCGGCGCGGCGCTCCTCCTGCCCCGGCTCGACCGCGACCGGGCCCGGGGCGATGCCGCAAACGCGTACGTCGGGCGAGAGCGCGCGCGCGAGCACGCGCGTGAGCATGGCTTGCGCCGCCTTCGCGGCCGAGTGCGCCGCGAACGAGGGCCAGGGCTGATAGCCGGCGACGTCCTCGAGCATGACGATGCAGCCGCGCGACGCCCGCAGGTGCGGCGCCGCGGCCTGCGAGACGAAGAAGCTGCCCTTCGCGGTCGCTCCGAAGGCGGTGTCCCAGTCGGCCTCGTCGAGCTCGTCGAGAGGTTTCGAGGCGAAACCCTCGCCTGCTGCGTTCACGAGCAGGTCGAGCCCTCCCAGCTGCTCGACCGCTCTCGCCACGAGGGCGCGGGCCTGCCGGACGTGAGCCACGTCGCCGTCGGCCCGGCCTGCCGCCAGGACCGACCAGCCGTCTCGTTCCAGCCGCTCGACGATCGCCGAGCCGAGCCGCCCGGTGCCGCCGGTCACCAACGCGCGCATGAACGAGTCATAGCACGGCGCAATTTCCGTCCGTTTGCAGCGTCATCTTGAGACCATGGCCAAGATCCTCCTCCTGGTGACGATCGCGGGAGCCGCCCTTGCGGCGGCGGCTACCGCAGCAGCACCGAGCCTCACCCTCGCCGCAAGCGCCCCGAGCGTCGACTACGGCAAGCCCGTCGTCCTCAGCGGGGCCCTCTCCACCCAGAAGGCAAACCAGTCGATCTCGCTCGAGTCGACGGTGTGCGGGAGCACCAAGGCAGTCAAGACCGCAACCGTCAAGACGGCGGCCGCCGGCGCGTACACGACGGCATCGACGCCGATCGCCGGCACGGGCTACCAGGTGACGTACAAGAACGCCAAGAGCCCGGTCGTCGCGGTGAGCGTACGGCCGCTGCTCCAGCTGATCCGGGCCGCGCGCGGCTCGTACACGGCGAAGGTCACCGCCGGCCGGTCCTTGAAGGGCAAGGCCGTGCTCTTCCAGCGCTACTCGAAGCTGCGCAAGCGCTGGGTCCAGGTGAAGAGGCTCATCCTCGCGACCGAGGCCGTCGGCCCGGCGACGAAGCCGGTAGTGGTCGACTCCGTCTCGTTCCGGGCCAAGGTTCCGGCAAAGACCCGTTTGCGCATGCTGATCTCCGCCGCGCAGGCAGGCCCGTGCTACCTCAGCGCGGCCAGCAACATCCTCCGCGCCTAGTTCTTGCCCTCCTGCTGGGCGAGCGCCTGCTCGAAGCGGGCCGAGACGGCATCCCAGTTGACGACGTTCCACCAGGCCTCGAGGTAGTCCGGTCGGCGGTTCTGGTACTTGAGGTAGTAGGCGTGCTCCCAGACGTCGTTGCCGAGCAGCGGGAAGTCGTCGTTGAGGACCGGGGAGTCCTGGTTCGCGGTCGAGTAGACGGCGAGGCTCGTGCCGTCGTGGACGAGCCAGGTCCAGCCCGAGCCGAAGCGCTTCACGCCGGTCTCGTTGACGAGCTGCTTCACGTCGTCGAGGCTGCCCCAGAGGTCGTTGATCGCATCCGCGAGCTTGCCGCTCGGCTCCCCACCGCCGTTCGGGCCCATGATCTCCCAGAACGTCGAGTGGTTGCTGTGCCCGCCGGCATTGTTCTTGACCAGCGTCTGCTTGTCCTCGGGGAGCACCTCGAGGTTGGTGAGGACGTGTTCGACCGGCTTGTCGGCCAGCTCGGTTCCTTCCAAGGCCTTGTTCGCGTTGTCCACGTAGGCCTGGTGATGCTTGTCGTGGTGCAGCCGCATCGTCTGCTCGTCGATGTGGGGCTCGAGCGCCCCGTAGTCGTAGGGGAGAGGGGGAACCTCGAAGGCCATGTCGCTCCTTTCCTCGCTTCGGCTGAGGCTAACGGGTTCGGTGCTGCGGCGGGCCGTTATGCTCCGGCGTTCCGTCCGTCCGAAAGGAGTCGATGTTGTCGGAGCTCGCCTTCAACCGAGAGGAGATCACGCCGCGCCAGCTCAAGCCGGCCCTGCTGGAGCTCGACGGCATCTCGCGCGAGTCGGTCGAGGCGCACTTCAAGCTCTACGAGGGCTACGTCGCCAAGCGGAACGAGATCCTCGGCAGGCTGGCCGAGGTCGACCTCTCCACCGCCAACCAGGTCTACTCCGAGGTACGGGCGCTGAAGGTCGACCTGACCTTCGCGATCGGAGGGATCAAGAACCACGAGGTCTACTTCGAGCATCTCGGGGGCAGCGGCGGGAAGGCCGACGGGTTGATCGCCGACCTGATCGCCCGCGACTTCGACTCGTTCGACGACTGGCGCGCCGACCTGAAGGCGACGGGCATGGCCGGCCGCGGCTGGGCCTGGACGGCGTACGACTGGGACGAGGGACGGCTCTTCAACTACGTCGGCGACGCGCAGAACACGTTTCCGATCTGGAACGCGACGCCGCTCGTCGCCTTGGACGTCTACGAGCACGCGTACTTTTTGGACTACCAGACCGACCGCGCGTCCTACATCGAGGCGTTCTTCAACAACCTCGACTGGGACGTGGTCAACGACTGGGTGCAGCAGTACCAGATCAGACCGTGACGAGCTGACGACCTGAACACCGCGCTCTTCGCACTCGCCGGCTACCTCGCCGGGAGCATTCCGACCGGCTACTGGCTCGTGCGCGCGCTTCGGGGGGAGGACATTCGGAAGGTCGGCAGCGGCAACATCGGCGCGACCAACGTCTGGCGCACCTACGGCGCGCGGCTCGGCGTGCCGGTGATGGTGCTCGACACCGCCAAGGGATTCGCTCCGGCCTTCCTCGCGACCGTCTACGTCGGCCACCTTGCCGGAGTGATCGCCGGCGGGGCCGCGATGCTCGGCCACTGGCGGCCGCTCTTCCTGCGCTTCGCGCGCGGAGGCAAGGTCGTCGCGACCTGCGGCGGCGCCTTCCTGGGCGTGGCCCCGCTCGTCGGCGGGATCGGCGCGGCGGTGTGGCTCGTCGTCTTCGCTCTCTTCCGCTACGCCTCGGTGGCGTCGATCACGGCGGCGCTCTCGATGCCGCTGGTCGCGTGGGGCCTCGGCGAGCCCTGGCCGGTGATCGCCTTCGCGGCGGTCGCCGCGGTCGCCGTGCTCGTCCTCCACCGGCCGAACATCAGGCGCCTACGGGACGGCACCGAGACGCGCTTCCGCTTCCGCCGCCCCTCAGCGCCCCCATCGCGACCGGTGCCTAGGAGCTAAGCCACTCCCGCAACTCGGTGTGCCGGTTGGCCGCGCCGCCGCCGCCCAGCTCGGCGCGCAGCTCGCCGGCCGTGCCGTAGCGCTCGGCGACGACGTCGTGCGAGTGAATCGTCTCCAGGTTCACCTGGCGGGCCAGCAGGAAGTCGTCGCCGTCGAGCTCCGGGTAGGCGCCGAGCGTGTCGCGGAGCGAGATCCGGACCGAGTCCTCGACGAAGCGCGGTTGCAGGTGCGCGTGCTCGACCACGAAGAGCTCGTCGGGGCGCTTCAGCAGCTCGTAGACCGGCGAGCTCATCGAGCCCTCGACGATCCGCACCAGCTGCTCGGCGTTCACGGGCGATTCCGACCCGACGAAGAGCGTCCCGCGGCCGCGCTGGTTGTGGGTCGCGAGTGGAACGAGCTCGAGGATCCGCTCGACGTCGAGCTCGTCGAACCCGGCCTCGCCGAGGCGTTCGGCGGCCCGCTCGCGGACGAGACCCTGTGCGCACGGGCAGGCGTTGATCCCATTCGCCTCCACGCCGACGATCTTGCGGGTGCGCTCCTCCGAAGCCGCCGCGAGGCCGATCAGCGAGACCATCTCCTGGGTCGGAAGGCCCGTCACCGGCGTCTCGCGCTCGAGCGGGTAGCGCGCGACGATGCGCACCTCGGCGCGGAGCGCCCGCTGGCGCTTCACGATGTGGGCGGCGATGTGCTCGGCGAGGCTCTCGACCAGCAGCGCTTCCCCGATCACGACCTGCTCGATCGCAGCTTCGAAGAGCTCCGGGAAGCGGGACATGTGCACGCCCTTCTGACCCGGGTCGAGGTCGACGGTGCAGTCGATGTCGGCCGCGATCAGCCTCTCGCTGTCGCCGTAGCTGATCCGGATCGCCTTGTGGACTCCGCGGACGCCCGCGCGCGAAAGCCCGAGCGGCACCTCGGACGGCGCGGCCTGGAGGTCGGGTGTGAGAAGCTGCCGAGGCTCTTCCACGTCGCCAACGCTACTACCAAGGCCCCCTTTGCCCGAAGACCCGCAGTTCGCCCGTCTCGTCATGCTCGCGTGCCATGACCTGCGCACGCCGCTCGCGACCGTGCACGGCTTCGCCCAGACGCTCGTGCGGATGCAGGGCTTCGACGAGGCCACGGTCCGCTATCTCGGCATGATCGACTCGGCCTCGGCGCAGATCGCCGAGCTGATCGACGAGCTCTCGCTCGGGGCCCGCATCGAGGCGGGCCGCTACGACCCCGTGCTCGGGAGTGCGAACACGATCGAGCTCGCGCACGCGGCTGCCGAGGTGCTGGGCGAGGAACGCGTGGCCGTGGCCGGCGAAGGCGCCGAGATCGACGTCGACGTGGACGCAAGCCGCCGCGCGGTCGCCTCCCTTGCGCAGTGCGCGCTCCGCCACGGCGGCCAGGAGCGGGTCGAGCTGACCGTCGAGGGCGAGGAGCTCCGGCTCGCGCCGATCACGCCTGCCTCTGCGCCGGTCGTCCTCGGCGAGGACCTACGCGATCTCGGAGCCGCCGTCGCCGTCCGCCAGATCCGGGCGCAGGGAGGGTCGGTTGCCCTGGAGGGTGACACGCTTAGAGTCCGTCTCGCGTGACGGACACCTGGATCAACGTCGATGACTTCGAGGAGGCCGCGCGAGCTCGCCTCGATCCCGGCCCGTACGGCTACATGGCGGGAGGCGCCGGCGACGAGTGCACGCTGCGGGCGAACGCTGCCGCGTTCGAAGGCTGGCAGCTGCGGCCGCGGGTGCTGGTCGACGTCGACGCAGTCTCCACCGTCACCACGGTCCTCGGCACCGACGTCTCGATGCCGCTGCTCGTCGCACCGACAGCGTTCCAGCGCCTAGCCGACCCGGACGGGGAGCTCGCAATGGCGAGGGCCGCCGCGGCGTCGGAGACCGTGATGACGCTCTCGACCCTCTCGAGCGTCACGCCCGGGGAGCTTGCCGCCGCCGCTCCCGGGGCCGCTCAGTGGTTCCAGCTCTACTGGTCGCGCGACCGCGGCTTCACCAAGGAGCTCGTCGCCTCCGCGGCGGAAGCGGGGCACCGCGTGCTCCTGCTCACAGTCGATTTCCCGGTCGCGGGGCGGCGCGAGCGCGACGCCCGGGCTTCCTTTGCGCTACCGCAGGACCTGCCGGTGCCGAACATCCCCGTAACGCTCCGGCAGGAGGACTTCCACTCCGCGCTCGGGAGGGTCGTCGACGCGACCCTCACCTGGCACGACCTGGAGTGGCTGCGCTCCTGCAGCCAACTCCCGCTCGTCGTCAAGGGGATCCTGACCGCGGAGGACGCGCTACTCGCCGCCGAGCACGGCGCCGCGGGCGTGGTCGTCTCGAATCACGGCGGGCGCCAGCTGGACGGTGTGCCGGCCACGCTCGACGTGCTCCCGGAAGTGGTCGAGGCCGTCGGCGACCGGATCGAGGTGCTCTTCGACGGCGGCATCCGGCGCGGCACGGACGTTCTCAAGGCCCTCGCGCTCGGCGCCCGCGCCGCCATGTCGGGACGCGCCGTGCTCTGGGGGCTCGCGGCCGGCGGAGAAGCGGGCGCAACGCACGTCCTCGAACTTCTTCGCACCGAGATCGAGATCGGGCTCAAGCTGCTCGGTTGCACCTCGCCGGCCGAGGTCGGGCGGGCGCATGTTCGCCGGGCCGGATCGCCCGTATGATCCCGGACGGTTTGGAGCGCGACGCGACACTGACGACGAAGGACGGGCGCACCCTCGCGTACTTCGAGCGGGGGAGCGCGGACGGCGTCCCCGTGATCGTCTCCCACGGCACTCCGGGGAGCCGGTTCACCCGCCACCCCGACCCGAGCATCTACGAGCGGCACAACGTACGCGCGGTCGTCTACGACCGGCCCGGATACGGCCGCTCCGACCCACACCCCGGTCGGTCGGTTGCCGATGCCGCCGCCGACTTCGAGGCGATTGCCGACGAGCTCGGCTTCGAGCGCTTCGCGGTTGTCGGCGGCTCCGGAGGGGCTCCGCACGTGCTCGCCTGCGGCGCAGTGCTCGGCGACCGCGTGACCCGCGTCGGCGCGCTCGTGACCCCGGCGCCCTCGGACTCGCCCCACTTCGATTTCTTCGACGGACTCGCGGAACTGAACGTGAAGGAGTTCGGTGCCGCCCTCCAGGGCAAGGAGGCGATCGACGCCTTCATCGAGCCGTATGTCGAGGGGATTCGCACCGATCCCGACCGCGTCCTCGATGCAATCTCGAGCGAGCTTCCCCAGGTCGACCGCGAGATCATGGAGCGTGAGGAGTTCCGCGCCGTGATCAAGGATGCCTTCGTCGAGGCGGTGCGCCAGGGCGTCCGCGGCTGGGCCGACGACGACCTCGCGTTCGCCAAGCCGTGGGGCTTCGAGCCCGAGGACGTGCACGCGGAAGTCCGGCTGTGGCAGGGCGAGTTGGACGTCCTCGCACCGCGCAGCCACGGCGAGTACGTCGCGAGCAGGCTTCCGAACGCGCGCTTCGAGCTCCTCGAAGGCGGCGGCCACTTCCTCGTCGAGGAGTGGTCGATCGTCTACGACTGGCTGACTGCGAGCGCTACCGAAGCAGGCGCGACAGCCGCCGGTCCTTGAGCACCCTCCCGCCCGTCTGGCAGCTCGGGCAGTAGTAGATCGTGTGCTCGTCGAAGTCGACGCGCTCGATCGGGGTGGCGCAGAGATGGCAGGGCTCGTGCAGCTTGTTGTGCACCCGATAGACCTTCGCGTCCTTGGCCCCGCGCTCGCGTAGCTCCAGCCCACGAAGCAGCTCGGAGTCGATCGCCGCCGCCAGCCGCTCGACCTCCGCCCGGTCGAGCTCCTGCGAGAGCGCGAACGGCGAGAGCTGCGCCGTGTGCAGGATCTCGTTGGCCCAGGCGCGGCCGATCCCCGAGACGATGCGCTGGTCACGGAGGAGCGAGTGCAGCCGCCGCGACTCGCCGGCGAGGATCTCCCCGAGCCGGTCGGGGCCTAGCCCCAACGCCTCCGGGCCGAGGTGCGCGAGCTCCTGCTCGACTGCCTCCGGCGTGAGGAGCCAGACACCCGCCCGCTTCTTCGGCCCCGCCTCCGTCAGGACGAGCTGGCCGCCGCCTTCGAACCGCAGCCGGAAGGCCGGGGTCTTCGGTCCGGCCTCGCCCGCAGCCAGGTAGCGCACGCGCCCGGCCGACATCAGGTGGATGAGCAGGACGAGCTCGCCGTCGTCTGTGGGGAAGAGCAGCCGCTTTGCCCGCCGCTCGGCACCCGACAACATCCGCCCCTGGAGCGCGGCAAGCGGTGGATCGAACGTCTTCAGCGTCGCCACGTGCGCCGGGCCCGCCTGCTCGATGGGGAACGCGCGCACGGGGTCGTCGAGCGCGCGCCGAAGCGCTTCAACTTCGGGTAGCTCAGGCATTTACGCTCCCGCCCATGGCTGAGCCGATCAGGGTAGCCGTGCGACGCGGCGCGATCGTCGAGTCGATCCACGAAGTGCACGCGGTGGCGGTCCACGACGGCTCCGTCGTGGCCGAGGCCGGAGAACCTTCCCTGCCCGCCTCGCTGCGCTCTTCCGCCAAGCCCCTGCAGGCGCTGCCGCTCGCTCGTGCCTACGAGGAACTCGCCGAGGACGAGCTCGCGATCGCGGCGGCCTCGCACTTCGGTACGCCCGAGCACGTCGAGGTCGTGCGCCGGCTGCTGGCGGCGACGGGGGGACACGAACAGGAGCTCGACTGTGGGCTCCAGGACGGCCGTCCACCGGAGCCGGTGTTCCACAACTGCTCCGGCAAGCACGCCGCGATGATCGCGGTCTGCCGCGACAACGGCTGGCCGGTCGAGGGCTACAGGCAGCCGGATCATCCGCTCCAGCGCGCGCTACACGGGGAGGTCGCGGCCGCCGCCGGCCTCGAGTCGGCCGAGGTCTCGGCCGGGCCCGACGGCTGCGGAGTCGTCTGTTTCGGGCTCCCGCTGGAGCGCGCCGCCCGCGCGTTCTCGGAGCTCGAGGACCTCGAGGGCGGGAAGCGGATCGCAGCCGCGATGCGTGCGCATCCCGTGCTGATCGGCGGCGAGGGAGCCACCGATACCGCGCTGATGCGCGCCCAGCCGCAGTGGCTCGCAAAGGGCGGAGCAGAGGGCCTCATGTGCGCCGCCTCGACCGCTGGGGTCGGCGTTGCGGTCAAGGTCGCGGACGGCAACTCGCGTGCGCTCAGGCCGGCGCTTGCAGCCTTCGGCGCCGAGCTCGGCCTCGAACTGCCCGATTTCCACGAGGTTCCGCTCCGGAATTGGCATGGGGAACCGGCCGGCTCCATCTCGCTCTTGTAAGGAAATTGTTTCGAATTTGCGGTTTCGTGTGTAACATCCCGTCGCACAGAGGGTGAGCCGGGGGATGGGAGCCGGCTCTTTCGTTTCTAGGTAGGTCGAAAACCAGCCGCGAGACAGCCGGAGGTCAAGTGCTCACCGTCGACATCTCTCTCCCGGACGTCGAAGAGCTCCACAAGCTCGTCCAGGACGGGCTTGAAAAGGGGTTCCTCACCTATGACGAGATCGTCTCGGGGCTCGAGGAAGTCGAGCTCACGAAAGAGCAGATCGAGGACTTCTACACGTACCTGATCGACCACTCCATCGAGTTGATGGAGGGGGAGCAGCACAAACATCCGCCGCACGAGCAGCCGGCCCTCGCCGAGGAGGAGAAGGGCCCGAAGCTCGACCTGACCGTCGAGCCCTCGCTCGACTCGTTGCGGCTCTACCTGCGCGAGATCGGCAAGGTCCCGCTGCTCACCGCCGATCAGGAGGTCTACCTGGCGAAGCGCATCGAGCGCGGCGACATGGGCGCTAAGACGCAGATGATCGAGGCCAACCTGCGCCTGGTCGTCTCGATCGCGAAGTCGTACCTCGGGCGCGGCCTGAGCTTCCTCGACCTGATCCAGGAGGGCTCGCTGGGCCTGATCCGCGCCGTCGAGAAGTTCGACTACCGCAAGGGCTACAAGTTCTCGACCTACGCGACCTGGTGGATCCGGCAGGCTGTCACGCGCGCGATCGCGGACAAGGCGCGCACGATCCGCATCCCGGTGCACATGGTCGAGAAGCTGAACAAGGTCGTGCACATCGAACGCCAGCTCGTCCAGCGCCTGGGGCGCGAGCCGCGACCCGACGAGATCGCGCACGAGCTCGAGATGACCACTGCGGAGGTGCGCGAGATCCTGCGGATGGCTCAGCACCCGGTTTCGCTCGAGAAGCCGATCGGCGAGGAGGAGGAGTCTGAGCTCGGCGACTTCGTGCAGGACGAGCAGGCGGAGTCTCCATTCGACACCGCCCAGGTCTCGCTGCGCCGCGAGGACATCGAGAACGCGCTCGCCTCCCTGCCGGAGCGCGACCGTAAGGTGATCGAGCTTCGCTTCGGCCTTCAAGGGCAGCAGCCCTGCACGCTCGAGGAGGTCGGCCGCGCGTTCGGCGTCACCCGCGAGCGCATCCGCCAGATCGAAAACAACACGCTGAAGAAGCTCGAGTCCCTGCCCGAGGCGCAGGGTCTCAAAGACTGCGTCTAGGAGCACAGGGAACCCATGGTTCTCTGTGAGACCCCTCCTTTTGCGACGTTCTCTGGGTTCCGGCGGGTCACATGCCGGCAACTCATGGCTTGGGCGAACGTTCGTTGGGCAGTGAGCCTCCCGCCGGGCGAATCCCGGCTCCGGCGGCCCAGCGAAGCGAACCTAGAATCGGCCTAATGGCATCCGACCGCCTGGCCACTCCAATGATTTCCTACGAGGACGTCGCTGCTGCGGTCGACTGGCTGGGCAAGGCGTTCGGCTTCCAGGAATCGGGTGAGCGCTATGCCGACGGCGAGGGGCGCGTCACGCACGCCGAGCTGTCGCTGGACGGCGCCACCGTGATGCTCGGTTGGCCGGGTCCCGACTACCACAGTCCGAAGCGGCACGCTCAGGAGTGCGAGCAGGCCGGCCGCTGGCTGGCGACCCCGTGGGTGATCGACGGCGTGCACGTCGAGGTCGTCGACCTGGATGCGCATTACGAGCGGGCGTGCGCCGCCGGCGCGACTATCTTGCGCGAGCCCGAGAACTTGCCGTTCGGCCGGCTCTACGCGGCGGCTGACCTCGAGGGCCACCGCTGGATGTTCATGCAGCCCGCCTAGGCGAGCGCGCCCGGAGGCGCCGTTCCACAGAAACTGCCGCTGAAGGTCGGCAGCAGCGCCTGAACGCTGATCGGTCGGTCGTCGGGCTGCAGGTAGCCCGGATGGTTCGTGTGGAAGTTCAACGTCCACGGGCCGCGGTGCGAGACCCGTAGCTCGACGACCTGGGTCTGCTCGGGCTCGACCACGACGCGGCGGTTCACGCCCGGGCCGCGGAGCTGGAGCACCGTTCGGCGCGTGTCTCGAGGGAGCGAGAGCGGGAGCCTCAGGGTGCCTTCGACGCGGTCGTCGCGGGCGGGCCAGAGCGTGATGTGGCCGCCGTTCGCGAGCCAGCCGTCCTGGTAGAGGCCGCCGACGAACATCGCCAACCTCGGCGTCCCGAGCGGGCGCCAGAGCTCGTATCCGGCACCTCGAGCGACTGCGACTGCGCCGGCGAACCGCACCCGGACGGCGTAGTTGGAGATCGCGAGCGGCCCACGCAGCGTCCGCCCGCCCGAGACGAGCCGCCCGTCAGGAGCCACCCGTACGCGCGGCGAACCGAAGGCGTCGATCGGCGAGGCATCGTCCAGGAAGAGCACGCGCCCGAGCGAGCGGTTCCAGAACAGCTGCTCGTGCGCGCGCGCGTGAGGTGTAGCCGGCGTTTGGATCAGGGTCGTCTGCCCGAGCGCGGCGTGGTCGATCCAGCGGGCGTCAGGCGGCAGGAGGGTCGAGCGGACCGACCGGACGACGACGTGGTCGAACGAAACCGCTGCGACCGAGACCGCGCAGGAGGCGGCGAGCGTGGCTGCGACGGCGAGGTAGGCGAGACGCGCGCGGAAGGCGGCGGCTGCGGCAATGCACGCCAGTGCAGCGGCGGCCAGCGCCACCGCCAGCGAGCCGTCGCCGATCCCGACGGCCTTCTCGAGCCGGAAGATCCCGAGCAGGAAGGGCGAATCCTGCTTGGCGTCGCTGACCGTGTACCCGGACAGGGGCACACGCGCGGACAGGACGAGCAGCACGAGCGCGACGAGCGCGACCGCTCGCGGCGCGGGGCGGCCGCGCCGCAACCAGAGCCAGAAGGCCGGGAACACGAGCGGGAGGAGGATCATCAGGTAGCGCTCCTGGAAGCGATCCGAGCCGTTGGTCGCGTAGAGGGCCGCCTCGGCGAACAGGCCGAGCAGCAGTCCGACCGAGATCGCCGCGAGCCCGCATTCCTCGCGGGAGCGGGGGCGCCAGAGCGCGAATACCAGGCCGACGAGAGCGCCGGGCACGAGCGCGAAGCCGGCTGCGTAGGCGAGCAGCATCGAGTCCGTGCCGACCCAGTGGACGATTGCCTCGGGCCGGACGCGGAGATCTGCGACCCCGGAGTAGTAGCCGAGGAGCCGCCGCGGCCCGAGCACCGCCGCGAAGGCGATCGGGGCGCCGTAGAGCAGGAGCGAGAGGCGGAAGCGCCGCCAGACCGAGCGCACCGAGCCACGCTCCACCACCAGAGCCGCTCCGACGAAGACGAGTGGCAGGAAGACGTACTGGATCCTCGTGAAGGTCGCGAGCACCGCCAGCCCGGCGAAGCCGAGCTGGGCGCCGCGGCCCGGCCGCGAGAGCGCGCACACGCCGAGGTAGACGGCGCCCAGCACGAGCGGGTAGGCGATGGCGTCCGCAAGCACGAACGAGGAGAAGAAGAG
>DATAOV010000063.1:0-4995 GCA_036265535.1 Gaiellaceae bacterium | reverse complement strand
TTCGACGCGGACGTCGAGGTCACCAACCTGACGAGGGGACTGGGCCCGGCCGGGGGCCGGAGCCTGAACGGGCTGGCCACCCTCGGCATCCGCCAGGGGCACGAGATTCTCGTCTCCGCGCGCGGTCCGCAGGCGGCCGCGGCGCTCGACGCGCTCGCTGCGCTCGCCGGGCGCGACTTCGACGAGGAGCCCGCGCCGGCCGCATCGACGCCGCTCAGGCCCATCGCGGCGCCCCCAAAACCAACGCCCGAGGGCGGCCTCGCCGGCCTTCCCGGTGCACCGGGCATCGTCTCGGGACCGGCCCGCCACCTCCGCGTGGCCGCGCCCGAGATCCCGACCGGCTCATCCCGCGACGCCGAGGCGGAGTGGGAGGCGCTCGAAGGAGCACTCGAGCAAGTCCGCGCTGAGATCGGCGCCGCGCGGGAGTCGGTCGAGGCCCGAGCCGGCGAGTACAGCGCGTCCATCTTCGACGCCCATCTGCTCTTCCTCGACGACGATGCGTTGCTGGGGCCTGCCCGAAGCGCGATCTTCGAGGAGGGGCGGAATGCGGCCGAGGCCTGGCATGCGGCGTCCGAGGCCGTCGCCGCCGACTACCGCCGCCTCGACGACGACTACCTGTCGGCTCGCGCCGAGGACCTGACGGGCGTGGCACACCAGGTGGTCGCTGCCCTGACCGGCGATGCGGGCGCTCCCTCCCTGGCCAGTCCCGGGATCGTGGTCGCCGCAGACCTGACTCCCGCGGACACGGCCGCTCTCGACCGGGAACTCGCGCACGGGATCGCCACCGCCGCCGGCAGCCCGACCTCGCACAGCGCGATTCTCGCGCGCTCGCTCGGGATCCCGGCCGCGGTCGGGCTGGGCGAGGCGCTGTTGGAGGTTCCCGAGGACACCGCGCTGCTCCTCGACGGGGACATGGGCGTCGTCTTCGTCGAGCCGCCCGACGAGCTGGTGGCCGACTACGAGCGGCGAAGCGCCGTGCGAGAGGAGGCGGCCCGCGAGGCTCGCGGCAGCGCCGCCGAGCCGGCCCTGACGCGCGACGGGCATCCCGTCGAGGTCGTCGCGAACATCGGCTCTCCTGACGACGTGGCCGTCGCGCTCGCGAACGGCGCCGAGGGCGTCGGCCTGCTGCGCACCGAGTTCCTGTTCCTCGAGCGGGACTCGATGCCGAGCGAGGACGAGCAGCACGCGGCGTACAGTCGGATCGCCGAGGCGCTGGAGGGACGGCCGCTCGTCCTCCGCACGCTCGACGTGGGCGCCGACAAGCCCCTCCCCTATCTGCCGGCTCAGACGGAGGCGAACCCGTTCCTGGGCGTCCGCGGAATCCGCCTCGCGCTGGCGCGGCCTGAGCTCCTCGAGACGCAGCTGCGGGCAGTGCTGCGGACGTCGGCTGAGCACCCGCAGCTGAAGGTGATGTTCCCGATGGTGGCGACCCTGGAGGAGTACCGGCAGGCCAGGTCGGCGCTCGAACGCGTTCGGGAGGAGCTCGAGCAGGCGGGAACGGCCGTGCCCGAGGATCTGGAGGTCGGCGTCATGATCGAGGTGCCGGCCGCGGCGCTCGCCGCGGAGGCCTTCGCCCCCGAGGTCGACTTCTTTTCGCTGGGCACCAACGACCTCACGCAGTACACGATGGCGGCCGAGCGCGGAAACGCGTCGGTCGCGGGCCTGGCGGACGGACTGCACCCGTCCGTCCTACGGCTGGTCAGGATCGTCGCCGAGGCTGCGAGCCGGCACGACCGCTGGGTGGGGGTCTGCGGCGAGCTTGCGTCGGATCTCACCGCCATCCCGGTGCTGGTCGGCCTGGGCGTCACCGAGCTGAGCGCCAACGCGCCCGCGATCCCGGCCGTCAAGCAGGCAGTCCGAGGCATCGATACCGGCGCGGCGCGCGCGCTCGCCGACAAGGCGCTCGTGCTTTCCTCCGCGTCAGAGGTCAGGGCTTTCTTGGAGCGCGAGACAGCAGAGCCTGCGCCGGTCTCCTGGGGGAGCGTGACTTGATCGCGCGGGTGGCGGCGCCGAGATCGCTTCTCTCAGGGCTCACCTACACCCGCATCTTGGCCGTGCCGGCGGTGATGGCGCTGATCCTGCGCGGGCCGGACCGGAAGTCCGCGTACACCGCGGCCGCGGTCGTGTTCGCGGTCGCGGCGATGACGGATTTCGCCGACGGCTATCTCGCGCGCCGCTGGGCGGTGACGACGAAGCTCGGCTCCTTTCTCGACACCACCGCCGACAAGCTGCTCGTCACCGGGGCGCTCATCGCGCTCGTCGACGTCAACCGCGCCTCGCCGTGGCTCGCCGCAATCATCATCGGGCGAGAGCTGCTGATCCTGGGCCTGCGTGGCGTGGTCGCAGCAGAGGGAACGGTCTTTCCTCCCTCGATCTGGGGGAAGCTCAAGACGAACGCCCAGTTCGTGGCGATCTTCCTTGCCATCCTCCACCTCGGCGATCCGCTCGGGCCTTGGCGTGTCGACGAGTGGGTCATGGTCGCCGCGGCGGCGATCACGGTGATGTCGGCCGTGGAGTACCTGGCCCGTTTCTCCTCGGCCCTCACGGACAGCGTGCCGTAGGCGATGCCGAGCGGTTCGGTCCTCGTCACCGGCGGCACGGGGTTTCTCGGCCGCGCGCTCGTCGAGGGGCTGCTGAGCGCCGGCGGCCACGTGAAGGCGCTCGCCCGGTCAGACGCCTCGACAGACGAGCTCGGCGCGTTGGGCGCAGAGCCGGTGCGTGGGGACGTCCTCGACCTCGAGTCGCTGGTGGCCTCGATGCGAGGCTGCGACGACGTCTACCACGCCGCCGGCGCAAACGCCTTCTGCCTGCACGATCCTTCGCCGATGTTCGAGGTCAATGTCCGCGGCTCGCGGAACGTCGTGCTCGCAGCGGGCCGGGCCGGGGTGCGACGGGTCGTGTACACATCCTCTGCGGCGACGCTCGGAGAGGCCAGCGGGACGATCGGGTCGGAGGAGTCGCCGCACCGCGGGTGGTTCCTTTCCGACTACGAACGCTCGAAGTTCGAGGCCGAGCGGGCGGTGTTCGCGACGGCGAGCGAGACCGGGCTCGAGGTCGTCTCCGTGAACCCGGCGTCCGTGCAGGGCCCCGGGCGGGCCTCGGGCTCGGCCCGGCTCCTGCTCGACTACGTGAACGGGCGCCTCAAGGCGGTCGTCGACTCACAGCTGAGCCTCGTCGACATCGCCGACTGCACGGAGGGGCATCTGTTGGCCGGCTCGATAGGGATGCCCGGAGAACGGTACGTCCTGAGCGGCGCGACGCTTTCCGTCCGGGAGGGCCTGGCCCTCGTGGCACGGCTGCTCGGGGTCGACCGGCCGGTGCGTGCTGTGCCTCCCTCCCTCGCCCTGGCCGTGGCGACGGCGGCCGAGGCGCTGAGCCGGGTTCGCCGCAGCAGCCCGCGCATCTGCCGGGAGCTTGCGCGAACGCTGATCCACGGCCACGCCTACGATGGGTCGAAGGCCACCCGCGCGCTCGGCCTGAGCTACACGCCGATCGAGGAGACGCTCCGCCGCACCGTCGACTGGTGGGTGGAGCAGCAGCTCGTCCGCCGCGGTGGCACATCGTGACCGGCAGCGGCCTCGTACAATCGTCGTAGCTGGTCTCTTTGATGAGGGACGTCTTCCTGATCCTGAGCGGGTACCTCCTGGGCAGCATGCCGTGGGGCTACTGGCTGCCGCGCATCCTCACGGGCGTGAACATCCGCAAGGTCGGGAGCGGCAACACGGGGGCGGCCAACGTTTGGCGCACACAGGGCTTCAAGCTGGGTTTGTGCGTCGCGCTGCTCGACGTCGCTAAGGGGTTCGCCGCGGCGCTACTCGGCGTCTGGCTCGGAAACGAGCTCATCGGGCTCCTCGCCGGGATCGCCGCGCTGATCGGACACTGGCGGCCGCTGTTCATCGGTTTCGCCCGTGGCGGCAAGATCGTGGCTACGACCGGTGGAGTCGCCCTCGCCCTGGCGCCGCTCCCGACTCTGGCGGTCGCGGGCGTCTGGATCGCCACCTTCCTGGTGACCCGCTACACGTCGGTGGCGTCGCTCCTGGCGACGGCCACCCTCCCCCTCTTCGCGATCCTCTTCGGCGCGTCGTGGCTCGTCGTCGCCTTCACCGCGGGAGCTGGGGTTGCGATCTTCGTCCTCCACAGGGCTAACATCGCTCGGCTTCTGAACCGGACCGAGAACCGCTTCGCGCTCGGCCGCCGGACAACCTAATTCCAGGGGAGGGTTGCCCGCTCCTCCCAGTAACGCGCGGGCTTTTCTGCGAGGGCCTCGAACTCCGGGTCGAGACATTCGCCGAGCTCAAGCTCGAGCGCCGTCAAGTTGCTGCGCAGGGTCTCTACCGTTGCCGCACCGCTGAGGACAACGTCCGCCCACGGCTGCGCGAGCACGGCGGCAAGCGCGAGCGCGTCCGGTGCCACCGCGCGGCGGTCGGAGAGCTCCAGAAGTGTAGGAAGGTCGCCGCGAGCCGTGAGCCGCCCGTTCGCCAGGGCCTCCTTGACGATCACGCCGAGCCCGCCGGCGTGGGCTTCCGCCAGCACCGGCCCCGCGGAGCGCTCGAGCAGATTCCAGGTCGCCTGGATGGTGTCGAAAGCCTCGACCTCGAGGGCGCGCTCGATCGTCTCGGCCTGGTGCGCGCCGGTGACGGTTACCCCGATCGCCAGGCCGCTCTCCCGCAGCCGCCTCAGCTCCTCGAGCACGGCACTGTCGTCGAGGACGCCGCTCTCGAGCGTGGCGGAGTGGATCTGGTAGAGAAGGAGGTGCGGGCCGAGCAACTCTCGGCTTTCGGCGAGTTGCCGCCGGAGCGTGGTCACTGACAGGTCCTTGACCTCGTGCCGCTCGGCATCCACCCGCCACTCGGCCGTGTAGGTGTAGCCCCATTTCGAGCCGACGGTCACCTCCCCGGGCGGGAGCTCACGCTGCTCGAGCCAGGAGGCGAGGAAGGCCTCCGCCTTGCCGTAGGAGCGGGCGGCGTCGAAGTACCGGATCCCTGCTTCGTACGC
>DATAOV010000062.1:0-3635 GCA_036265535.1 Gaiellaceae bacterium | reverse complement strand
GCTCATCGACGAGCCCACCGCCCGCCTCGACCAGGCGAACGCGCTCCGGCTCGCGACGCTGCTGACGACGCTCGCGCGCGAGAGCGGCGCCGCAGTCGTCTGCGCGACGCACGACCCCGTCGTGATCGAACAGGCGGACGGCCGCCTCTCGCTAGCGGGGGAACCGGTCGCAGTAGGCTGAGCGCGTGGAGGGGATCAGCCTCGAGGAGCTCCAGCTCGCGGCGCGGAACCACGGCATGCCGCTCGAGGCGCTGCGTTTCCCGGTCACGCCGGTCGGGCTCCACTACCTGCTGATCCACTACGACGTCCCGGTCGTCGAGCCGGAGACGTGGCGGCTGACGGTGCGTGGCGAGCGTGAGCTCGTCATGGGGCTCGAGGAGCTCCGCGCCCGCGCTGCCATGGAGGTGACGGTGACGATGGAGTGCGCCGGCAACGGGCGGGCGAAGCTCGACCCGCGGCCGGTCAGCCAGCCCTGGCTGCTGGAGGCTGTCGGCACCGCGCGCTGGCGCGGCACGCCGCTGCGGCCGCTGCTCGAGGAGGCAGGTGTCGGTGAGGCCGTCGAGGTGCTCTGCACCGGCCTCGACCGTGGCATCGAGGCCGAGGAAGAGCAGGCGTTCCAGCGGTCGCTCCCGCTCGAAGAGGCGCTGCGCGGCGAGGTGCTGCTCGCCTACGAGATGAACGGCACGCCGCTGCCACCGCAACACGGGTTCCCGCTCCGCCTGGTCGTTCCGGGCTGGTACGGGATGACGAACGTGAAGTGGCTCGAGCGGATCGAGCTCGTCGACACGCCCTTCGCCGGCTACCAGAACTCGTGGTCGTACCGGTTGCGCCAGGCCGAGGACGAGGAAGGCGTCCCGCTCGACCGGATGCAGCCCCGCTCGCTGATGGTGCCGCCGGGGATCCCCGAGTTCATGACGCGCGACCGCACCGTCGCGGCCGGGGAGGTGCTGCTTCGGGGGCGGGCGTGGTCGGGCCACGCGCCGGTCGAACAGGTCGACGTGAGCACCGACGGCGGCGAGACCTGGGACGCGGCCGAGCTCGAGCCCCCGGGCGAGCCCTGGGCGTGGCGCGGCTGGTCGTTCCGCTGGAGCGCGGAGCCGGGCGAGCACGTCCTCTGTTGCCGCGCGCGCGACGAGGCCGGAAACGAGCAGCCGCACGAGCCGCCGTGGAACCTCGGCGGTTACGCGAACAACGCCGTGCAGGCGGTGCGCGTGACCGTTACGCCTTGAACGCCGTCAGCGCGACGGCGACGAACGCCAGCGCGAGCGACGCGAGTACCACCAGACTCCCGAGACGACCCACAGTTCCTCCCCTTCGCTTCCGTCCACGGTAGGGCGGATGCGGGCCGGTGGCATCCCTCGGCCGGGGGTTCTTGACGTCGCCCGATAGTGCTAGTAAAACTAGCTTCATCCCGTGACGGTTGTCGAAACCCCACCGCAGCGACAGCCGTCGCAGGACGAGCTGGAGGCACTGATCGAGGAAGCGCGGCGCCGTACTCGACGGCGACGCCTCGCATACATCGGCGGCGCACTCGGTGTCGCTCTGGCAGTTGGCGTGGCGCTCATCATCGTCGTGCTCATGCGCGTTGGAAGCGGGACCGCCGTGCCCAAGGGCTTCGTCGCCCTGCACTCGCGCGGCCCGGTGCTGCACGCCCGGCTGGAGGACCTGAACGCGCAGGTCAAGACCGTCGCGCTCGCCGATGGATCCGTGAAGCCGACCCGCGTGACGCGCGAGGTCTGGTGGAACGAGAGCACGGGCCTCTACCGGACGGTCTACCGGTACGACGGCGTGGTCATCGGCGACCTCGTCCAGGATGGTTGCATCACGCCGAACCGGCGCATCTGCATGCCGCCGGCGCCGTTCGACCTGCAGGTCAAGGGCCGCGGCTGGCCGCCGAAGAAGCACTATGCTCGGCGCGTCGGGACGGGCACGTTCCGTGGCAGGCCGGTCGTCTGGGTCGAGGGGTTGGTCAGTCCGGGGAATGGCACCCATCCGCTGAGCGGCGACCAGGTCGGCTATGACCCGGTCACGCACCGGCCGCTCGTGTTGCGGCAGATCGTGCGCACCGGCTCGGGCCCGCGAGGGATTTTCAGCACGACCGCAGTCACGCTGCTGCCAGTCCTTCCGGGAAAGCAGGTCACGTTCGCCGTGCCCGACGGCGGAGCGCCGCGCAACGCCGACCTGAAGGTGGCGGGCTTCCGCAAAGTGAGCCTCGACGAGGCGGCGAACGTGTTCGGCCGCACGCCTCTATGGCTCGGACCGAGCTACAAGGGCCACCACCTGCGGTTCATCCAGTCGGGACGTGAGGGCAGTGCGAACGGGAAGAACCGCGGCGCTGGCATGGTGCCCGTCATCCGCCTCGACTACGGCCCTTTCCGGCTGGAGGAGTTCGGCGACGAGCGGCCACTGTGGCTCGCAGGCAGCCTGCCGTCGAGGAAGGTCTTCGCCGCAGGCTGGAGCACGACCTTGGAGCGTGACGGCGTCGCAGTCAACGTCGTCGGCGGGCTCACCAGGCCATTCAGCCCGGCCGAGGCGGCAGCGCTCGCCAGGGCGTTGCGGCCGGCGCCCTAGCGCTCCGGCGGTCTCAGCACCGCGAACTGGTCGGTGATCTCGAGCCGCCGCGAGCGGAAGCGGTAGCACGCCGCCGGCCTGCCCCCTGCGCGGCCCGGCTCGCGGCGCTCGCCCGTGGGCTCGAGCACCCCGCGCCGCAGCAGGACACGTTGCAGGTTTGTCGCCGACACCTCGTGCCCGAGCGCGGCGACGTACAGCTCCCGCAGCTCGGAGATCGTGAACACCGGTGGCGCAAGCGCGAAGGCGACGTTCGTGTAGGAGAGCTTCGCCCGCAGCCGCTCGCGCCCCGCGAGCGCGATTGCGCGGTGGTCGAAGGCGAGGTCGGGCAGGCGTGAGACCGGATGCCAGCGAGTGTCCTCCGGGACGGCCGGGTCGACGTCGGCCGGGACGAGCCCGAGGTACGCGGTCGCGAGTTCCCATTCGAGTGGGTTCCGGTCCGGCTCGCTGAGCGTCTCGAGCTGCTCCAGGTGGGCGAGCTCCCGCACATCCACCTTCTGGGCGAGATGGCCGCGGATTGCCTCCTCGAGCGTCTCGCCGAGCTTGAGGAAGCCGCCTGGGAGGGACCACGCGCCGAGGAACGGCTCGCGGGCCCTCTGCCAGAGCAGGACCTGCAGCCGGCCCTCGCGCACCTGGAGCACGACCGCCAGTGTGACGTGATCCGGGCGTGCCCTGGTAGACTCTCGCCGAGGTTTTCGCTCCACAGTCGAAAACTACCCGAAGATGACGACAGCCAACGTCGCACTACCGGCCCGGGACGTCGAGCAGGTCCTTCGCGAGGGCGGACTCTCGCGCTTTCACAAGAAGGCGATCCTGGTCACCGGCGCCGCCTGGACGTTCGTCGCGATGGAGATCCTGCTCGTCGGCTTCGTCGCGCCGATCTTCGCCGCCGAGTGGGGGCTGAACGGACGCATGCAGGGACTCGTGAACAGCGCCGCGCTGGCCGGCTCGCTCTGCGGCTCGCTCGTGCTGGGGCGGCTTGCCGACCGGATCGGCCGCCGCGCGATCTTCCAGTACGCGATCCTCTGGTACGCGGCGTTCACCGCCATCACCGCGCTCGCGTGGGG
>DATAOV010000061.1:0-38863 GCA_036265535.1 Gaiellaceae bacterium | reverse complement strand
GTTGTTGATCACGTCAGCGCCCTCGCCGAAGGCGTAGTTGATCTTCACGAACGGCTCCCATTTCTGCGGGAGCGCGTCCTCCGGGAAGATCGCCTCGACCGGGCACTCCGGCTCGCACGCCCCACAGTCGATGCATTCCTCTGGGTCGATGATGAGGATGCGCTCGAACTCGTGGATGCAGTCGACCGGGCAGACGTCGACGCACGAGAGGTCTTTGATGTCGATGCAGGGCTCGGCGATGATGTACGTCACGGCGAGTCAGTCTAATGACGCGGTCAGCTCCTCGATGAACTCGTTCGCACGTTCGTCCAAGGCAGCCTTCACGACCACCTGATCGAAGCCGGCGGCGTGCGCACGCCGCAGCCCGGCGGTATCCGTGTGGTTCGCGAAGCCGAGGATCGGAACCTCGGGATAGGCGTCCGCGACTTCGTCTGGATCGACACGTGCGATGTCGGCGATGACGCAGTCCGGCGGGTCGACGCTGTCCACCGTGATCAGGTGATGGCCCGGCAACAGCCCCTCCAGCTTGCCGCGGAAAAATAGGTCGACCCCCACCAGCAGGATCGTCGCCACGTGGCAAACGTACCACCCTCGAGCCTAGGCTCCAATGGCATGACCAAGCTCGATGTCGGCCTCTACTTGATTCGAAACGGCGAATTCTTCACGGCCCACGAAGAGCTCGAGGACGCGTGGCGCGCGGCCGAGCCGGAGGAGCGCGACTTCTACCAGGGGCTCGTCCACGTGACCGTCGCCTGGTACCAGGCCGAGCGCGGCAACCGCGTCGGCTGCGAGCGTCAGTTGGAGAAGGCGAGACGGCGCCTGGCCGCGTTCGCCCCGGAGCACCGCGGCGTGGACGTCGGCTCCGTGCTGGCCCAGGTGGACGAGGCGGCGCGGATCGTCGCTTCGGGCTCGCTCAAACTGCCCCCGCCGCGCCTCTAGGAGGGCTTGACGGGATAGCGCCCGGCGGCACAGTCGGTATTTCGTCAAGCCCTACTAAAACTGGTCGAGCCCGATCGCGCTCAGCGCGCGGTTCATCAACACGTTCAGCCACCAGTCGCGGTTGAAGAAGAGCAGGAGGCCGAGCACGACCAGTGTCAGGCCGCTCAGCACGCGGATCAGACCGTAGTGGTCCCGGACCCAGCGGAACGCGCTCATCGCCTTGCCGAAGGCGATCCCGATCAGGACGAAGGCGACGGTGATGCCGAGCGAGTAGGCGGCGAGGAGCACGCAGCCGCGCACCACCGTGCGCGAATCCGCCGCCAGCACGAGGATCGAGCCGAGCACGACGCCCACGCACGGGGCCGCGCAGACTGCGAACGCGGCGCCGAGCAGTGCCCGCGAGCCGCTCGCCCGCGCGCGGCCGATGGCGCCGGGAGCCAGCATCCGCTCCGGCCAGGGCAGCAGCCCCGCGAGCGCCAGGCCCAGAACGACGAGCACGAACCCGGCCAGCTTGATCCGGGTTTCCTGGTCGACCCAGCCACCCAACGCTGCCGCCGCGGCCCCGAGCACGACGAAGACGACGGTGAACCCGATCGCGAACGGCACGCTTGCAAGTGCGATTCGCTTGGCCATCCCCCGCTCGCCAAGCCGCTCGACCTCCACTGCCGAGATGGCCGACAGGTAACCCGGAACGAGCGGGAGCACGCACGGGAAGGCGATCGAGACGAGGCCGGCGAGAAACGCGACGCCAGTCCTCTCAACCACAGCCTACGGCTCCTGGATTGACGCCGAACCCGATCGCACCTCGGCTCACATGGGTGGCCGCGCTCGACACGGAGCTACCGGTCAAACCGTGCTAGCTCCTCGTCGAGCCGGCGCTCCTCCTCCGGATCGAGCGACTGCCCGTTCAGCGACCACTGTTGCGGTGCGGGCTCAGGCTCACGCGCCCGGGTCCAGCGCCAGGCCAGGAACCCCATGATTCCCGCGGCGCCCGCGAGCCCGACGAGCGGAAGCGCCCAGGCGAGGAGGTCGAAGCCGTGCCGCGGGGGAGCGGCGAGGATGCGCTTCCCCCACACCGCGACCAGGTTGTCCTTGATCTCACTCCGCGTGTCCCCGGCGGCGATCCGGCGGGCGATGTAGGCCTTGATCCGCTGCGCCGCGGGCGAGTCGGACTGCGCCAGGGTCTCGCCGGCGCAGATCGGGCACATCAGCTCGCTCTCGAGCTCGCCCTGGGTCGGATGACGCTCGCTCGCCGCCGCCGGAGCGGCCAGCAGCAGCGCCGCCAGGACGAGCGCGGCCAGCTTCATGCGCGTAACGCCCGCTCGACGCCGTTGCTGAGATCTTGCGCCCGCACCTCGCCGGGCACGTGCTCGACGATTCGTCCCCGGCGATCGAGGAAGAACGTCTCGGGAAGGCCTGTGAGTCCGTACTTGGGCGTGGTCACGTTCCTGTTGTCGTGCACGACGGGGTACGTCACTCCGTACTTGCGCATGAAGCCGCGTGCGTCGCCCTGAAAGTCGTTCACGTCCACCCCGAGCACCACCACCCGGTCGCCCCAGCTCTTCGAGGTCGCCTGGAGCGCGGGCGCCTCGCGCTTGCACGGAGAGCACCACGACGCCCAGAAGTTGAGCACGACGGCCTTCCCGCGCAGGGACGACAGCTGCAGCTCGCCGGGCCCTCCGATCCGGCTCAGCGTGAAGTCGGGCGCGGGCTTGCCGGGAGCGGCCTCCTTGTGCGACCCCTGTGCCACCTTCCAGATCAGCAGCGCGAACAGCCCGAGCACGAGCGCGACCGCGAGTGTCTGCGCGCCGAGCTTCAGTCGCGAGGTCATGTCACGCCGAGACGATGAAGACCGTCGTCCCGATGTTGACGTGGTTGAAGAGCCACTCGGCGTCGCTGATGTGCATGCGAATGCACCCGTGGGAGGCGGAGTAGCCGATCGAGGCGTCGTCGGGGGTGCCATGGATGCCGACGCCGGAGGCCGAGAGCCCCATCCAGCGGGTGCCGAGCGGGTTCCCGGGCCCGGGCGGGATCGGCTTCTCGCCCTTTGCCCAGGCCGAGTTCGGCGGATACCACCACGGGTTGCGCCACTTGACCACGACCGACCAGCGGCCGAGCGGGGTCGGATAAATCGACTGGCCGGTGGCGACGCCGAAAACGCGCTGGAAGCGCACGCCCTTGTAGAGGTAGAGGCGGTTCGAGCGGCGGTGGATCACGATCACGGGCCCGATCGAGGAACGCGTGACGGCGGGCGTCAGCTTGCGGAACTCCAGCCGCAAGGGGAGGCGTTCGTTCGCCGCGATTGCCGTGAAGATGGCTGCCATCGCCCGCTCCCGGCGCAGCACGCGACCCGCGCGCTCCTTGCTCGCCCACGGGCGGAGGTGCCGGAGCGCGAGCTGAGCGTCCTCCGGCTTGCGGTCGAATCTGCGCGCGACGACGGCCAGGTAGCTCGCCGTCCGCGCACGATTGAGCGTCACCCGCAGCTTGATCGCGGTGCCGGCGGCCGCGGTGAGCGCCCGCGCTAGGGCCGGGCGGACCTGGGCGATCGCCCCGAGCCGCTTGGGCGTCACCACCAGGCGGGAGCGGGGCGCGATGAGTACGAGGGGCTCCGAGAAGATCGTGTTGACCTTGGCGAGCGCGTCGGCCGACGTCAGGTCGCCGACGTCGACGCCGCCGATCGTCACGCCGGGCGCGATCGTCTGCGGCGCGGTCGTGGTCGTTCCCGTCGTCGTTCCCGTAGCTGCGACCACGCCGGCGGACAGCCCGCCGGCAGCGCCGAGTCCGAGCACGAAGAGCAGCGCGAGACCGGTCCTCCTCATCGCGGTGGGAAGTCTAGCCTCGGAAGATTCGTGGATCGTTCGTGATTACGCCGTCGACGCCGAGGGCGTCGAGCCTTGGCACCAGCGCACGGTCGTCCACGGTCCATACGAGCACGGGCACTCCCTGCGCATGGCAGCGCGTGATCACCGACCTGGTGACCACGGAGAAATGCAGCATCGCGGCGCTCGCGCGAGCCCGCCGGAGCAAGCCCGGCACCCGAGGCGGAAGCACGGCTCTGAACAGCGCCAGGCCCGCGCCGGCGAGAGGCGCCGTCAACCGCTGCCGGGAGAGCCCACGCCGATCCTCGGGGTAGGTGAGCCCCAGTCTCAGCCCCGGTTCGGCCGCCGCGAGCGCACGCAGCGTCTCCGGCCGGAAGGAGCTGACGACCGTGCGCCTGACGAGCCCGTGCCGACGGATGGCATCGGCGACGGCCTCCTCCGCGCCCCGGGCCTTCAGATCGAGGTGTACTCCCGAATCCGTCTCGGCGAGAAACTCGAGCGCCTCGTCCAAGGTCGGTAGTCCCGGGATGGGCCCGGCCGGTCGGTCATGGACGAGCAGCAGCGTGCCGTCCACGTCGTGCACGTCGAACTCGACGAGATCGCAGCCGAGCTCGAGCGCGAGGCGCAGTGATTCGATCGTGTTCTCCGGCGCAAGCGCGGCCGCGCCGCGATGGCCGATCCGCAGCATCCGGCCGTCGCGCCGGCCGAGGTCGATCACCCGCGCTTCTTGAGCACGACGATTGCGCAGTCGTCCGCGAGCTCGCCGCCGAACGCGAAGCAATCGGCGAGCAGCGCATCCGCCAGCTCCTGCGCCGGAAGCCCCGCATTCGCCGTCAGAGCGTCGTCCAGGCGCTGCTCGCCGTAGAGCTCGCCGTCACGGCGTGCCTCGACCAGGCCGTCCGTGAAGAGGGCGACGGCATCGCCGGGCTCGAGCCGCACGCGGGCCTCCTCGTACTGCTGGCCGCCCTCGATCCCGAGCGCGAGCCCGCCCACGTCCAGGGGCTCAGGCGTCCCGCCCCGGCGGAGCAGCCTCGGCCGTGGATGGCCGCCGCTGGCGCACGCGAGTTCCCCCTTCCCCGCGTCCACGGTCAGGTAGAGCAGCGTGATGAACTTCCCCGGTTCGATCTCCTCGAGCACGATCTCGTTCGCCGCCGCGAGGAACTCACCAGGCTCCGAATGCTCCCGCGCGAGGGAGCGGAAGACGAACTTCGCCATCGCCATGTCTGCCGCCGCATCGATGCCGTGTCCGGTGACGTCCCCGAGGACGACGGCGAGACGCCCGTCCGCCAGCTCGAGGAAGTCGTAGACGTCGCCGCCGACGTCGACGCGGGCGGAGGAGTCGTAGACGACGCCCACCTCAAGCCCCGCCAGCTGCGGTCGCGTGCGCGGGAGCAGCGAGCGCTGCATCGAGTCCGCGAACTCCTTCTGCTGCTGATAGAGGCGTGCGTTGTCCAGCGCCAGCGCGGCCTGCCCGGCGACCGAGACCGCGGCGTCGAGCGTGTCCCCGGCTATCGGACGATCCGCGTCAAGCGAGAGGAGCGTCAACGTGCCGAGGATCTCGGCCTGCGTCGTCAGCGGAATGACGGCGGCGGACGAGCCTTTCTCGAGGAACGGGGCGAGCGGCTCGTGTGCCGGGCCCAGTGCGCCGGCGCTCTCAGGGTCGAGCACGCGCGGCTGGCCGTTGCGGAAGACGCTCGCGTGTAGCAGCGAGAGCGGCTGAGGCAGCGACAGGACCGCCCGCAGGGGCGCGGTCAGCCGGTCCTCCCGCACGTGCACCGCCACCGGCACGAGCGAGGTGCCGCGCCGGTCGGGCATGCGCAGCGCCGCCGCGTCGACGTCGAGGGACTCGACAATCGTCCTCGCCACGGCCTCGAACGTCGCATCGAGCGACAGGCTCTCCGCAAAGGACCGGGAGATCTCGTACAGCGCGCGCAGGCGCTTGGCGGCTTCGCGTTCGGCGTCCAGCGCCTCCTTGCGCTCGGCGCCAAGTCGCTCCGCCCGTTCGTGCAGGGCCGCGTTCTGCACTGCGACGGCGAGCTGAGCGCCGAGCGCGCGCAGCAGCGACTCCTCGTTCTCGGTCAGGTCGCGACCGCGCTCGGGATAGACGGCCAGCAGCCCGACCAGCTCCTCGCGCGCTCGCAGCGGGACGGCCACCGCTGCTTCCAGCCCGACCTCCTCGAGCGCGTCACGAACACCGGCCAGGCGCGGGTCGGCGGCCGCGTCGGGTACGTGCAAGATGCCGTGCGCGCGGGCCGGCCCGAGCGCGAGCTCGAGCAACCGCTGGCCGACGGGCACGTGCGGCCCGGCGAGGCCGCGTGCGGCCGCCGGTTCGAGCGCCCCCCCTTCGTCTTCGACGAGGTAGACCGCCAGCCGGTCGACGCCGAAGAGCTCACAGACGCGCTCGACCGCCGTCTCGAGCGTGTGCGCGAGCGACAGTTCCGCGATCGCCTGCCCGACGACGGTGAGCAGCGCTCGGGTGCGGACGAGCTCGACCGCGAGGGTTCGCCTGCGCTCGCTTGCGCGGAGCGCGTGCGCCGCCCGGACGGCGAACGTGCCGAGCCTCGCCAGCTGGGCGTCGTCCGGCTCCCGCTCCGTCCCGAAGGCGAGCTGGAGCGCCCCGAGAGGAGGCTGGCCGAGCTGGAGGGTGGCGAGCGAACCGCCCCCGAGCCCGTCCTCGAGCCGCTCGGTCGAGATCGGATCGGTCGAGGCGCGCGCCCGCCGAAGGGCGTCGTGCGCAACCACGGGCGCGGCCGTAACTGTCGGACCCCAGAGCGCCACCAGCACTGGCCCCTCGGTCTCGTAGCGCCAGAGCAGGCACGTCTGTGCACCGGTCGCCTCGCCGGCGAGCGCCGCCACCTGGTCGGCAGCCCGCGCCTCGTCCGAACCGGCCGCCAGCGCGTCGCCGGCCAGCTCGAGCAAGTCGGGCGCCGAGCCGTGCACGTCGGCTCCTTCGCCGAAGGCACGGCGGGCCAGCGCGACCTGGCCGGCCGTAGCGTGGGCAAGCGCGCGTGCACGATCGTCGAAGGCGCCTCGGCGGCGCATCAGCTCGAGCGAGCCGATCAGGGCGCCGCCGACCCGGATCGGAAGCAGCAGAACCGCCGTCGCGCCGAGCTTGTCCGCGACGAGACGCAGCCGCCGTGGCAGCTGCACGACCTCGTCGGCGCCCTCCGCCGAAAGCGAATCGGCGCTGATCCTCGAGCCCTCGAGCTCGGCCTGCAGCGCGGCAGACGACGCATACACAGCGCGCGCGATCAGGCCCGAGCCGTCGCTGCCGAGCCGCGCGACGACGACGTCCGCCTCCGTCAGCCGAGCGGCCTGCTCCACGATCTCCGCGAGCGCCTGGTCGAGGCCGGCAACGTCGCTGGTATCCCTGACCAGAGCCATCCTTGCCACCTTTCGTCGAAGTATGGCGACAGCGGGTTCGTCCCGGGCCGAGGCCCTCTAGACTGCCGGTATGGCCCTGCCGGAGCGAAAGCCGGTCGAGGAGGAGTTGCTCGACCCGACGGCAGTACACCGGAACTACCGGCGCCAGCGGATCAAGCGGCGGGTGATGGAGGAGCGGGCGCGGGAGCGGCACCTCGCGCGGCTGCGCTTCTGGCTCGCGCTGACGGCAGTGATCGCCACCAGCATCGGTCTCTCGATCGTGATCTGGAACGAGATCCAGCGGCTCTTCGGTCTCTGACGGGTCATACTTGGCGCCTTGCAGTCGCCCGAGCCCTTCCCGCCCCCCGAGCAGGACGAGCCGTACTTCGAGCCGGACGAGGACGCGTTCGTCAGGCCGGCGACCGGGTTCTGGGCCCTCGGCGGCCGCCTGACCTGGGTCACCGCGCTCGTACTCACGATCGCGCCCTTCACCGGCTGGTATGCAGGGCCGGACACGGCGGGCCCCACGCTCGCGGTGATCGGCTGGCACACGGGCACCCTCGGCAAGCTCGTGTTCTTCATCGGGCTCGCCATCCTCGCCCTCGTGGCGGCGCGGGAGCTCGGCTTCGAGCTCCCGCCGACGATCCCGGAGAGCCTGATCGTGATCGCGCTCGGGTCGCTGGCGACGATCTTCGTCCTGATCAGGCTGATCTCGATCCCGGACTCGATCCCGCCTCCAGCCGGTCGCGGGATCGGCATCTGGATCAGCCTGCTGGCAGCGCTGGGCGTGATCGTGGCCGGCTTGCTGCGAGCATCAGAAGAGCTGTAGCGACCGCCACGCCGAGGACGGCGCCGCCCAGGATGTCCAGCGGCCAATGGACGCCCACGTAGACGCGCGAGCAGGCGATCGCGGCCGCGAGCACGAGGGCCGGAACCCGTAGCCGGGGCGAGGCCCAAGCGAGCACGGTCGCACAGGCGAAGGCGGTCGCGGCGTGGCCGGAGGGAAAGGCCCCGCTGTGAGAGACGGGCACGAGCGGCCTCGGCTCCGGAAAGACGAGCGGCGGGCGGTCGCGGCCGATCCACTGCCGCAGCACGTACGAGAGCCCGTCTGCGGCGAGATCCGCCGTCAGCACGAGCACGAACAGCCACGGGCGACGCCAGAGAACGGCCAGCACCGCGCCGACCACGACGAAGACGAGCCCGTCAACGCCGATCCGGGAGAGGTCGACGAACAGCCAATTGAGCCAGCCGATCCGGTGCTGGACGACCCAGCGCTCCACGTGCCGGTCGAGCGTGATCAGCGCGGCAGCAGCTGCTTGGTCTGGTCGATCAGCTCCTGCGGGTTGAAGGGCTTGCCGATGAAACCCTGTGCTCCCCGCGAGGCCGCCTCGTCCGCAGCCTGCTCGTCGACCTTTCCGCTGAACATGATCACCGGGATCGAGCCGAGCCCGTGTCGCTCCTGCACGCGCTGCAGCATCTCCCATCCGTCCACCTCGGGCATCATCACGTCGAGGAGCACGAGGTGCGGCGTCGTCTCCTCGAGCACCCGCAGCCCTTCCTCGGCGCTGCCAGCTTCTCTGACGGTATAGCCCTCCATCTCGAGGTTGACGCGCACGTACTCACGGAGCTTCTCGTCGTCGTCGACGATCAACACGGTCTGCCCGACGCCGCCGCTCGGGCCCGAGCGCTGGAGAAAGACGTCGAGGTCGCCGCGACGGTATCGCCGGTGCCCGCCCGGTGTGTAGAAGGCCGGTACGCGCCCTTGATCGGACCACTTGCGGATCGTGCTCTGGGCGACGCCGAGGTACTTTGCCGCCTGTCCGAGCGTGAGCCAATCGGGCTCGCCCGAAGCCGCCGGACGCGCTGAGGAGGGGTCCCGCATCATCCGGCCGCAAATCTACCCAAAGCTTGTCTTTTCTAACATCGGCCGGTCACGGCGTCGTCACGGTGACCGTGGAAGACTCGGGCGGCAGCGTGAAGGTCTGGTTCAGGGTCGTGGTGGAGCCCGGCTGGGGGTTGTCGTTCAGAGCCTGGCCCAGTGCTACCCCGACCGCGAAGACGACGACGATCGCTAGGAACCACCACACGAGCCTGCGCCGGGTCGGTCGCCGCCTGCGCCGGCGGTCGATGCTGCTCATGGCCGGTAGTCGGCCGCGCCGCGGGAGTAGAGGTAGAAGGCGGCTTCTTGGACGGTTGCGACCCGCGTCGCCCACCCCGGCGCCGGATCCCGCTCTGCAAGAGCCTCTTGCGCCCAGCGGTCGGACTCGCCGTAGGCCGCTGCGAGCTCGTCCAGCGTGAAGGTCTGACCGACCCGGCGCCGCAGTTCCTCGAGCACGATGTCGAGCTCACGAAGCAGGCGCGTGTAGCGAGCGCGGTCGCCGGCCGCCGCCTGGAGCCGACGGTGGCCTTCCAGCCACTCGTGGCGCGTGGTCTCGAGCACCGTCGGCATCGCGGGCGATGCTACTGCGCGTCATAGCAGCAGCGCGGCGGCCAGAGCGGCTCGACCTCGGCGACGATCCGCTCGCCGAGCTCGTATCCCGGCCGCGCGAGCGCGAAGGCCGCGTGGGCGTGCAGGCATTTGAGCCCGCCGGTACGTGTCTGGCCGCCGATGCCGCCGGGCAGCTCCGGCCGGAGGCGCCGCTGCTCCGCATGGGCGCGCTCCGCGCTTGCACGCAGCTCCGGATCCTCCTGCGCCAACCTGCTCCAGCGCTCGACCCCGCCCGCGGCCTCGAGCCGCGCGATGGCCGCGACGAGATGACGGCAGGTGACGTAGAAGGTCGTCGGGAACGGCTCCCCCGACTCGTCGAAGGCGGCCTGCTCCGTTATCGCCGGGCGGCCGAACGGACAGCGGACGGCGACCGACTGGAACGCCCGCGGAGGCCGGCCGATCTGCCGCTCGACGATTGCGCGGTCATCGTCCACCACGCTCGATCGTAGTGCCGTGGAGCCAGGCGGAGACGCCCTTGACGATGTAGAGCCGTTCGCCCGGGCGCACGAGGCCGAGCCGCCGCGCCTGCCTGGTCAGGGCCTCGGCGCTCGATGACTCGGCGAGCTGATGCTGAAGCGCGCGCCGCTCGGACTTGAGCGCGCGCACGTCGGCGGCGCGCCTGGCCAGGTCCTGCTTGGTGTGGAGGTAGCTCCGCAGCGGGCGCGCGTAGAGCAGCCCGACGAGAAGGATCGCGCCGACGGCGAGCCAGCGTAGCGCGAAACGGGAACGCCGGGGCGTGCGGGTCCGCTTAGCCACGCGAGCGGCTTCGCCGCCGCGAGCGCAAGCCCTCCTACTAGATGACGTCGACCTTGATCAGGTTCGTCGTGCCGGGAATGTTGACCGCCGTGCCCGCCGTGATCACGACGCGGTCGCCCTCGTCCACGAGGCTGCTCTCGCGCGCAGCGGCGAGGGAACGGTCGAGCAGGGCGTCGAAGTCGGCGCACTCGGGGATCAGGTACGCAGAGACCCCCCACTCCAGCGCCAGCTGCCGGAGCACGTAGTCGTGGTGGGTGAGCGCGATGATCGGCCGCCGCGGCCGCAGCCGGGCTACGACCGAGGCCGTCCTGCCCGAGTAAGTCGGCACGAGGATGGCCTTGGCCCCCAGCGCCTCGGCGAGATCGCACGCGGCGTTCGACATCGCCTGGCCGACCGTCGGCTCCTCGCTCGCCTCCGGCAGCTGGTGACGATAGTCCAGGCTCGGCTCGACTGCGCGCGCGATCCTGTCCATGTAGGCGACCGACTCGACGGGGTACTCGCCGACCGCGGTCTCGCCGGAAAGCATCAAGGCGGAGCTGCCGTCGAGGATCGCGTTGGCGACGTCGCTGGCCTCGGCTCGGGTCGGCTCGGCCTGATGCACCATCGACTCGAGCATCTGCGTCGCGGTGATCACGGGCTTCCCACGCTCCAGCGCCGCGATGATGATCCGCTTCTGGACGAGCGGGACGAGCGCCGGCCCGATCTCCACGCCGAGGTCGCCGCGGGCAACCATGACGGCGTCGGACTCCGAGAGGATCGCCTCGAGCGCGTCCACGGCCTCCGACTTCTCGATCTTCGCGATCACGTGGGCCGGCGAGCCGGCCTGCTCGATCAGCGCGCGGAGGTCACGCACGTCTGCCGCCGAGCGCACGAACGAGAGCGCGACGAAGTCGACGCCGAGCTCGAGCGCGAGCTCGAGGTCGTCCATGTCCTTGCGCGTCAGCGACGGGATCGGGATCGGGACGCCCGGCAGGTTCACACCCTTGTGGGACGAGACGACCCCGCCGGTGAGAACGGCGCAGCGCGCACGCCCGGACTCGACCTCGTCCACGCGCAGCCGCACGAGCCCGTCGTCGATCAGCACCTCGTGCCCGGGCTGGAGCACCTCGCTGATCACGGGCGGGCTGACCGGGAGCTCGCCGTTGCTGGAGAACTCGGCCGCAGCGACGACGATCTCCTCGCCCCGCACGAGCGTCACGGGCGCGTCGAGGTCGCCGATCCGCAGCTTCGGCCCTTGCAGGTCGGCGATCAACGCGATCGGCCGCTCCAGCTCCGCCTCGGTCGCACGCACAAGTCTGGCTCGCTCCCGATGCTCGTCGTGCGTGCCGTGAGAGAGGTTGAGCCGCGCGCCGTCCATGCCCGCGGAGGCCAGCTTGGAGAGAACTTCGCGGTCGGCCGACGCCGGGCCGATCGTGGCGACGATCTTCGTGCGACGCGTTGCTACGGCCACCGGTTCAGCGTAGCTCGCGCACCCCCGGTCGCCCGGCTTCTAGCGGCGGAAGCGAGGGAAGGCGTCCCAGCCCGGGTATCGCGCCCGGCCGCCCAGCTCTTCCTCGATCCGGAGGAGCTGGTTGTACTTCGCCGTCCGCTCGCCGCGTGAAGGGGCGCCCGTCTTGATCTGGCCGCTGTTGGTGGCGACGGCGAGGTCGGCGATCGTCGCGTCCTCGGTCTCGCCGGAGCGGTGAGAGATGACGACCCCGTAGCCGTTCGCGCGGGCCAGCTCGATTGCGTCGAGGGTCTCGGTGAGCGTCCCGATCTGGTTCACCTTGATCAGGATCGCGTTGGCGACGCCCTCGTCGATGCCACGGCGAAGCCGCTCCAGGTTCGTGACGAAGAGGTCGTCGCCGACGAGCTGCAGCCGGTCGCCGAGGCCCTCGGTCAGCGACCGCCACGTCGGCCAATCGTCCTCGGCGAGGCCGTCCTCGATCGAGACGACCGGATGCCGTTCGGTCAGCCCCTCCCAGAAGCGCACCATTCCCGCGCCGTCCTCCTCGCGGCCTTCGAACGCGTAGCGCCCGTCGCTGTAGAGCTCCGTCGCCGCCGGGTCGAGCGCGATCGCGACCCGGTCGCGGTGGCCGGCGCGCTCGGCAGCCTCGAGCACGGCGTCGATTGCCTCCTCGCTCGAGCCGAGATCGGGCGCAAAGCCTCCCTCGTCGCCCACGCCCGTGGCGAGTCCGCGCTCGTGCAGCAGCCCCTTGAGCGAGTGGAAGACCTCGGCGCCGATCCGAAGTGCCTCGGCGAAGGTGTCCGCGCCGGCCGGAACGACCATGAACTCCTGCAGGTCGATCGAGTTCTCGGCGTGGACGCCGCCGTTGATCACGTTCAGCATCGGCACCGGCAGCGTGCGCGCCTCCTCGCCGCCGAGGTAGAGGAAGAGCGATTGGCCCGCTTCGGCGGCGGCCGCCTTCGCCGTCGCCAGCGAGACGCCGAGAATCGCATTCGCGCCCAAACGGCCCTTATTGGGAGTGCCGTCGAGCTCGATCAGCCGCTCATCGACCCCGCGCTGGTCGGCGGCGTCGAGGCCTCGCACCGCATCAGCGATCTCGCCCCGGACGTTTGCGATGGCGCCCGACACGCCCTTCCCGCCCCAGCGCTCGCCGCCGTCGCGCAGCTCTAGCGCCTCGTGGACCCCGGTCGAGGCCCCGGACGGCACCGCCGCCCGGCCCTGTGCGCCCGACTCGAGCACGACGTCGGCCTCGACGGTCGGGTTTCCCCGCGAGTCGAGGATCTGCCGCGCGTGAACGGAGGCGATCGCGCTCAGCGCAATGCCTCCTTGGCCCGGTCGAAGTACCGATCCTGCGCCTCGAGCGGAAGCTCCGTCCAGGAGCTCCCTTCCTCGGCGGCCAGCTGCTCGGCCCGCTCGACCCGAGCCCGGAAGCGAGCTGTCGCCGAGCGCAGCGCCAGCTCGGGGTCGACGTTCAGTCGACGACCGACGTTGACGACTGCGAAGAGCAGGTCGCCGAGCTCCTCGAAGTGCCGCGAGTCTGCCTCTGTCTCGGCAACCGGCTCGTCCGAGAGCTCCGCTTTTAGCTCCCCGAGCTCGGACTCGAGGTCGGCGAGCGCGCCGGCCAGATCCCGGTACTCGAACCCAACCTCGCGGGCGCGGCGCTGCACCTTCCGCGCCTGGAGGAGCGCGGGAAGCGCCTCGGGAACATCGTGGAAGATGCCTTCGCGCCCCTCTTCGCAAGCCTTGATCCGCTCCCAGTTCTCGCGAACGCGCCCCGCGGTGCGCGCGTCGACCTCGCCGAAGACGTGCGGGTGGCGGCGGACGAGCTTCTCGAGCACACGTCGTGCCACCTGCTCGAGATCGCCCTCGCCCCGCTCCTCGAGCAGGAGCGAGAGGAAGTAGACCTGGAAGAGCAGGTCGCCGAGCTCGTCGACGAGCTTGGCCGGGTCGTCCGCAAGCGCGGCATCTGCGACCTCGTAAGCCTCCTCGACCGTGTGCGGGACGATCGTCCGAGCCGTCTGCACCCGGTCCCAGGGGCAATCACGACGGAGCCGTTCGGTCAGCTGCTGAAGCTCCAGCAGCGTCTCGCCGAGGGCCACGGGCCTAGCCGGTGGTGGTCGCCGAGCCGGTCGAGGTCGAGGTCGTCTTGCAGGGATCCTGCCCCGGCGGGGGCGCGTAGCCCGGCGCGTAACCGATCTGCTTGCAGTACGACTTCTTGACCCCCTCGAGCCAGCTCTGCATCTCCGAGTTCCGGTCCGAGGCGAGCAGCTGCTGGCGGATCGCCTCCTGCACCTGCGAGAGGGGCGTCGGCGTCGCGGGCTTGCCGGGCTTGATCGGGCCGGTGGCCTGGATGATGTGCCAGCCGAACTGGCTGTGCACCGGCTTCGAGATCGCGTTCGTCTTGATCGAGAAGGCGACCTTGTCGAACGGCGGCACCGTGCGGCCCTTGATCGCGCCGCCGGGGAGCTCGCCGCCGTTGACCTTCGACGAGGTGTCGGTCGAGTACTTCTTGGCCAGTTGCGCGAACTTCTGCGGGTTGGCCTTGAGCTGCTGGTAGAGGCTGTTGGCCAGCGCCTTCTGCTTGACCAGGATGTGGCGGACGGCGCGGCTCTCGGGCTGAGCCGGCGTCTGGTAGGTCGCCTTGTGCTTGTCGTAGTACGTCTTGATGTCGTCGTTCGAGACCTTCACGTCGGAGGTCACCTTCTGGAAGACCTTCTCCCGGAGGAGCTGCAGCTTGATCCCCGAGCGAACCTCCTCGTCGGTGAACCCCTGTTGCTTCAAAGCCGCCTGATAGCGCTTCTCCATCTCTGCGGCGCTCGCCGGCGGCTGGCCCGGCGGATTGGCGTAGTACTGCTTCTTGATCTGGGCGAGCCGCGCGTCGATGTCCTTGTCGCTCACCTTGACGTCGAGCTTGTCGGCCTCCTGCTGGTACTCGCTGCTCTGGATCAGGAACTGGGTCGCGTTGGCCTTGAGGTTCGCGAGTGCGACGCTGCCCGCGGCGGGGAACGTGCGCTTCGTGGCGGCGAAGTTCCGGCGCGTCTGCGCCATCAGCGCATCCCAGTCAGCCTTGCTGATCGACTTGTCTCCGACGACTGCGACCGAGTCGCTCGGGACGTCTCCGGCGCTGTTGCTGCCACCACAGGCCGCGGCCAGCAGAACGAGCGCCGCGCAAGAAAGAATCACAGAAAGTCGTTTCATGGAAAATGCGCCAAGTGCAGCGGTTTTCCTCAGGCCGCTTGGCGCGCACCCAGTATAGCAGCGACTAGTCGCGTCGCTCCGGAGAATTTCTCGTCACGCAGGGAAACTTCCCGCCGGGCGCTCGTGTAGACCGCCGTATCGACCTCGGCGCGGAGGGCACGCAGCTCGTCGGAGCCGAGCAGGAGCGGCCCGACGGTGGTCTTCCCGCCGCGGAAGACGAGGTAGTCGGCGCCCACGCGCGCGAGCTTCAGCTTCGCCTCCTGGATCGAGAACAGGTTCTCGACCGGCTCCGGGAGCGGGCCGTACCGGTCCTCGGTTGCCGCCCGCAGCTCGCGCAGCTCGTCCTCGGACTCGGTCAGCGCCAGGCGCCGGTGGAGGTCGATCTTGAGTGCCTCGGCCTCGATGTAGGTCGCAGGCACGTAGGCGTGCACCGTCGCGTCCACGCGCACCGGGCGCGCCACCGCGCGGCGCTCTCCGGAGAGCTCCGCGACCGCCTCGCCGAGGAGCTCGACGTAGAGCTCGAAGCCGAGCGCCGCGACGTGGCCGGACTGCTCCGCCCCGAGCAGGTCGCCTGCTCCGCGGATCTCGAGATCGCGCATCGCGCTCGCGAAGCCCGCCCCGAGCTCCGTGTGGTCGGCGAGCGTCGCCAGCCGCGCCCGCGCCTCAGGCGTCAGCTCGCGCGAGTCTGGGTAGAAGAGGTACGCGTGCGCGGGTACGTCCGAGCGGCCCACGCGACCTCGGATCTGGTAGAGCTGGGCCAGGCCGAGCGCGTCGGCGCGCTCGACGATCAACGTGTTCGCCTCCGGGATGTCGAGCCCGGACTCGATGATCGTCGTCGAGACGAGCACGTCAGCGTCGCCGCGCAGGAAGGCGTGCATCCGCTCCTCGAGCTCGCGCTCGCGCATCTGCCCGTGCGCGACCAGCACCCGCAGACCCGGGACGAGCTGCTGCAGGCGCTCGGCGGCCTCGTCGATCGACTCCACGCGGTTGTGGAGGAAGAAGGACTGGCCTTCGCGCGCGTGCTCGCGCTCGAGAGCGGCCTTGATCAGCTCATCGTCGTATTCGCCGACGTAGGTGCGGATCGGACGCCGTCCCTCGGGAGGGGTCTCGATCACCGAGATGTCGCGCAGGCCCGAGAGCGACATGTGCAGCGTGCGCGGGATCGGAGTGGCCGTGAGGGAGAGCACGTCGACTTCGAGTCGCAGCGCCCGCAGGAGCTCCTTCTGCGCCACGCCGAAGCGCTGCTCCTCGTCGACGATCACGAGGCCGAGCTCCTTCGGGATCACGTCGCGGCTGAGGATCCGGTGCGTGCCGAGCAGAACGTCGACCTTGCCCGCGGCGAAGTCCGCCAGCACCTGCTTCTGCTCGGCCGGCCGGCGGAAGCGCGAGATCATCTCGACGCGGACCGGAAAGTCGCGGTAGCGCTCGCGGAAGGTGTTCCAGTGCTGCTCGGCCAGGACCGTCGTCGGCACGAGCATCAGTGTCTGCTTGCCGTTGACCGCGGCCGCGAACGCCGCGCGCACGGCGACCTCCGTCTTGCCGAAGCCGACGTCGCCGCAGACCAGCCGGTCCATCGGCCGCGGGGCCTCGAGATCCTCCTTGACGGCCTCGATCGCGGCGCGCTGATCTTCGGTCTCGCGGTACGGGAACTCCGCCTCGAGGCGGTCGAGCCATTCCGAGGAGAGGTCGTAGGCATTGCCCGGGGCCTGCTGGCGCCGCGCGTAGAGAGCAAGCAGCTCGCCGGCGAGCTCCCGCAGCGCCGAACGGGCTCTGTTCTTGAGGTTCTGCCAGGCCTTCCCGCCGAGCTTCGAGAGGGCGGGCGCCGACGCGTCGGCGCCGATGTACTTCGAGACCTTTCCGATCTGCTCGTGCGGGACGTAGAGCCGGTCGTCGCCGCGGAAGCCGAGGAAGAGGTAGTCGCGCGTCACCTCAGCGACGGTCTTCGTCTCGAAACCGAGCAGCTTCCCGATGCCGTGGTCCTCGTGGACGACGAGGTCGCCCGTGCGCAGGTCGGCGAAGGACTGGAGCGCACGGCCGAGGCGATGGTCGGTCCTCGGCGGGCGTTTGCGGAAGACCTGCGTGTCCGGCAGCAGGACGAGCCCGAGCTCGCGCCAGACGAATCCGCGTCGCGCGGGCGAGACCGCGAAGAGAAGCTCCGGCTCGTCCGGGAGCGGCTCGCCCTGTTCGAGCAGGCGCGGCTCCACGCGGCGGAGCAGGTTCGCGGTGCGAAGCGCCTCGCCGCGATGCGGGAACGCGACGACTACGCGGTTCCCGGCTCGGATGAGGCCGGCCAGCTCGGTCTCGGCCTCCGAAAGCCCGCGGGCCGCTACGGCCGGACGTTGCGCCTCGAACGCGAACGCCTGCCCGCGCGGGAACGGATCGAGCTCGGCTGCGCCGCTCAGCGGGAGCTCCGTCTGGAACTCCTCGGCCCAGATCTCTCGCACCTGCTCCGGCTCCCAGACCAGGTCGGGCGAGCGGTCGAGCGGCCGCACCAGATCACGCGGCATCCCAGCTGCCTCGCCGTCCTCGGTGAGCCGTGGCTCCTGCAGGTCGAGTCGGCGCTCGGCGGCCGGATAGACCACGGCGCTTTCGACGTCGTGGAGCGCGCGCTGCGTGAACGGCGAGAAGGCCCGAATCGCCTCGATCTCGTCGCCGAAGAACTCGACGCGGAGCGGGTCCCGGCCAGTCGTTGGAAAGACGTCGACGAGCCCGCCGCGGACAGCAAACTGGCCGCGCTCCTGGACGCGGTCCACCCGCTCGTACCCGGCGAGCGCGAGGTGCTCGGCCACCATGTCGAGGTCGCTCGACGCTCCGGACGTGAGCGCGAGCGGCTCCGGGCGGGCCGCCGGCGGAGGCATAGGCTCCGCGAGCGCCGCGGCGGAGGCGCAAACGAGCCCTCCGGCGGCGAGGACATCGAGCGCGCGGGCGCGCTCGCCGACGAGATGCGGCGGCGGCTCGAGCCCCGACCCCCAGTGAACGCCGCGGCTCGGCAGGAGCGCAACCTGCTCTTCGCCGAGGAACCACCGTGCGGCTTCGGCTGCGTCGCGCGCATCGGCATCCTCGGGGAGCAGGCAGACGAGAGGGCCGCCCCGTTGCTCGTACAGCGCGGCGAGCAACAGCGGCAGCGCCGGCTCGGACACGCGCGCAGGCGCGGGGAGTGCACCCGCGTAGGCGGCCAGGCGCTCTTCCGCGAGCAGTTGCTCGACGAGCGGATGAAGGACGGGTCTCGGCGTCGTCGTCTGGTCCATGACGAAAGACGGAACCGGCCGGTTCCGCGCCATCAATCCTAGCTCGCTAGTTGAAGCTGGCCTGTGCGGCCCCGAGCCCCTGGGAGGCGATCGTCTCGACCGCATCGGAGGCCTGCGACACGAGACCCTCGAGGTCGTCTTCCGGCGCGAAGCCCGACAACACCCAGTCCGAGACCGAACGGGGATCCCCGCGACCGGGCCTGCCGACGCCGATCCGCAGCCGCTCGAACTCCTGCGAGCCGAGATGCTGCGCCAGCGAGCGCAAGCCGTTGTGGCCGGCGAGGCCACCGCCCGCCCGCGCCTGGAGCCGTCCGGGCTCGAGATCGACGTCGTCGTGGACGACCAGCAGCCGCTCGGGCTCGACCTTGAAGAAGCGAGCAGCGCCACCGACCGAGCGGCCCGACTCGTTCATGTACGTCTCCGGCTTCAGCAGCGCGAGGCGCACGTCGTCGAGCCGCACCTCGGCGAGCGAGCCCGAGAACTTCGACCGCCACGAGCCGCCGTGGCGCCTGGCGAGCTCGTCGAGCACGAGCCAACCGAGATTGTGCCGCGTGTGCTCGTACTCACGGCCCGGATTTCCGAGGCCCGCCACCAGCAGGTCGAGCGTCGAGGCCCCTTCGCCCCGACGGAAGAAGCGCACCTATTCCCCGGAGGTCTCTTGCTCGCCTGAGGGAGCGGCGTCCTGGCCCTCGGCCGGAGCCTCGCCCTCGGCACCCTCTTCGCCCTCGGGAAGCTCGCCCTCGGGCAGCTCGCCCTCTTCGAGCTCCTCGCCCTCGACCTCTTCCGGCTCGGGCTCGACGAAGCGTGTCGGCATCGTCACCGTCGCCAGCACCGTCTCCTCCGGGTCGTCGAGGTACGTGACGCCCTCGGTGGGTGGGCCGAGGTCGACGAGGCGCAGCGTGTCGCCGATCGCCATGCCGCTCACGTCCAGCTCGACGTGCTCCGGAATCTCCATCGGCAGTGCCTCGACCGTGATCTCGCGGCTGACCTGCGAGAGCACGCCGCCCTCGGTGACGCCAACCGGCTCGCCGACCAACTCGACGACGACCTGCGCCTGGATCGACTGGTCGAGCCGCACCTCCTGGAGGTCGACGTGGATCAGGCCGCCGCGCACGGGGTGCTGCTGGTAGTCCTTGAGAATCGACGGGTGAGTGCTCTCCTGGCCATCGAGCGTGACGTCGAGGATCGCGTGCAGCCCCTGTCCGCCCGTGAGCACGCGGCGCAGCTCTCGCTCGGGAATGCTGATCGCGTGCGGCTGCTTGCCGCGGCCGTAGAGCACGCCCGGAATAAGCCCCTGCTTGCGCAGGCGGCGCGATTCGGCGGAGCCGCGGCTCTCGCGCTCCTGTACCTGCAGCTTCACTCGCTCGCCGGCCATCGGCGCGGAAGTGTAGCTATCGGCTCCAGCTGGGGTGATACTCGTCACCCGGTGAGGTGACACGGTGCAGGCCCTTGCCGTTCGGGCGCACGAGCCAGATGTGGTTCTTGCCCGGGTGCGGGATCTGGCTCGCGAAGGCGAGCCAGCCGCCGTCGGGCGACCAGGCGGGCTGGAAGTCGTTGAGGCTGTTGTGCGTCAGCCGGACCTGGTGTGACCCGTCCGCCGACATCAGCCAGATCTCGCTGCTCGGCTCGCGCCCCGAGGTCTGCCGGTCGCTCTCGTACGCGATACGCGTCCCATCCGGAGACCAGGCAGGCGACCAATCGACACCCGTCGTATGCGGAGGACTGACGGGATGCGCCCGGCTGCCGTCGGCGTTCATCACCCAGATCCGGAAGGCGCGGGCGTACGCGATCCGGCCGAAGCGCGACCACGCGGGCACGCTCTCGTTTTGCGCCGTCTTCGCGAGGCGCCGCTTGCCGCTGCCGTTCGCGTTCATCACCTAGACGTCGTACTGCTTGCCCGTGTTCGCCTCGTAGGCGATCCGCCGGCCGTCGGGTGACCAGGTCGGAGCCGTCTCGTCGCGGGCCCCAAACGTGAGGCGCCGCAGTCCGGAGCCGTCGACGTTCACGACGTAGATGTCGTGCTGGACGGTCGCGGTCGTCGCGATCAGCCTGCTGAAGACGATCCGCCGGCCATCGCGGGAGAGCTCCGGCGTCTCGGCGCTCATCGTCACCGGCGTCAGGGCGCGCTGCCGCATTCCGTTCATGCTCATCACCCAGATTCGCTCCGGCCCGTGCGCGGAACGGACGAAGGCGATCTTGCCCGTTGCCCGCGGCGCCGCCGAAGCGAGGCCCGCAAGCGCGGTCAGCACGCAGAGCCCGAGCGCGAACTGCGCGAGCTTCTTCATCGCACTCACCTCCACCGCAAGCATCGTGTGCGCATCTCGCGGCCGCATCCGTGGCACTTCTGAGCGTCGTGCTTCGAACTACTGAGCAGGGGCTCAGGCCGTGAGGTCCGAGGCCATCTCGTCGAATGCGGCGACGAACGCGTCGCAGTCGTCCGGCGTGTGCGCGACGGTGAGCGTCCACTCCTCCTCGCGCCCGGGCGTCATGTAGACGCCCCGGTTCATGTTGTAGAGCCAGGAGAGCTGTGAGAGCTCCTCGTCCTGGTTCTCCTTGAAGCTCTCGTAGTCGACGATCCGCTCCGGCGAGAACGTGACGCAGCCCTTCGCGCCGATGCCGACGGAGTAGCCGGGCAGCCCGTAGCGGTCGATCACGTCCTGACAGCCGCGCAGGAGCCGCTCCTCCAGGGCGTCGAGGTGCACGTAAGCGTCAGGCGTCAGCACCTGCTCCAGGCTGGCCCGGGCGGCGGCCATCGCGAGCGGGTTTCCGTTGAAGGTGCCCACCTGGTAGACGGTGCCGCTCTCGACGACCTCGAACGCCTCTTCGGTGCCCCCGATCGCGCCCGTGGACAGTCCTCCTCCGAGTGCCTTGGCGAGCGTGACCAGGTCTGGAGTAACGCCGAAGCGCTCGGTCGCCCCGCCCGCGGCGATGCAGAGGCCTGTCTTCACCTCGTCGAAGATCAGCAGCACACCGAGCCGGCGTGTCAGCTCGCGGACGGCCTCCAAGTAACCGGGCTCCGGGAGCACGACGCCGAGGTTCATCATGGCGGGCTCCATGATCACGCAGGCGGGCGCGCGTCCTTCCTCGACCAGCGACTCGATCCGCCGCTCCATCGCCCCGGCGTCGTTGAACGGGACGGGGACGGTCAGGTCGGCTGCGGCCTTCGGGATGCCGGCCCCGTATGGGATCGAGGCGTAGTTCTCGCGGTTGCCGATCTGGTGATGCGGCACGCCGATCGAGACCATCACGTAGTCGTGGTGGCCGTGGTAGGAACCAAAGATCTTCACGATCGTGTCCCGGCCTGTCTGCGCCCGGGCGATCCGAATGGCATCCATCGTCGCCTCGGAGCCGGAGTTGACGAAGCGCCAGCGCGAGATCCCCCAGCGCCGCTTGAGCTCCTCGGCGACGGCGACCGCGTCCTCAGTGGGTGCGGCGAAGTGCGTCCCGAGCTCGAGGCGCTTCGTGACGGCGTCGGTGATCGCCGGGTGCGCGTGCCCCTGCGGCATCGAGCCGAACGCGTTGTGGAAGTCGACCATCTGCATCCCGTCGACGTCCCAGACGTGCGAGCCCTTCCCGTGGGAGAGGTAGATCGGCCAGGGTTGGCGCTCCTGGTAGGCCGACGCGACGCCCCCGGCCAGCGACGCCCGCGCGCGCTCGTACATCGCGCGCGAGGCGGGCGTGCGGTCGTCCAGGCGGCGCTGCTCGCGCTCGGTCAACTCTGCGATCCTCGCGCGGTCGAGCACTGTGGTCGCCGGTGCGCTCATGGACGCATTCTCGCCTCCCGGACGGGATTCGTACAGCCGGTGGGACGATGACCTCGATGCGGTCGGGACAGATGCTCCTCCGGGCCTGCGGCGAGGGCTCGACTCGCGTGCCGTTCCCTGGGGCCGGCTGATGCCCGAGAGCGAGCAGCTCGTCGCCGCATTCCAGCGACGCCTTTACGACGCGCTCACCGCCTGAGGGGGCGCCGGCTCTAGCGCATCCGGACAGCGCGAACGCTGGCGGCGCTGACGGTGCGAAAGCCTGGGGATTTCTCCAATTTCCTTTCGCGGCCCTTGACCGTACGGTCGTGACATGTCGCATTGGAAGGAGGGCCACAGATGAACAAGTCGATCCTCACATTGCTGGTCTCATTGACGCTTGCGGCTCTCGCCGTCGCCGTGCCCGTGGCGACAGCCGGACAGTCGCAACAGGGGACCATCCGCGAGACGCTCGGGGAGATCGGTGCTTGGGCGGTTCCGTCGCCCACGCAGCTCACCTCCTCGAAGCCCGTCACCGGCCAGTCGCAGCAGGCGATCATCCGCGTGAAGCTCGGGGAGATCGGTGCCTGGGCGGTTCCGTCGCCCACGCAGATCACCTCCTCGAAGCCCGTCACCGGCCAGTCGCAGCAGGCGATCATCCGCGAGAAGCTCGCGGAGATCGGTGCCTGGGCGGTTCCGTCGGGCTCCACCGGCCCCGTCGCCTCGAGCGGCGACGGGTTCGACTGGAACGCGGCGGGATTCGGAGCCGCACTCGCGTTCGGCACCATGCTTGTCGGGGCAGCAGGGGTGGTAACGGTTCGGCGATACCACGGACCGCTTGCCCACTAGTCCACGAATCACCTTCGAAGAGGCCGCTGCAGCGGCCTCTTCGACTACGAAACACGCCGGGCGTTCGGCTCGCGCCAAGCGCGCGGGCTTTTCTAGAAGAGCTGGTTCTCCCCCGCGAAGATCGCCGAGACCGAGTCGTCGGCGAAGACGTTGTAGATCGTCTCCGCCAGCAGCTTCGAGACGGAGATCACCTTGATCTTGTCCGGCTGGTTGAGCTTGTCGACCGGCACGGTGTCGGCGACGGTGACCTCGCCGAGCTCGCTCGCCGCGATCTTCTCGAACGCGTTGCCGGGGAACAGCCCGTGCGTCGCGCAGGCGTAGACCTCCGTCGCGCCCGCCTCCTTCAGCGCGTGGGCCCCCGCGATCAGCGTCCCTCCGGTGACGATCATGTCGTCGCTCAGGATCGCCACCTTGCCCTCGACGTCGCCGATCACCTCGGTTACCTCGGCCGTGTCGTGCTCGGGCCTGACCTTGTTCATGATCGCCAGGTCTGCCTCGAGCATCTGCCCGAACCGGCGCGCCATCTTCGCGCGGCCGGGGTCGGGCGAGACGGCGACGATCTTCTCGCCGTAGAGACCCTTGTCGCGGTAGTAGTTCGCGAACAGCGGGAGTGCGGTCATATGGTCGACGGGCACGTTGAAGAAGCCCTGGATCTGGCCCGCGTGGAGATCCATCGTCAGGACACGGTCGACGCCCGCTGACTCGAGGAAGTCGGCCACGAGCCGTGCGGTGATCGGCTCGCGCGGGCGCGACTTCTTGTCCTGGCGCGAGTACGGGTACCACGGTACGACGGCCGTGATCCGCTTCGCCGAAGCCAGCTTGGCGGCCTGGATCATGATCAGCAGCTCGACTAGGTGGTCGTTCACGGGCGGGTTGCCGGACTGGACGATGAACGCATCGCTGCCGCGGATCGAGTCGTCGTAGCGGACATAGGTCTCGCCGTTTGCGAACGTCTTCAGCTCCACCTCGCCGAGAGCGACTCCGAGCGTGTCGGCGATCCGCTCGGCGAGCTCGGGATTGGAGCGACCGGCGAAGAGCATCAGGCGCTTCTGCGGCCCACGCTCGATCCACGGCGTACGCTCTGTCACGGGCAGGACCGGCTCGACCGTCTCGAGCCCGGGGAGTGTCGCCTCACTCATTCCTCCCGCCTTCTCCGGACGTAGCCTTCCTTGTTCTCTTGGCGCGCTCGCGCCACGGCAAGAGACTCCGGAGGGACATCCTGGGTGATGACCGATCCGGCCCCGATCCACGCATCGTCGCCGATCTCAACGGGTGCAACGAACGCATTGTGGACGCCGGTCCTGACGTTGCGTCCGATCGTAGTCCGTCCCTTCGGCTTGCCGGCCTCGTGTGGGTAGTTCGCTGTGATGTTGCCCGCGCCGATGTTCGTGCCCTCGCCGATGTCCGCGTCTCCGATGTACGACTGGTGTGGCACTTTCGCGCCTTCGCCGACCCGCGAGTTCTTGATCTCCACGAACGCGCCTGCCTTCGCGCCGGCCTCCAGCACGGTTCCGGGGCGAAGGTAACAGAATGGGCCCACAAGCGCTCCAGGGCCGATCTCGGCGTCGGTCGCGACCACGTGCGGGCCGACCTCGGCGCCGCGCGCGACCCGAGTCCGGCCTCGCAGCACGGTGAATGGGTGGATCGTCGAGTCGGGCTCGAGCTCGACCGTCGCGTCGATCCACGTGCTCTGCGGATCGACGATCGTCGCGCCGGCGAGCATGTGCTCTCGGTTGACACGGTCGCGCAGGACCGCCGCGGCCCCGGCGAGCTCGACCCGAGTGTTGACGCCCTCGACCTCGGCGGAATCCTCGGCGGCGTAGACGGCGACGCACTCGCCGGCCGCGGCGAGATCGCGAACCGTGTCGGTCAGGTACAGCTCGCCCTGCGCATTCTCGGGCCTGAGCCGCTCGAGCGCCGGCCAGAGCTTGTCGGCGGCGAACACGTAGATCGACGAGTTCACCTCGCGCAGCGCGAGCTCGTCGTCGCTCGCGTCACCCGCCTCGACGATGGCCTCGAGCGAGCCGTTCCGGTCGCGGACGATGCGTCCGTACGCCCCCGGCTCGGCCGGCTCGAATGAGAGCACGGTCGCCACGGCGCCCTCGTCGCGATGTGTCTCGAGGAGGCGGCCGAGCAAAGCGGCGCTGATCGCCGCTGCGTCGCCGGTGACCACGAGCACGTCGCCCTCGAAGCTCGCGAGGGCGCCGCGCGCCATGGCGGCCGCGTCGCCGGTGCCGCGCGGCTCCGCCTGCACCGCGACGTGGACGCCTTCGAACGCATCCTCCGAGCCGGGCGAGGTCACCACTACGAGCGGCTCGGGCTCGAGCTCGCGGACGGCTTCCACCACCCAGTCCACGAGGCGGCGTCCAAGCAGCGGGTGAAGGGGCTTGGGCGTGTCCGAGCGCATGCGCGTGCCGAGCCCGGCGGCCAGGACCACGGCTGCGAGTGGGGAGCCGTTCACACCCAGAGGCGTCGCTTGCGATGCCGTTTAAAGGCCGCGACAGCCTCGCTGCTGCGGCCGTCCAAAGCCCGTTGCTCGAGGGATCCAGGGCACGGCATCACGATTCGCACGAATGAGCAAATGGCTGGGGCGCCAGGATTCGAACCTGGGATCGCGGGACCAAAACCCGCTGCCTTACCACTTGGCTACGCCCCACCGTCACGTCTTCGATCCCGACACTGGGCGTAAGGCCGCCGAACGGGCAAGAGCCCGACCGGCCTACAGGACGGCGTCGCGAGCGACGCCTTAGCACCTGGCTACGCCCCATCGCGGGCGAAGCTTAGCCTCGGTCGCCGAGCAGGAACAGGAGCGCGATCGCCGCGAAGATCCCGGCGAGGATGAGGGCGAGCCAGTTGAGGATGAACGCCAGGATCACGACCACGACGGCGAGGGCCTGCGAGGCGGCTGCGATCCAGGTGAGCTGACGGGCGGTGTCGGATTTTGCGTGACGTCCCCAGAAGAGGAAAAGCGCGAGCACCGGGATCGCGATCGCAATCACGGTCCAGCGCGAGAAGTCGTGCGCGAGCGCGACGATGATGCCCTCGATCACGGCAACCCAGAGGACGAGGCGGATGCGACGGGCCCTCAGCCAGCGGCCGGTCCGAGTGGTCCCGTGCTCGATGACGCTCCGGGACTGGAGAGACTCGTCCGAAGCCATGCGTCAACCGTACCAAGTAGGGACAGTGATCCAGGTTTTCCCGAAGCCGCGGAGCGCGCGCTTCGCCTTCGCCGCCGAGTCGCGGTGGTGGAAGAGGCCGTAGACCGTCGGGCCGGCGCCGCTGACGTCGGCGCGAAAGGCTCCGAGAACGGTCAGCTCGGCCGCCAGCGGTGAGGATGCGAGGTCGTTGGGTGGCAGCGCAGCGAGGTCGCGCGGCCTGCGCACCAGCTCGATCGCGGAGTCCAGGGCGGCACGCCGCTCCTCGAAGCCCTCCCCCCCGCCACGCCGGTCGAAGCCCGCGTAGACGTCCCCGGTCGAGCTCTTGCGCGCGCCGTCGGGCACGACGAGGACGACCCAGTAGTCCTGGGGTAGCTCCAGCGGGACGAGCACGGTGCCGGTCCTCGTCCCGAGCTGCGGACCAGAGGTGAGGAAGAAGGGCACGTCGGAGCCGAGGCTCGCGGCGAGCTCCACGAGGGCCGCGGCCGGAAGCGGCTCCGGAAGGGTCTCGTTCGCGAGCCGCAGGGCGGTGGCCGCGTCGGAGCTGCCCCCACCGAGACCGGCCGCGACCGGGATGTGCTTCCAGATCCTCGCCTTCCAGCGCGGCTCACATCCGGCTGCGCGGGCGAGGCGCTCGAGCGCTCCTTCGACCAGCGTGTCGCCGGGGAACCCCTCGACGGTCAGCCGTGGCCCTGGCTCGATCGAGATCCGATCGGCGAGGTCGATGCGCTGGAGTACCGTCGCCACCTCGTGGAGCCCGTCGTCGCCGAGCGGCCCGACCACCAGGGCGAGATTCAGCTTCGCGGTCGCAGGAAGTCTTCTCACCGATCCAGTGCTTCCGCCAAAGCAACGAACTCGGGCGGGGCCAGCTGCTCGGCACGCACGCCCGCCTCGCGGCCGATCGCTTCGAGGGCGGCCGCGGCCTGGTCCCGGGTTGCGACGCCCGCGAGCTCGAGCGAGTTCGAGAGCCGCTTCCGCCGGTGGGCGAACGCGGCGGCCACGACCCTCTTCACACGCCGGCGATCCCAAGTTCGCGTGCCGGGAAGCCGCCGGAATGCGACGAGCGCCGAGTCGACGTTGGGACGAGGGCGGAACACCGTGCGCGAGACCGGGTGGAAGCCGGTCCGCTCCGCCGAGAGCTGGACGAGCACGGAGACCGCTCCATAGGCCTTCGTCGACGGCTCTGCGAAGAACCGGTCGGCGACCTCGCGCTGCACCATCACGGTCCAGAGCCGAACCGCGGGAAGCAGGTCGAGGCTCTCGGCGACGAGCGGGGTGGCGATGTTGTACGGCAGGTTCGAGACGAGCTTGCTCGGAGCGGGCTCGAGGGCGGCCAGATCGAGCTCGAGCGCGTCGCCGAAGTGCAGCTCGACATTCGGGCGGCCGGCGAGGGCTTCTCGCAAGGGGGCCTCGAGCGACCGGTCGAGCTCGACGGCGTGGACGTGGCCGACACGATTCCCCAGATACGCGGTGAGGACGCCGAGGCCCGGGCCGACCTCGAGAACGACGTCGTCTGGGCCGAGCTCTGCAAGGCGGCCGATCACCCCGAGCAGATTCTGGTCGACGAGGAAGTGCTGACCGAGCTCCTTCTTTGCGGGTCGCGGGTTCACGGCAAGGAGAACGCGGCCACGGCGTTGGCCTCCAAGCGCGCGGCGAGCTCGGCTGGGTCCTCCCCGCGGGCTTCAGCCAGCGCCGCAGCTGTGTGAACGACGTTGGCCGGCTCGTTCGGACGCCCGCGTCGCGGCTGAGGGGCAAGGTAGGGGCTGTCCGTCTCCACGAGCAGACGGTCAGCCGGGACCTGTCGCGCCGCTTCCCGCAGCTCCTCGGCCTTCGGGTAGGTGACGTTGCCGGCGAACGAGACGTAGTACCCGCGCTCCAGGACCACCCCCATCAGCTCGGGCGCTGAGAAGCAGTGGAGAACGACGGTGCCCGGGAACCTCGCTAGCACGTCGGCTGTCTCGTTCGAAGCCGCGCGTGTGTGGACGACGACCGCCTTGCCGAGCTCGGCCGCGAGCGCGAGCTGGCGCTCGAAGAGCCCGCGCTGCCGGTCTCGCGGCGCGTAGTCGCGATAGAAGTCGAGCCCGGTCTCGCCCACGGCGACGGCCCGGTCGGCGCCGAGCAGCTCGCGCAGCTCGTCGAGGCGCTCCGCGTCGGGCTCGCCGGCCTGGTGCGGGTGAACGCCCAGTGCGGCGAAGACGCTGTCCTCGCTCGAGGCGATCGCCAGCGTCTCACGGCAAGAGTCGATTCCGGAGCCGATCGAGACGATCCGCCCGACGCCTGCCGCGCGGGCGCGTTCGATGATCACGTCCGCCGGGTCGGCGCACGCGTCGAGGTGCGCGTGCGTGTCGATCAAGCGGCGGCGGTCGGAAGGTCGACTCGCGGGAAGAGCGGCGCAGCCGCCGCGATTCCTTCGCTCTCAGGCGTCTGGCCGGCCGCGATCCCGTCAAGGCCGAGCTCGACCGGCTGGCGCAACGCTTCGAGAATCCGCGGCGCGGTCTCGGGGAGATACGGCGACAGCGCCACGGCAACGGCGCGCACGCCGTCCGCGAGGTCGTAGAGCACGCGGTCCAGCTCGGTTGCCAGTGCGTCGTCCTTCGCCAGCTGCCAGGGCGCAGTCGACTCGACGTGGCGGTTGAGCCAGCGGACGACCTCCCACACGTCCTCGAGCGCGCCCGTGAGGTCGTAGGCGTCGAAGCGCTCAAGGAGCTTCGCGCGGAGCGAGTCCAGGGCGGCCGAGAGCTCGTCGTTCCGCTCGCCCGGCTCGATGTGCCCGTCGCGGTAGCGCGCGATCATCGCCGTCGTCCGCGAGACGAGGTTGCCGAGATCGTTGGCGAGCTCGCGCTCGTAGCGCTCGTGCAGGCTGTCGAGCGAGGCGGCGCCGTCCTGTCCGAACGAGACCGAGCGCAGGGCCCAGAAACGCACTGCATCGGAGCCGTAGACGTCGACGAGGTCGAGCGGGTCGAGCGCGTTGCCGAGCGACTTCGAGATCTTGCGGTCGTCGAGGAGGAGCCATCCGTGAACGAACAGCTGACGGGGAACGTCATAGCCTGCTGCGAGCAGGAGCGCCGGCCAGTAGACGCAGTGGAAGCGAAGGATGTCCTTGCCGAGCAGGTGACGGACGTGCGGCCAGAACCGCTCGACCAGGTCCTCTCCGTCCCGCGCGTACGTGAGCGCACTCAGGTAGTTGATGAGCGCGTCTACCCAGACATAGGTGACCTGTTCCTGGTCCCAGGGAATCGGGATGCCCCACGGCTGGCCCGCGCGGCTGACGCTGAAATCCTCGAGACCGCCTTCGATGAAGCTGCGCGCCTCGTTGTAACGAAAGCGCGGCAACACGAAATCGGGACGCTCGTCATAGAGCTCGAGCAACCGGTCCTGGTATGCGGAGAGGCGGAAGAAGTAGTTCTTCTCCTCGATCCGCTCGGGTGGGATCCCGTGCTCGGGGCACAAGCCGTCGACGAGATCGGCCTCGCTCTTGAACTCCTCGCAGCCGACGCAGTACAGGCCCGAATAGACATCCTGATAGATGTCGCCGTTGTCGTAGATCCGCTGCAGGAACTCCTGGACGAACTGCTTGTGGCCCTCGTCGGTGGTGCGGATGAAGAAGTCGGGCTCGGCATCGACCCGCCTAGGCAACTCGCGCCAGTGCTCGACGATGTCGTCGACGTAGGTCTTGGGATCGAGACCTTGCTCCTCGGCGACGCGGTAGACCTTGGATGCGTTCTCGTCCGTGCCGGTCAGGAAGAAGGTCTCGTCGCCCCGCTGGCGATGGTGTCGGACGAGCGCATCCGCCGCGATCGTCGTGTAGGCGTGGCCGATGTGAGGCGTCGCGTTGACGTAGTAGATGGGTGTCGTGAGGTAGAAGCGCATCGGCGTCAATGATACGAGCCTCCCTAGGCCTACCAGCGTCCGCGGGCAGAGGCCTTTGCCGCCGCCGCCGGCACAGGAACAGCGCCGAGACGAGCAGCATGGACGCGACGGCGGTTCCGATTGCGGCGAGGAGCCGGTGGCCAGGCGCCGCTGCATCGGCTGAAGCCGACCCCGGCCACCGCGTAACCCGACGGTCGCGGAGAAGAACAGAGGCGACGGTCGCCGGTCGCGCGCTCGTGCGCGGCCGCTGCCGCAACCCGGGGCGTCGGTGATCCTGCCGAGAGGCTTGCTCCCGCGAACGAGGCGACACCTGGGGCGCGCGCCCGACCGGATCGGCCGCCGAAGCCGAACGGCTACCGCGGCTCGACCGCGCGAGGGACGCTTGCACGGGGGCCGCACGACCAGCTCTGCGCACGCGCGGATGAACCCTCGAGGGAACGGACTGTTCCACCGTCTTCGCATCGAGGGCACCCGCGAGAGCTGCTTCCGAAGCGTCTGGCGCGGAGGCGCCGACCGCCGGCTCGATCGGCTCTGCCGGGGCGGCCGTGGAGACAGCAGGAGCTGGTTGCGCCCCGCTGGCAGGCGACGAGCTTGGCGCAGCCTCGGGCCGTGGCAGGAAGAGGAGCGGATCGAGATAGCCGTTCGGCTCGCCGCTTCGCCGCACGCCAAGGTAAACGTAAGGCACCGGCAGCTCGGCCTCGCCGCTCGGGCCGATCGTGCCGATCGGCAGGCCCTCCGCGACCGCTGCGCCGCGCAGAACCGTCACGGATCCGAGATGAAGGAGAGTGATCGAGTAGCCGTCCTCGGTCTGGATCGAGACGGTCCTACCGCCGACGGGGACGGTTCCTGCGAAGGAGACGACTCCGGCCGCAGGCGCGAGCACCGACGCCCCCGAGGGCGATCCGATGTCGATTCCGCGGTGCTGGCCCGCTGCATACGGGTCGTCGCCGAGCAGAAAGGGTCGCAGTACCGGACCTTGCACCGGCCATGTCCAGCCCAAAGCCGAGTTCGGCCAGGCCAGCACGACGGGGATCGCAGCGCACACCAGCAGTCGCATCGTCAGCAAGAAGCCCTCCTAGTTGTCAGATATGCAAACATCGCCAGCGTAGCAAGGGCGACCGTTGTTGTCAAACTGGATTACAGCGAGGAGCGATAGAGCCGGTTGCGGGCAACTCCCGTGAGCCGCGCAACCACGTCGGCTGCCGCTCGTCGCGGAGTGCCGGCCGCAACCAGTTCCGCGACCGCATCTGCCGCGGCGCCCTCGTTCGACGCGCTCACCGCAGCCGGACCGAAGACGATCGTGACCTCCCCCTTCGGTGGCTCCGAGAACCGCGACGCGAGCTCGGCGAGCGTCCCGACCACCACTTCCTCGAAGCGCTTCGTCAGCTCCCGGCAGACCGCAGCGGGACGGTCCGGGAACACGCGCGCGAGAACCGAAAGCGCTCGGGGCAGCCGCTGCGGCGACTCGAAAGCCACCACCGACCAGGGCCAGCGGGCCAGCTCCTCGCCGAGCTCTCGCAAGGCGCGCTCACCCCGCGGCAGGTAGCCGAGGAACTGGTACCGGTCCGAGACGAGCCCGCTCGCCACGAGCGCCGTCTCGACCGCTGACGGCCCAGGCAGCACCGTCACCGGGACGTCCGTCTTCCGAGCCGCGGCGATGAGGCGCTTGCCGGGATCGTTGATCGCGGGCAGTCCCGCGTCGCTGACGAGCACCACCCGCTCGCCGGCCTGCAGCCGAGGTAGCACCTCCGCGGTTCGCTTTGCCTCGTTGTGCTCGTGGTACGAGAGCAGCCGGGCCTGGATCTCGTGCCGTTCGAGCAGCCGACGCGTGTGGCGAGTGTCCTCGCACAGCACGAGCTCGGCCTCGGCGAGCGCGCGAAGCCCCCTCAGCGTCACGTCTTCGAGGTTGCCGATTGGAGTCGCACAGACCGCGAGCGGCACGGCTCAGCTCTCCGACTCGAGCGCCTCGAAGGCGATCATCCCGGCGCCGATGACGCCCGCGTCGCTGCCGAGTTGCGCCTCTACTATCCGCAGCGCGTCGCGCCCCGGCGCCAGGCCATCGCGGCCGAGCACCTCACGCGCGGGCCCGAGCATCAGCTCGCTCGCCGCGCCGAAACCCCCGCCGATCACGACGATCTCGGGCTCGAAGATGTTCACGAAGGTCGCAATCGCTGCACCGAGCCGCTGGCCGATCGCCGCCATTGCCCGGACGGCGTCGTCCTCGCCCGACTCTGCCCGCCGGACCAGGTCTTGGCCCTTCGCCTCCGGGCCGTAGAGCTTCTGCGCCACCTGGCCAGCCGCCTTCCCCGAGGCCACCGCCTCGAGGTGGCCGCGTCCGCCGCACCCGCAGAGAGGCCCGTCGAACTCGATCACGATGTGGCCGAGCTCGGCGCCACTGCCGGTCGCGCCCCGGTAGGGCTGCCCGCCCAGGATCAAGCCGCCCCCGACACCGGTGCCGAGTGTGAGCATCACCACGTTGCTCGCGCCGCGGGCGGCACCGGTCATCCACTCGGCGATCGCGGCGGCGTTCCCGTCGTTGTCGATCGCCACCGGCAGCCCATGACGTTCGCGCATCCGATCGCGAAAGTCGACGTCGGTGAGCGGGATGTTCACGGACGCGACAGCCCGTCCGGTGCGCTGATCGACGCGGGACGGAATCCCGAATCCGAGCGCGGTCGTCTCGGGGTGTGCCGAGCGCAATTCCTCGACGCCGTCGTCCAACTCGGCGAGCAGGGCCTCCTGCGACGAGACGACCGTGTGGCGCTCCAGGCGGGCTTCGATCGTCCCCTCGGGAGTGACGACCGCAAAAAGGGTCTTCGTCCCCCCGACGTCGACGCCGATGACCCGATGCGGCTGCACGCACGGCTACCATACGCCGCCGAATGGCCTCGCCCGGCGGAGAGAAGCCTTATCGCCTCTACCGCGGCGGCCGGACGAAGGGACGCGTCCCGACGGTCGGCAGGCCCGAGAAGTCTCCGACCCGAGCGCGGTCCGAGCGCGACGGAAGGAGCCGGTACCGCGGCCCGGGCCCAAAGCCGACCGTGCGCCGGCCTCGGCGGATCCGGTGGGGCCGCGAGCTCACGATCGCCTTCGTGCTGATCGTCCTCTTCTTCGTCGTCTGGGGAGTGCTCGGGTACCTCACGTTCCGCAGCGGCGTCTCCGCGGCGAACAAGCGGCTGCCGAACACGGCCAAGGCGGTGCTCGCGCCCGACAAGGGCTCGCTGCTCTCGAATCCGAGCTCGATCCTGCTGCTCGGCACCGACCACTCGCTGGCGTCATCGCGCAGCGGCGACCGACACTCCGACTCGATCACGCTCCTGCGCACCGATCCCGACCACGGGCGGCTCTACTACCTCTCGATCCCGCGCGACCTCCGCGTCGAGATCCCGGGCTACGGGGCCAGCAAGATCAACACCGCCTTCCAGGTCGGCGGGCCGAGACTCGCGGCGCGCACGGTCTCGGCGTACACCGACATTCCGGTCAACCACATCGTGGTGGTCAACTTCGCCGAGTTCAAGGATCTGATCGACAAAATCGGCGGGATCGACGTGACCGTCAGCGGTCCGATCCTGTCGAAGTTCGACTGCCCCTACGGCACAGAGGCCCGCTGCGCGCGCTGGCCGGGTTGGCGCTTCGCCAAGGGCAGGCAGCACCTGAACGGCCGCCGGGCGCTGATCTACTCACGGGTGCGGAAGAACCTGCTCAACCCGGCCGAGAGCGACATCACGCGAGGCGAACGCAATCAGCAGGTCATCCAGGCGCTGATGAGCAAGCTCGCGAGCTTCGACACCTTCATGCGGATGCCGCTGATCGGCGGCGACCTGCTCAAGCCGCTCGCCACCGACCTGTCGTCGAACCAGTTCCTGTCGCTGGGTTGGGCGAAGTTCCGCGCCGGCCGCACGATCCACTGCAGACTCGGCGGCATCTCGACGGGGGGCGACATCACCCCGAGTGAGGACAACGCGAAGGTGATCCTGATGGTGCTCGGACGCTCGGCGGTTCAGCCGCCCGCGCCGACTGGCGACACCTATCCCCCGGGCTGCCTGCTCGGCAGCCCCACGGGCTCCTAGGCCTCGGCCGCTTCTTTTTTCTCCTTCGGCTTCTTCGAGTCGCCGTCACCCGCACCGTCGGTCGACGGCGCGTCCTTCTTGCGCGACCCGCGGCCGTAATCCGTCGAGTAGAAGCCCGAGCCCTTGAAGTGGACGGCCACGGGATAGAGCACCCGCTCGACCGGCCCCTCGCCGCACGCCTCGCAAGCCTCCGGCGGGGGGTCGCCCATACGCTGGAGGAGCTCGAAAACGTGCCCGTTCGGACAACGGTACTCGTAGATAGGCACGTTCGGACATTAGCAACGGCCTCAGGCGGCGCCCGGCGCCGGTCATGCCGAAGAGGTCACGTTCGGCGCTCGCGCTCCAGGGTCTCGCGGTAGCAGGGCGCGTCCTCGAAGGCCGCGAGACCGGGTGGTGTCTGCCGCCTTCGTGACCGCTTGCGCCGGGCGGCGGCGAGCGCTGCGGAGGCGCCCACGAGGCCGCCGATCAGAAAGGAGCGTAAACGCCCCGACTGCGATTCGCGGTCCATGCCACGATTGTAGAAGGCATGGCTATGAGCTCTAGGGCGGTGATCTGCACTCTCGGCGACGTGCTGCTGGACGTCGTGGTCCGGACGGTCGAGCCGCTCGCCCCCGGAGCCGACACCCCCGTGGAGACACGGCTGGCGACCGGCGGCCAGGCAGCGAACGTCGCCGCCTGGGTCGCGGAGCTCGGGTCGACGGCGCGGTGTGTGGCCAAGAGCGGCGACGACGCTGCCGGCGCGCTCGCGCGCTCGCTTCTGGACGCGCACGGCGTCGAGCTCGTCGGACCGGTCGTCGCCGGCCGGACCGGCGTCGTCGTCGCGCTCGTCGCGGCTGACGGCGAGCGGACGATGGCAACCGACCGCGGCGTCTCACCGGAGCTGTCCTCCGAGGAGCTCGATCCGGCCTGGCTCGACGACTGCGCTCGACTCCATGTCTCGGGCTACAGCCTCCTCGCGGAGCCGATCGCGGAGGCGGCGCTCGCGGCCGCGCGTCTTGCGCGGTCACGTGGCGCTGCGATCAGCGTCGACCTTTCGTCGTGGAGCTCGATCCGCGACTACGGCGCAGAGCGCTTTCGCGCCAACCTCGATGCGCTCGGTCCGGACATGGTCTTCGCGAACGAGCCCGAGTGGGAGATGGTCGGCGGCGCCTACGCGCTGGCCGAGACCGCGGTCGTGAAGCGTGGCTCGCGTGGCGTCCAGGTGCGGACGGCAGAGGGAGTCGAGGAACGCGTGCCGCCGGGCTCTGCCGTCGTCGACACCACCGGGGCCGGCGACGCGCTCGCGGCCGGCTTCCTCGTCGGCGGCATCGAGCTCGGCCTCGAGGCGGCAGCACGCTGTGTGGGGCAACTCGGGGCGGTTCCGTGACCGAACTGCTTCGAATCGCGCCAGAGGTGTCGCACGCCCTCCACGACGACGGGCCCGTCGTCGCGCTCGAGACTACGCTCGTCGCACACGGGTTCCCTCCCGGGGTGGGGGTGGAGGTGGGGCTCGAGGCCGAGGCGTCAGTCAGGTCCGAAGGAGCCGTGCCCGCAACGGTCGGTGTCCTCGACGGCGCGATCGTCGTCGGCCTGGACGAGGCGGAGTTAGGGCGCTTCGGCGACGCCGGCCCGGAGGCCCGCAAGGCTGGGCCACGCGACCTTGCCGCCTGCGCGGCTCAGGGCGCGCTCGGAGCGACGACCGTCGGCGGGACGCTCGTCGCGTGCCGGGCCGCAGGGATCCGGTTCATGGGAACGGGCGGGATCGGAGGCCTGCACCGCGGCTTCGCCGAGCGACCCGACGTCTCGGCCGACCTCGCGGAGCTCGCGCGCACCCGAGCGCTCGTCGTCTCGTCTGGGGTCAAGTCGCTGCTCGACGTCCCCGGGACCGCGGAGCTGCTCGAGACGCTCGGCGTGCCGACTCTGGGCTTCCGGACCGACACGCTGCCCCGCTTCTACAGCGCAGGCGACGGGCCGCCCGTCTCTGCGCGAGTCGAAGAGCCCGCGGAGGCGGCTCGGATCGCGCGGGCGCACTGGGAGCTCGGCGGGGCGGCCCTCTTGCTCGGCCGACCCGCCGACGAGGTGGTCGACGACGCGGAGGCTCTGATCGAGGAGGCGCTGAATGCCGCAGCGCAAGGCGGCGTGAGCGGCCAGGAGGTGACCCCATTCGTGCTCTCGTTCCTGCACGAGCGAAGCGGCGGGCGCACGCTCGCGGTCAACCGCGACCTGATCGTCGCGAACGCCGGCCTCGCCGCCGAGGTCGCCGTTGCCTTCGCCGCTAGCTGACCGACCCGAGGAACTCGTCGATCGAGAGCGCGGTCAGCGTCTGGAGCTTCGCGCTCCCGCGGGCGCCGAGCGCGACCGAGACCCTGGCGATCGTCTCGGCGTCGGGGGCCTCGACGACGTTGATGAAGTCGAACGGCCCGAGTGTCGCCCATTGGTGCACGACCTTCGCGCCGAGCTCCTCGACGTCACGGTTGACCTCCCGTAGCCGGTCGGGGTTCGCCTTCAGGGTCTGCACGCCCTGGGCGGTCAGGCTTGTGAGCATGATGTAGGTCGGCATCGCGGCTCCTCCTCCGTCGGGGGCCCGACTCTAACCGGGCAACCTGGTCGAAGTAGAGCAGGCACGACCCGAGCACGACGACGGGCCAGAGAACGCCTTCGGCCAGCGGGCGCGCGATCTCCGCCGCCTGGCCACTGCCGGCATTGAGCGCCAGGGCCATCACCCGGGTCGCCAGGTAGAAGGTGATGCCGAGAGTCGCCATCGATCCGAGCGAATGGACGTAGTCCGCCCGCCCGAGCCGGTAGCCGCGTCTGAGCGACTCGCCCACGCCGCCGCCCTCGAAGACCGCGGCCGGCACGCAGAGGCCGACGAGGGCGAGCCAGGCGATCGCCGGGAGCATGTAGAAGTAGACGAGCGCCGGGAAGGGCAAGAACACGATCAACCCGGCCCCGAGCGCAGTCAGGACGCGCCGCCGCTTCACGGGCCTCTCGGCGACGAGCACGGCGGCGCCTACATACGAGAGCGTGACGAGCGGCGCGCCGACCGCGATGCTGACGATCACCTCGGTGCGACCGTCCAGCGCCGAGACGCCCGCGCCGAAGAGGCCGATCGGCAGGCCGAGGGCGATCGCGGGCCAGAAGCGGCGCCCGTAGAGACGAAGCGCCTCGGCCACGACTTGCCCGACGGTCCGGGTCTCCGGCGGCAAGGGCGGCGGCAACGGCTCGGTCGTGCCCTTTCTGGCCACGCGGCTACGGTAGCGGCCTAGAAGGGTTGGTGGAACAGCGCTCGTCGCCGGGGTGCGCTGATCGTTCCGAGGCAAGGACGCAGGGAGCGTTCGTACCTGGAAGGTACGGGCGCGACTGAGACGCCGCCTCGGGGCGAGCGGCGCGGCGCGGCACGGCGGCACAGCCGCCGTTTCACCGAGCCTTCTTACTACGCTGCAGCGGGCTCGGCGGCAGGGGCCTTCTCGAAACCGAGCTCGCCGTCCCTCGCATCCACGCGGATGATGTCGCCCTCGGCGAACTCGCCCTCGAGCAGGCGCAGCGCGAGCGGATTCTCCAGTAGGCGCTGGATCGCGCGCTTGAGCGGCCGCGCGCCGTAGGTCGGATCCCAGCCGGCCTCGGCCAGGAGCTCCTTGGCGGCGTCGGTCAGCTCGAGCCGCAGTCCGCGCTCGGCCAGGCGCGCCTCGACCCGCCGCAACTGCAGCTCGACGATCTCGCCGATCTGCTCCTTGCTCAGCGGGTGGAACTCCACGATCTCGTCGATCCGGTTGAGGAACTCCGGGCGGAACACATCCCGCATCGCCTCGGCCGAGCGCACGTTCGACGTCATGATCAGAACCGTGTTGCGGAAGTCGACGGTGCGGCCCTGGCCGTCGGTCAGCCGACCGTCGTCGAGGATCTGGAGCAGGATGTTGAAGACGTCCGGGTGCGCCTTCTCGATCTCATCGAGAAGGACGACCGAGTACGGCCGGCGTCGCACGGCCTCGGTCAGCTGGCCGCCCTCGTCGTAGCCGACATAGCCGGGCGGCGCGCCGACGAGGCGCGAGACGGAGTGCTTCTCCATGTACTCGGACATGTCGATTCGGAGCATGGCCCGCTCGTCGTCGAACATGAACTCGGCCAGCGCTCTCGCGAGCTCGGTCTTTCCGACTCCGGTCGGGCCGAGGAAAACGAACGAGCCGATCGGTCGGTTCGGGTCCTGCAGGCCGGAGCGAGCGCGACGCAAAGCGTTGGCGACCGCCTCGACCGCCTCGTCCTGTCCGACCACGCGCTCGTGCAGCCGCTCCTCCATGTGAATGAGCTTCTCGGTCTCGCCCTCCAGGAGCCGGTCGACCGGAATGCCCGTCCAGCGCGCGACCACCGCGGCGACGTCGTCCTCGTCGACCTCCTCCTTGACCATCGGCTCCGCCGCGGCGTCCGCCCCTTCTTCACGCTCGCGCTCGGCCAGCTCCTGCTCGAGTGCAGGCAGCTCGCCGTAGCGGATCTCGGCGACGCGCTGCAGGTCGCCGTTGCGCTCTGCGCGCTCGGCCTCCATGCGCAGCTCGTCGATCCGGCGCGTGATCTCCTTGACCCGCTCGAGCTGGTCCTTCTCGGCGCTCCAGCGAGCGGCCAGCTCGTCGCGGCGCTCCTTGGCCTCGGCGAGCTCGCGTTCCAGCGGCTCGCGCACGTCCTTCGACTCCTTCGCCATCGCCGCGAGCTGGATCTCGAGCTGGCGAACCCGGCGCTCGGCCTCGTCGAGCTCGAGTGGCGAGGAGTCGATCTCCATCCGCAGCCGCGAGGCCGACTCGTCGACGAGGTCGATCGCCTTGTCCGGGAGGAAGCGGTCGGCGATGTAGCGGTCGGAGAGCACGGCCGCGGCGACGAGCGCCGCGTCACGGATGCGCACGCCGTGGTGCGCCTCGTAGCGCTCCTTCAGCCCGCGCAGGATCGCGATCGTGTC
>DATAOV010000060.1:0-22270 GCA_036265535.1 Gaiellaceae bacterium | reverse complement strand
GGAGCGCCTGGCGAAGCTCGCGGGCGGCGTGGCCGTCGTCAAGGTCGGCGCCGCGACGGAGACGGAGATGAAGGAGAAGAAGCACCGCGTCGAGGACGCGCTGCAGGCCACCCGGGCCGCCCTCGAAGAGGGCATCGTCCCAGGCGGCGGCGTCGCGCTCGTCAACGCGGTCGAGGCGATCAAGCTCGACGGCGAGGGCGACGAGCGCACAGGTGCCGCGATCGTGGCGCGTGCGCTCGAGGAGCCGCTGCGGCAGCTCGCCGACAACGCGGGCCTCGAGGGCTCCGTCGTCATCGACAAGGTCCGCCAGGCCCCGAAGGGTCAGGGTCTCAACGTCGAGAACGGTGAGTACGAAGACCTCGTCAAGGCGGGGATCATCGATCCGACGATGGTGACGCGCTCTGCGCTGCAGAACGCGGCCTCCATCGGCAAGAACATCCTCACGACCGAGGCAATCGTCGCCGAGCCGCCGGAGAAGCAGCCGGCAATGGCCGGCGCAGGCATGCCGGACATGGGCGGGATGATGTAAGTCGCATGGGGGAAACCCGGTTTCCCCCATGGACCCCCTCGTTGGGGTCCACAGCAGAAGGGCCGGCCAAGCCGGCCCTTCTGCTTTCTCAGGAAGGACGCATCAGCAGACCGGCCGCGAGCGCGCCCAGGGCGACGACGGCACAGCCCACGATCAAGACCGTGTTTAGGCCGGTCACGAAGGCGACGGTGGCCGGATGGGCAAGGGTCGGGCGGTCTGCGGCGACCCGAGTCCCGGTCGCGCTGACCGCTGCGGCGAGGGCACGGCCGTGCGGCCCCAACGTGTCTGCCAGCGAGGTCGAGATCCGGCGCTCCAGGATCGCTCCCAGCGCGGCGACTCCGACGGCGACGCCGGTCAGGCGGCAGGCGTTGTTGATGCCCGACGCCATTCCCGTCCGCGACGGGTCGACGGCGCGAAGGGCCGCAGCGGCGATCGCCGGATTGGCGAGGCCGATTCCGATCCCCGAGACGATCAGGCCGGGCAGCAGCGCGGTCCAGTGCGAGCTCGGTGTCAGTCCGTGCATCAGCAGTAGAGCCGCGGCTACGAGCGCCAGGCCGCCGGCCAACACGAGGCGGAGCGACGCGCCTGGCGCGAGCTTGCGCATCGACAGCGGCACGACGAAGACGAAGACCGTCAGCGGCAGGAAGCGCAGGCCGGCGCCGAGCGGCGTGTAGCCGAGTACGTCCTGCAGGTAGATCGACAGGTACGGGAAGAGCGCGAACATCCCGGCGCCGATGCAGAACGTCGCGACCGAGACGCCGACGAACCCAGGGTGGCGGAAGAGGCTCAGGTCGAGCATCGGCCGCGTCTGCCCGTGCTCGACGGCCACGAAGACCGCGAGCAGGACGGCCCCGCTGACCAGCGAGCCGACTATCAGGGCGCTGCTCCAGCCACTGGCATTGCCGCGCAGCACGCCGAAGACGATCAGGAAGAGCGACGCCGAGAACGTGAGCAGCCCCCAGACGTCGGTGTGCGTCGCCTGCGGATCTCGCGACTCGCGCATCCTCGTCGCCGCGGCCCACAGCGCAAAAGCGCCTACGGGCACGTTGACGAAGAACACCCAGCGCCAGTCGAGCGCGTCGGTGAGGATGCCCCCGACCAGCGGCCCGGATGCCACCGCCGCACCGACCGTTGCCCCCCAGATCGCGATCGCGCCGCCGAGCTCCGGCCCTCGGTACTCGGCCCCGATCAGCGCCAATGCGGTCGCGAAGAGAGCCGCGCCGCCGACGCCCTGCAGCGCGCGGGCGACGTCCAGCACCGCGATGTTCCACGCGAGGCCGCAGAGGAGCGAAGCGCTGCTGAAGAGGAGCACGCCGATCATGAAGACGAGCCGCCGGCCGTAACGGTCCGCGAGCGCTCCCGCAGTCAGGATCAGCGCCGCCAGCGTGAGTGCGTACGCGTCGACGACCCATTGCAGTCCCGTGAGACCCGCGTGGAGCTGCCCCTGGATGTTCGGCAGCGCGACGTTCACGACGGTGATGTCGAGGAGAAGCATGAACGTCGTCGTGCAGACGGCGACGAGGGTCCACCGGCGGTCGCGCGTGACAGGCTCCATCGGCGGCGGATCTTAGGAAAACGTCCCCTACAACGACGAAACGGCCCAAGGGCCGTTTCGTACGAGGGGGATGGGGAGGTGGGTCGCGATGTGTATCGGCGCTCCGGAGTCCGGCTCTCTCCCCCTTTCGAGTGAACCTCGCTGCCTACACTTCGGGTCATGGCAACGGTGACTCCGACGGTCGTCCGGCTCGCCCGTGGCTACGTGGCCGTGAGCGGCCCCGAGGCGGCCGAATTCCTCGAGCGCATGGTCTCGAACGAGGTCGCGTCGCTGGAGCCCGGCGCGGCGCGGCCGGCGCTCCTGTTGACGCCGAAGAGCCGGATCGTCGCCCCGCTTCGCGTCGTGCGCGAGGGGCCGGAGGCGTTCCTGCTGATCACCGAAGCCGAGCTCGCGGAGGTGGTCGCTTCTACGCTCCTACGCGCGCGCTTCGCCGCGAAGTGCGAGATCGACGTCAAGCCTTTCCATGGTTACCTCCGGTTGGGTGAGGGCGCCGGGTTCCGCAACGACGACTACGGGGTCGAGGCCTACGAGAGCTGGGAAGAGGAGCAGGAGCAGGAGGCGGCTCCCGCCGACGAGCTCGAGCCGCTGCGGATCGAGGCGGCCACGCCTGCCTGGGGCAAGGAGCTCGACGAGAACGTGCTCCCGGCGGAGGCCGGCCTGGACGAGACGCACGTGTCGTTCACGAAGGGCTGTTACCCGGGCCAGGAGCCGATTGCCCGTCTCCACTACCGCGGTCACCCGAACCGGGGGCTCCGCGTGCTCGAGGTCGAAGCGGCGACCCCGGGCGACGAGATCCTCCACGGCGAGAAGACGGTCGGACGCGTCACGAGTGCCGTTCCCGGCCGGGCGCTCGGCTACGTCAGGCGGGAGGTGCCGGATGACGCCGAGCTGCGGATCGGCGGCGCCGAGGCGCGGCTACACTTGACGCCCCCGCGCCCGTAGCTCAGGGGATAGAGCGCTGCCCTGCGGAGGCAGAGGTCGCAAGTTCGAATCTTGCCGGGCGCATCGCCGCTGAGGACGAGAGCCCTCGGTCAGTGGATCATGAAGACGTACGACTTCAGCTTCTGGGCCGGGTCTGCGTCGGCGTCGGCCTCAGGAGGAACCCCGCCACCATGCTTGAGGTCGTCCTCGAGTGCCGTTCCCAGCTCGTCGAGCTTCTTCACCACGTCGTCCGAGAGCCCGTCGAACACATCCTTCGTCTTCGGAAGAAGGTCGAGGTTCTTGGGATTCAGGCCTCGACTGGTGAAGTACTTCTTCTTGTATTCCGAGAGCTGCTCGGTTTGGTCGGCGGCATCACCTGTCATTGCGTCCTCCTCCTGTCGAATCGCGTCGAATATCCCGAGCGCACCGGTCTCGTGTCAAGACTGACAAAGGCGAGTCAGCGAGCTAACCACACGCGCGGAGTCGGCGGCGGCGATATGTGAGGCTCCCCGCCGATGACCATCGCGCTTCAAGTGCTCGTGTCAGGGCTCGCGGCCGGTGCGGTCTACGGGCTCTTCGCGGCCGGGTACTCGCTCATCTACCGGCTCACCGGCATCGTCCATTTCGCGTTCGGCGATCTCGTGGGGCTCGGGATCTTCGCCACGCTGCTCGTCCTGGCGGGAACGACCCCCGTCTCGCAGGCGGGTGCGACCGAGCCGCGGTTCGTGCTCGCGCTGATCGTCGGGCTCGTGCTCTGCGTGGCGGCCGGAATCGCCACCTACGTCGGGATCGTTCAGCCGTACTTGTCGCGCGGCTCGACGATCGGCTGGGTCGCCGGCACGGCGGCCGTGGCGTTCGCGATCCGCGCGGTGATCGGTGCGACCTTCCAGCGCTCGAGCTACGTCTTCCCCGACCCGCTCCCCTTCCACGACGTCGGTCGCTCCGGGTTCGTCCGGATCGGCGGTGCCCAGGTGCAGGCGCGTGCCTTCTTCGTGATCGGCCTGGCCGTGGCTCTCGCGCTCGGATCGGCGTGGTTCCTGGAGCACACCCGGTACGGCCGGGCCCTGCGAGCGGTGGCCGACGACGCCGAGGGCGCGCGCTTCGTCGGCGTGCCCGTCGAGCTGTTGGTCGCGCTTGCGTTTGGGCTCGTCGGCGCGCTCGCGATGATCGCTGCGATCGCTGCCGCTCCGGGCGAGGCCGTCAACGCGAACACCGGCACGCTCCTCGGGCTGAAAGGGCTCGTGGCAGCGCTCGCCGTGCGTTTCGGGCCGCCGTTGTGGGCCTTCGTGGCGGGACTCGTGCTCGGTGTGGTCGAGGCGGCCATCGCCAACGTCCACATTGGGAGCTGGCAGCTCGGACCTTCCTATCGCGAGGTGCTGCCGATCGCGTTCGTCCTGCTCTTCATCTCCCTGTGGCCCTCCCCCGAGGCGCTCGAGGAACGCGAGTGAGCGCGTTTCCGCAGACCGGGGTCGAGTTGCGCCGGGCCGTCGCCGAGGCCCGCGCCGGCTGGAACCGGCTTGGATGGCTCGCGCTCGCCGCGATCGGGGTCGTCGCGCTCGTTCCCTTCCTCTCGCTTCCCGGCGTGCGCCTGGATGCGCTCGCGAACACGCTCTACCTCGCGCTCGCCGCCACGGCGCTCGGGCTGACGGTGGGCTCGGCGGGGCTACCTTCGCTCGGCACCGGTGCCTTCATGGCGATCGGGGCCTTCACCTCCGCTCTGTTGGTCGCCCGGTCGGGCTGGGGGGTCGAGCCTGCGGCGCTCGCGGGCGCGGCGGCGGCGCTCGTCGCAGGTCTTCTCTCGGGCGGTGTCGTGCGCTTGCGCCGGGCCTTCGTCGCCGTAAGCACCTGGCTGCTCGCCTGGCTCGTCTGGCTGTTCCTGCTTGCCTTTCCGTCGGTCTCGGGCGGCTCGCAGGGGCTGATCCTTCCCCAGAAGACGCTGCTCGGGCTCGACGCCACCCCGACTGTCCATTTCGAGCTGGCGCTTGTCCTGCTGGCGCTGGCCGCGCTCGCGATCGCGGCAGCGCGCCGTGGCGCCCCGGGGCTCGAGCTGTCCGCGCTGAGGGAGGCTCCGGCGCTCGCCACCTCGCTCGGCGTGGGTCTCGCCTCGCGCCGGCTTGCCGCCTTTGCCGCGACCGCCACGCTCGCCGGGCTCGCCGGGGCGCTCGCGGTTCAGCTCCAGGCCGTCGCCGACCCGAACGCCTACGACCCGTTTCTCTCGTTCAAGCTGCTCGTGGCGGTCCTGCTCGGCGGAGCGGCGGCGACCCTCGGGCCGGCTGCGGGGGTGGCCTTGCTCGGGGTGATCAACCTCGTGTCGGGGCCGTTCGCTCGGCTCCTCCACCTGCCGCTCGAGCGCTTCGACACCGCCGTGGCCGCGGTTCTGTTGGTCTTCGTGCTGGCGCTCGGCGGCGAGGGGATCGTCCCCTGGCTGCTCGCCCGGCTCCGGCGCACGGAGCCGCTCGAGCCACGACCGGCGGTGCCGGCTGCGCCGACCGGGCCGTCCCCGCACGAGCCAGTTCTGCGAGCCGCCGCCCTGAGGAAGGCGTTCGGCGGCGTCGTGGCGGTCGACGGGCTGGCCCTCGAGCTGGCCCGCGGCGAGACTACCGCGCTCATCGGACCGAACGGCTCGGGCAAGACGACTGCGTTGAGGCTGATCTCCGGCGCGTCCCGGCCCGATTCCGGCGTGGTCGAGCTCGGTGGAAGCGACGTCACCGCGAGGAGCACCGGAGAACGCGTGCGGCTGGGCATCGCGCGCACGCTGCAGACCACCTCCGCGTTCAGCGAGCTCACCGTCCTCGAGAACGTGCTGGTCGGCCGCAGCGTCCGTCGCCCCTACGCCGGCCTGGTGCGGACCGCACTCGCCACCCCGCGCGCCCGCCGCGAGGCGGAAGCCGCGGAGGTGGCCGCGCTTCAGGCGCTCGCGCTCGTCGGGCTCGAGCGCGCCGCGGACACCCCCGTCCCGGAGCTGACGGGCTCACAGCGGCGGTTGGTGGCACTCGCCGCCGCGCTCGCGACGGAGCCCGACGTCCTGCTCGTGGACGAGCTGGCCGCCGGCGCCGGTGCCGACGAGCTCGACTGGCTCGCCGCCGTCGTCGACCGGATCCGCGAGCGTGGCGTCGCGCTGCTCGTCGTCGAGCACAATCTCCGGCTCGTCCGGCGGGTCGCCGATCGCGTCGTCGTGCTCGCCGCCGGAGCGACCGTCGCCGAGGGCTCGGTCGCGGAAGTGGCCGCCAGCGGGGTCGTCCAGCGGGCCTATCTCGGCAGCCAGCGCCTCTAGCTCGGCCTATAAGCTCGGCCCCGTGCGCCGGCCCGCTTTCCTCCTCGCCGGTCTCGCGCTGATCGCTTCCGGGTGTGGCCAGAGCTCCGGCGGAGACTCCACGGGCCGCCTCGTGGTCGCCGTCGACGTCCCCGTGACCGGCAGCCCGTACGTGGCCCAGACCGTCCGCCACGGCGTTCAGCTCGCCGCGGACAACGTCAATGGCAGCGGTGGCATCCGCGTCGGCTCGCGCACCTACCGGCTGGCGGTGAAGCTGTACGACAACCACCTTTCGGCCCGGCAAGCCGTCGAGAACATGCGACGCGCACTCGACGCCGGGGCCGTCGCCGTGGTCACCGACGGGACCGGAATCGACGCCACCTGGCAGATCGCAAGCCACGAGAGCGTCCCGGTCAACATCGCCTACGACGGCGGCACCGGCCTGGTGGATGCCGAGAAGAGGCCGAACGTCTTTCGGATCGCGCCGACGAACCGTGGCATCGCGTTCCGCCTCGCCGAGTATCTGATCCCGAAGAAGCTGAAGGTCGCGCTGGTCAGCGACGACAGCGCCTACGGGAGGCAGGGTGCGGCAGACGTCGCGCACGCGTTCTCGGGGAACCCGGAGTCGGTGGCGTCCAAGTTGACCGTGCCCGCGGGGGAGACGGATCTCTCGCCGCAGATCCTGCGCCTGCGGCGGTCCGGTGCGACCGCTCTGCTCGTCTGGGGCCAGCCGCCGGCGATCGCGGCGGTGCTCTCGGCGGCCCGCAGCATCGGCTGGAACGTGCCCGTCTTCACGCCTCCCACGGGCGCGGACCCCTTTGTCCGCCAGCAGCTCGCCGACCATCCGGCCTGGATCGACGGGCTCACGTTCGCCTCGGGCCGCATGACCGCCGAGGTGGGGCCTGCGCCGTTCCTGAACTTCAAGTCCCAGTACGAGTCGACCTACGGCGTCGATCGCGTCGGCGTCGAGGACGCGGCCGGTCAACCGGTCGTCCAGCCGCCCGAGTTCGCCATGTACGCGAGCGACTTCGTGCACGTCCTCGTCGCCGCGATCACGAAGGCGAACTCGGTCGAGCCGGAGAGGATCCTGAAGGCGCTGAACGAGGTCACGACGCAGGGCGCCAACGGCGATGAGCGGGGCTTCAACGAGCACAGTCACGAGGGCGTGGTCGACGACGACGTCTACTTCGCCCGCTTCAAGGACATGGTCTACAGCCCGGTGCATGACGACCCGCTCTCGGCGACGCTCCCGGCGATCCCGCAGACCTCCACAGGGTGAGCCTGCGCCGGAGCGCGTGCCTCGGCGGCCTGGCGGCTGCGCTCGCGGCGCCGGTTCCCGCGAGCGCAGCGGTGCAGCAGGTGCTGCTGCCGGGCCCGACGCCCTATCCGACGCAGAGCCCTCCGCTCACCTCGGCCGGCGCCACGTCGGCCAGGCCACTGCCGATCACGATCCACGCGCGCGTTGCCGAGCGCGTCCACGCCGGTGTCGGCCCGGACGGCGAGATCGTCTCGCTGCGCGCGCTCCATCGGCTTGCCCTCGTGGGCCGTGGCGACTACCTGATCGTCATCGGGGCGCCGGTCGAGGACGTCCACGCCGGCCCCGGCTCGCAGTCCGAGCCGGGCCTGCGGGTCGGCCAGATCCTCTGGTCCGGCTTTTCGCCGGGGACGAAGCTGCTCGTCGCCGACGCGGAGCTGAGCCCGGGTGCGGCCGCACGGTTCCTGCCGCTCCGACTCCACGTCACGCGCGACGGCGGCCGGTACTCGCTGACGGTCACGAACGCGACCGTCCTTTCAGAGGACGCCTACGAGGGGAACGGGTTTCCGCGACAACTGGCACAGCTGCTCGACCGGACGAGAGCGCAGTCGCTTGCCGGCACACGGCTCGACAGCGCCTACGCGTCCGTCGAGGGTCGCGTGCGTCGGCGACCGGCGCGCATCGCCGCTCCGGTTGCGGTTCAGGGCGTGCTCCGTTTTCCTACTGCGCCGACCTCGGTTCGGGGAGGCACGCTTCGCGGGAGGTCGGTCTCGTTCTCGACGGTCCTCGGCGACGCGGACCCGCTCTCCCTGCGCGTGGACGTTCGTGGCGGCGGTACGCCGCACCTGCGGCTCCTCGCCAGGCCGACGAAGCTCGTCCGTGCTCTGACCCCGCCCGCGGCCTCGAGCTGGGTGGCCGCCGTGCGCCGGCGGGCGATTCCCAGCCGCGTGCTCTTGCGCACGCTGATCGACGCGCGGATGCAGCTAGTCCGCTCCGACCAGTATCAGACCTTCCTCGCCAACCCTGACCCCCAAGGCGCGGCCACGACGGTCTACGTCTACGAGTCGGCAGCCGCGCCGACGCCAAAGGGTTCGCCGCCCGCGGAGTCGGGCTCCGGGAACGGTGATGCGCTCGTGCTCACGCTGGCACTCGTGGGCTCCGTACTGGGCATCGGCGTCGCCCTCGTCATCTGGGCTCACAGCTGACTGCTCGAGACGAGCGGCAGATCAGCTTCATTCCGAAGCAGTAGCCTGCGGCCCCGTGCCGCTCTACCTGACCGAGACCGAGGTCGGCGAGCTGCTGGCGCCAGCAGATGTCCTCGACGCGGTCGAAGCCTGCTTCCGCCGGCTGGCGGCCGGTGAGATCGAGAACGTGCCGCGGCAGCGCACCCGGTTCGAGGACGGATCCCTGGCCGTGATGTGGGCGGTCGACAACGAGCTCGGACTGGCCGGGCTGAAGTCCTACGCTGCGGGGCACGAGGGCGCGTCGTTCGTGGTCGTGCTCTTCGAGACCGAGACACAGGGCCTGGCGGGGGTGATCGAGGCCGACAAGATGGGCCAGTTGCGCACGGGCGCGGCGAGCGGAGTGGCCGCGAAGCATCTGGCGCGGGAGGGCGCGACCTCGCTCGGGATCATCGGGTGCGGCTGGCAGGCGCGCTCACAGGTGGCGTGCATCCGGGAGGCGGTGCCGTCGATCGAGCGCGTCGTCGCCTTCTGTCGCAGCGAGGCTCGGCTGGAGGAGTTCTGCAAGGAGGTCGGGGCCCAGGCCGGCGAGAGCCATCGCGAACCAGCCGAGCAGGACGTGGTCGTGACCGTGACGACCTCGCGCGACCCGGTGCTCCGCGGCGAGTGGCTGAGTCCGGGCGCACTCGTCTGCGCCGTCGGAGCGAACGACCCTCGCCGCCGCGAGCTCGACAACGCGGTCCTCGAGCGGGCCGCGTTCGTCTCCTGCGACTCGCTGGAGCAGGCGAAGCGCGAGTCGGGCGACCTGATCGAGCCGGTTGAGGCCGGCGTCCTCGACTGGCTCGAGGTGCACGAGCTTCAGGAGGTGGTGGCGGGCGAGCTGCCTGGCCGGCAGGACCCCGACGACATCGTCGTCTTCAAGTCGAACGGCCTCGCCGCGTGGGACGTTGCCGCGGGTTCGCTCGCGCTCGAGCGCGCACGCGAGCGCGGAGCGGGAACCGAGGTGTAGGAGCTAGGACAGCCGCTGCCGTTCGGCCGCGACCTTCGTCTCGCCGAGCGCGTGAATCACCTCGGGGCGGTCGAGCAGACGCGCGAGCTCCTGCGGGGTCGCACGGTTGCGCACGTACGGGTCGTCGAGGATCTCGGCGAGCGACCGGCCGCGCTCGTGCTCACGGATCACGTAGGCCGAGAGCCGCTCTTCCTGCGAGGAGCGCGTGAACAGAAACGAGAACGGGTTGCGCAGGAAGGTCGAGAGCTTGGCCACGACCCCGATCCTAACGAGCACAGGAGTATGGTCCGCGTGTGAGAAAACCGTCGTCCGCCCGGTTCGCGGAGCGCGAGGTGCACGGTGTCGACGACCGGGGCGAGCCCGAGCGGATCGTGATCTGGATCGAGCGCCTCCCCGGAGCGCTGTGGGCGGTCGGACGGGCGGTGAACCCGCAGCACCGGCCGAGCGAGGAACCCCGGCGCGAGGACTACGTCTTCCAGGGCTACGAGCTGACGGACGCGCTCGAGGCCGCGAACGGCACGCTCAGCGACGACGCCCGCGTCTCGGCCCAGGATGGGAGCGAGGCCCAGGCGAAGCCGTTCGAGCGCAACGAGCTGCTGAAGCCGCTCGAGCGCTGGTTCTTCGGCCGCTCGTAGCTAGCTCTCCTGTTTCGGCCACTCGAGGTCGGCGTTCGGAATGGGGTCACCGTGCGGGTCGTGGGTCGGAAACCCGAGCGCGCTGTCGATGCGCGCCTCGAGCTCCTCGGAGAGGACGTGCTCGAGCCGATCGGCTTCGTCGTGGACGGCGTCGACGTGCAGCCCGAGCGTCTTGGCGAGGTAGAGCTCGAGCAGCCGGTGGTGCCGGATCACCTCGACGGCCACTTTCTCGCCGGCCGAAGTCAGGCGGACGCCGCGATACGGCGCGTGCTCGACGAGCTTCAGCGCGGCCAGCTTCTTGACCATTCCGCTGGCCGAGGCGGGCGAGACCTTCTGCTCTCTCGCGAGGGCTGTCACGGAGACGCGGCCGCCGTCGGTCTGGAGGTGGTAGAGCTCCTTCAGGTAATCCTGGATCGCGTCGCTGAGCGCCGGCTTCGACACAGGTCCAGTGTACGGCGCGGTTGACACGATCAGGCCGCGGCGCCCCTGGTAGCCTCCGGCGCTTCCATGCAGATCCGACTCGGTCACAGTCCCGACCCCGACGACGCCTTCATGTTCTGGGGCCTCGCCTCCGGCGAGGTCGACCCGAGGCGCTTCGAGTTCGAGCACGTCCTTCGCGACATCCAGACGCTCAACGAGTGGGCGCTGAAGGGCGAGCTCGAAGTGACGGCGATCTCGCTCGCGGCGTATCCGCTCGTGCAGGAGCGCTACGTGCTGCTCCCGCACGGGGCCTCGATGGGCTCGGGGTACGGGCCGATCGTCGTCGCTCGGGATGACCTGACCACCGCCGACCTGCGCGGCCTCGAGATCGCGGTTCCCGGCGAGCTGACGACGGCGTTCCTCGTCCTGCGGATGTGCATGGGCGGCTTCCGCTACCGCGAGGTGCCGTTCGACCGGATCATCGAGGAGGTGCAGTCCGGCCGCGCCGACGCCGGCCTGCTCATCCACGAGGGCCAGCTGACCTACGAGGCCGAGGGGCTGAAGAAGGTCGTCGACCTGGGCGAGTGGTGGCTGCTCGAGACCGGGCTGCCGCTGCCGCTCGGCGCCAACGTCGCGAGGCGCGACCTCGGCGCAGGGAACCTGTTCGAGCTCTCGGACGTGCTCCGCGAATCGATCCAGGCCGGGCTCGACAACCGCGAGGAGGCGATGGAGCACGCGCTCCAGTACGGCCGCGGCCTGGACACCGAGCTGGCCGACCGCTTCGTCGGGATGTACGTGAACGAGCTCACCTGCGACTACGGCGACGAGGGTCGCCAGGCCGTGCGAGAGCTGCTCGAGCGGGCCGAGGCGCTGGGGACGTACGACCAGCCGGTTCGCGTCGAGTTCGTCGGCTAGGCAGGGATCGGCGCGTGGCCGGCTCCGGCCGCTCGACGGTGCTGCTCCAGCTCTGGACCGCCGCGCACATGGCCGAGCGGCTCGTCGCCGAGCACATGGAGCGCGCGGGCGTCAGCGACGAGCAGTTCGCGCTCCTGAGCCGGATCGCGCTCGACGGCCCGGGTGACGCCGACCGCCCTGGCGGCCGAGATGGGCGTGCCGCCGCCGACGCTCGCCGATGCCGTCCGCAGGCCCGACGAGCGCGGCGAGATCGAGCGCCTGCCGAATCCCGGCCTGAGCCGCAGCGCGTCGAATAGGCTGGCGGCATGGCTCGCCCGGTCGTCCTCTCGGCGGTGCGGACGCCCGTCGGGCGGTACGGCGGCGTCCTCTCGGGCGAGCGGCCGGACGACCTCGCGGCGACGGTGATCGCAGCGGCGGTCGAGCGCGCGGGCGTCCCTGGCGACGAGATCGAGGACGTCTATTTCGGCGCGGCGAACCAGGCCGGCGAGGACAACCGCAACGTCGCGCGCATGGGTGCGCTGCTCGCCGGGCTGCCGGAGTCGGTCGCCGGGGTGACGTTGAACCGGCTCTGCGCGTCGGGCCTCTCCGCGGTCGTGTCGGCGTGTCACGCGGTCGCGGCCGGAGACGGCGACCTCTTCGTCGCCGGCGGCGTCGAGTCGATGTCCCGCGCCCCGCTCGTGATGGCGAAGCCCGAGCACGCCTTCCCCCGCGGGAACCAGACGGTCTGGGACACGACGCTCGGCTGGCGCTTCCCCAACCCGCGTCTGGAGGCGATGTTCCCGCTCGAGTCGATGGGCGAGACCGGCGAGAACGTGGCACAGCGCTACGGCGTCTCGCGCGAGGAGCAGGACGCGTTCGCGCTGCAGTCACAGCAGCTCTGGGCCGAGGCAGACTCGGAAGGGAGATTCGAAGACGAGCTCGTGCCCGTCGGTGAGGCCGTTCGGGACGAGCACCCACGGCCCGACACGAGCCGCGAGAAGCTGGCCGCGCTGAAGCCGGCGTTTCGCGAGGGCGGCTCGGTCACGGCCGGCAACTCGAGCGGGCTGAACGACGGCGCTGCGGCGCTCGTGATCGCGAGCGAGGAGCGAGCCCGTGAGCTCGGCGCGGAGTCGCTCGGAGCCTTCGTGGGATCCGCTGTCGCCGGGGTCGATCCGCGCGTGATGGGCATCGGGCCGATCCCGGCGGTCCGAAAGCTGCTCGAGCGGAGCGGCGTAGGCGTGGATGAGCTCGACCTGGTCGAGCTGAACGAGGCCTTCGCCTCCCAGAGCCTCGTCGTGATCCGGGAGCTCGGCCTCGACCCGAAGCGCGTGAACGCGAGCGGCGGCGCGATCGCGCTCGGCCACCCGCTCGGGATGAGCGGGGCACGCCTCGTCGTGACGCTCCTGCACGAGCTCCGGCGCCGCGGCGGCCGCTACGGCCTGGCGACGCTTTGCGTCGGCGTCGGCCAGGGCCAGGCGGCGCTGTTCGAGCGCTAGCCGACCGGGGGCCGGATGTAGATGGTGCCCTCGTGCTTGATGGGCACGAACGGCGCGCCGATGCTCATGATCACCGACTCGGCGTGGGCGAGCACCTCGTCGGCGGCTTCCTCGGCTCCGTCCTCGACGGGAACCTCGATCTCGACCTCGCCCACCGGCCGTGCGTCGAGCCCGCCGGCGCGGAGCTCCGCGAGCAGCCTGTCGCGGTCGGGGATCCGTGCCGCCTCGACCTGAACGCTGTCGGTCATGAAGCCATTCTGCCCGATCTCAGGCCTGGAAATCGAGCCCGCGGAGCGGCTCGTCGCCCGCAAGGCGTTCGGTATCGTCCCGCGCGATGGCGATTGCGACCGGGCGCGAATACGGCCTTTTCATCAACGGTGAGCTGGCGGAGCCAGGTTCCGGCGAGCTCCGGGACCTCGTGGAGCCTGCGACCGGGGAGCCGCTGGCCAAGGTGGCGATGGCCAACGAGGCGGACGTCGACCGCGCGGTGGACGCGGCCCGCGCCGCGCTCGCCGGCGACTGGGCGAAGACGCCTCCGACCGAGCGCTCCCGCCTCCTGCACGCCCTCGCCGACGCGCTCGTTGCGAACCGCAAGGAGCTCGCCGAACTCGAGGCGCGCAACGTCGGCAAGGCGATCTCCTCGGTCAAGGCCGAGCTGGCGCAGGCGGTCGAGAACTTCCGCTTCTACGCCTCGGCGATCGGCTCGATCGCCGGCCGCTCGAACCCGGTCGGCGGCTCGCTGCTCTTCTACTCGCTGAAGGAGCCCGTCGGCGTCTGCGGTCAGATCGTGCCCTGGAACTACCCGCTGATGATGACGACGTGGAAGCTCGCGCCGGCGCTGGCCGCGGGGTGCACCGTCGTGCTGAAGCCCGACTCGGCGACGCCCTTGTCGGCCCTGCGGATGGCGGAGCTTGCGGGCGAGGTCGGCTTTCCGCCTGGGACGATCAACGTCGTGCCGGGTCCCGGCCCCGTCGTGGGCGCCCACCTCGTCCGCCACCCCGGAGTCGAGAAGATCGCCTTCACCGGCTCGACCGGAACGGGGTCGGAAATCATGCGGCTCGCCTCCGACGGCATCAAGCGCCTGATCCTCGAGCTCGGCGGCAAGAGCCCGAACCTCGTCTTCGCGGATGCGAAGCTCGAGGACGCGATTCCGAGTTCCGTGTGGTCGATCTACTACTCGGCGGGCCAGAGCTGCGAGGCCCGTTCCCGGGTGCTCGTCGAGAAGCCGGCCTATGACGACTTCGTCTCGCGCTTCAGCGAGGCCGCGGCGACGCTCAATGTCGGCGATCCGCTCGATCCCGAGACGCAGGTCGGCTCACTGATCTCGACCGAGCACCGTGATCGCGTGCACGGATACGTCGAAACCGGCCGTGAGGAGGGCGCGGAGGTGGTGACGGGCGGGAACATGGAAGCGATAGCCGGGAAGGGCGCCTTCTACCCGCCGACGGTGCTTGCTCAGGTCGACAACTCGATGAAGGTCGCGCAGGAGGAGATCTTCGGCCCGGTCGTGACCATGATCCCGTTCGAGGACGAGAAGGACGCCGCCCGGATCGCGAACGATGTGCGCTACGGCCTGATGGCGACCGTCTGGACCGGCGACCCCGCCCGCGGCCACCGGCTGGCGCGCCGGATCAAGGCGGGCACGGTCGGGATCAACATGCCCTACACGGCGTTCCCCGGGATCCCTTTCGGCGGCTACAAGCAGTCCGGCTTCGGGCGTGAGCTCGGGCTGGAGACGCTCGACGCGTACCTGGAGACGAAGAGCGTGATCGTCTCGACGAGCCCGAAGCCGTTCAACCCGTTCGGCCTCTAGCCGCAAGCCGCTACCGCTGGCTGGTGCTGGCTGCGGGGACGGCGGCGCAGACGTCGTTCTCGGCCGTCCTGATCGGCCTGCCGGTGCTCGCTCCATCGTTGCGGGACGCCTTCGACCTCAGCCTCGTCGAGGTCGGCGTCGTCCTCGACAGTCTCTGGGTCGGAGCGCTGCTGACACTGCTGCCGTGGGGCCTGCTGGCGGATCGGCTCGGGGAGCGGATCGTGCTCGCGTCGGGGCTGACGGCATGCGGTGGCGCCCTGGTCGCGGCCGGGTATGCGGGAGCCTTCGGCAGCCTCGTGGCCCTGCTCGGCGTTGCCGGGGCGGCCGGGGCGAGCGTGAACTCGGCGAGCGGCCGCGCCGTCATGCAGTGGTTCCCGGCCGGCGAGCGTGGTCTCGCGCTCGGAGTGAGGCAGACCGCGATCCCGCTCGGCGGATTCGTCTCGGCACTCGTGCTTCCGGCGCTCGACCTGCGGTCGGCGTTCGTCTTCCTCGCTGCCCTCTGCTTCGCCGGGGCGATCTTCGGTGCGCTCGTGATCCGGGAGCGCGAGCCCGTTGAGGACGCGCTCGACTCGCACAGCCTCGGCGAGACCCTGCGCGACCGCCGCCTCCTGCTTCTCTGCTGCGCGAGCAGCCTCTACCTCGTGGCGCAGCTTGCGATCACCGGCTTTCTCGTCCTGTTCCTGCACGACAATCGCGGGTTCTCGCCCGGTGAGGCGGCGGCCGTCCTGGCGGCCGTCCAGGTCCTGGCGGCCGCGTTGCGGATCGGCTGCGGGCGCTGGTCCGACGTGATCGGCTCGAGGCTCGAGCCCCTGCGTCTCGTCGGACTCGCCAGCAGCGCCTCTCTGGCCGTCGCGGTGGTTCTGCTCGATGCGCCCGCAGCGGTCCTCGTCCCGGCGTTCGTCGTCGCGGGGGGGCTCGCCATGGCCTGGAACGGCCTGTCGTTCACCGCGGCGGCCGAGCTTGCGGGAACGCGCAGGAGCGGTGCGGCGCTCGGAATGCAACAGACAGCGCTCTCGGCGGCGGGAGCGATCGTGCCGCCGGTCTTCGCCGCGGTCGTGGCAGCGGCCTCGTGGCGCGTGGGCTTCGCGGTGGCCGCGATCTTCCCGCTCGTCGGCGTGCAGCTCCTCCGGCCGCTGCGCTCCGGCTGGGCCTAGGGTTCCTCGCGTGCGGGTTCTCGATCGGCTCGACCAGCTGTACGCCATCGGCGGCGGGCCGGGCGCCAACCGGCTCGGTGGCAGCGCGCAGGAGGACGAGGCGCACCGGCTCATGGCCGAGTGGATGCGCGAGGCGGGGCTCGAGGTCGAGGTCGACTCCGCCGGCAACCTCTTCGGGCGCCTTGTCGGGCTCAGGCCGGAGCTGCCGGGGGTCTGGACGGGCTCCCATCTCGACTCGGTGCCTTCAGGGGGTCGCTTCGACGGTGCCCTCGGGGTCGTGGGCGGCCTCGAGGCGGTGGAGCAGGCGGGCCGGCTGGAGCGGACGCAGGTCGTCGTCGCGTTCCGGGACGAGGAGGGCTGCAGCGGCCCGGGGTGCGTGGGCTCGCGCGCCTTCTGCGAGACGCTCGAGCCGAGGCCGGGGTGCTTCGTGGAGCTGCACATCGAGCAAGGGCCGCGGCTCGAGCAGGCCGTTTCTCCGCTGGGCGTGGTGACGGGGATTGTCGCGACGGCGCGGGGAGAGGTGGTGTTCGAGGGACGTGAGGGACATGCCGGCACGACCCCGATGACCGCGCGGGACGACGCGCTTGTCGCTGCGGCCGAATTCGTGCTCGCGTTGAGAGATGCCGCCGCGAGTGTGGAGGACGCGGTCGCGACAGTGGGTCGCCTCGAGGTCGAGCCGGGCGCGACGAACGTGATACCGGCGCGGGTCCTGTTGAGCGTCGACGTTCGCGCCCCCGACGACGCGCGGCTCGACGCGGTGCTCAGGGAGGTGCCGGCCGAGGTGAGGCGGGGCAGAGCCGTCCCGATGGCGCCGGAGCTGACCGCCGTGCTCGGGCAGGAGATCGAGCGGGTCGGCGCGCCGGTCGTCGAACTGTCGTCCGGGGCGGGTCACGACGCCGGTGTCCTTGCCACCGTCGGCGTGCCGACGGCGATGCTGTTCGTCCGGAGCCTGAACGGCGGCATCAGCCATTCGCCCGACGAGCACAGCGCGGACGAGGACGTCCAGCTCGGCGTGGCTGTGCTCACGGCCACGCTCGCCCGGCTGGCCTCGCCGGTGGACTAGGAGTCACGCACTCGGCACAGATCGTTCCCGGACACGCGCGTGTTCGAGCGGTACGCTCGGTCGCGGGTGGCGGGTGGAACTTCTCATCCCCACCCGAGGGTGGGGTGGTGGGCTACCTCTCTTCGAAGTGGATTGGCTGGGCGCCCTCCCACAGGGCTCGCCGGCCGAGCTGCGGGAGGTTCGCGGCTCCCTCCACCACGGTCGCGAAGTGGTTGCCGGCGAGCGCGCCCGCCTTGCTCGCGAAGGACGTCGAGCCGTACGGGAACAGGATCTCCGTCTCGCTGACTCCGCCGGGGTAGAACAGGATCTGGCCCGGCGCCGGGTAGCAGGTCGCGTTCTCCGGCCCGAGACCGACGTCGAGCTCGCCGAACGGGATCCAGCACGCCTCGCCGCTCCAGCGGGCGTGGATGATCCGGCTCTCCAGCGGCAGCAGCCGCCGGAACGCGGACACGGTCTCCGGGGCGGCCTCTTCCTCCAGCTGCGCCACGAACAGGTACTCGCCGGCGGTGATCTCGAGCACCGCCGGAACCTACTTGATCTTCGCGCCGTCGCGGATCCAGGCGCCCAGCTCGTCCCGCTCTGCCTGCGTCATTCCGGTCGCGTTACCGAGCGGCATCGTTTTCGAGCTCACGGCCACCTGCTCGATCAGGGTGGCCTGCGCGTGCATCTGCTCCGGAGTGTCGAACACGATCCCGAGAGGGGCCGAGTCCATCTTCGTCGGATGCGCGGAGTGGCACGGGACGCAGCGGGCCTGCACGATCGCCCGCGCCCGCGCGATCGAGACGGTCGCTGTCTCGACACCGCTGGAGCCGGAGCCGTCGTCCGGCCGGATCGCGACGGCGACCGCCGCGATGGCGAGCGCCGCCGTCACCGGGATCCACCACACCGTCCGCCCGGCGTGGCGCAGGTTGAAGAAGTGCCGGATCCAGGCCCCGATCGCCATCAGCGCGATCAGGATCAGCCAGGACCAGCTGTGCCCGTAGGTCGCCGGGAAGTGGTTGCTGAGCATCGCGAAGACGACCGGCAGCGTCAGGTAGTTGTTGTGCACTGAGCGCTGCTTGGCACGGAGCGCGGGCGCAGGATCGGGCTCGCGCCCGGCCTCCTTCGCCCGGATCAGGTCCCAGTGCGCCGGGATGATCACGAAGAAGACGTTCGCGGCCATGATCGTCCCGAGCATGGCTCCGACCTGTACGTACTCGGCCCGGCCGCTGAAGAGCTCGCTCGCTCCCCAGGCCGCGAGCGTCGTCAGCGCGAGGATCAGGCTCGCGAGCACGAGCTCGCTCCGCACCACCCGGCAGAGCACGTCGTAGACCACCCACGCGAGCACGAGGCCGCCGATGCTGATCGCGATCGCCGCAGTCGTGCTCAGATCGGCCACGCTCGGGTCGATCAGGTACGTGTCCGCGTTGAAGTAGTAGAGAAAGACCATCAACGCGAAGCCCGAGAGCCAGGTCGTGTAGGCCTCCCACTTGAACCAGTAGAGAGGCTCGGGAATGGTCGGCGGCGTGAGGCGGTACTTCAGCACCTGGTAGAAGCCGCCCCCGTGGATCTCCCAGGCCTCGCCGCCGACGCCCCGCTCCGCGTCCTCGCGGTCGGCCGGAGGCCGGAGGTGGTTGTCGAGCGCGATGAAGTAGAACGAGGCACCGATCCAGGCGATCCCTGCGATCACGTGTAGCCAGCGCGTGAGGAAATCCAGCCACTCGTTCGCGTACGGGTCCATCAGCCGCGGCTCCAGCGGTCACGCGCGATCGCGACCAGCTCCGTGAGCGCCGTCTCGAGCTCCTCCTCGCGCGTCCGCTCCAGTCGCCGGCGCAGCACCTCCAGGATCTCATCCTTCGGCCGCCGGTCGACGAAGACGACGAAGCGGAAGCCGAACTTCTCCTCGTAGACCTGGTTGAGATAGGCGAGCTCGGTCTGCACGACGGGGTCGGCCCCCGCGCCCTGCTCCTCGGCCGAGCGCGGCGAGAGGTCGCGCGACCCGATCGGAGGGTGTGCGTTCAGTGCCTCCAGCTTCTCGGCCTCGCTCAGCTCCCCGATCACCACCGGCGCAGCCTCGAGCGGGTCGTCGCGCTCAGCGAGGAGCTCGACGAAGCGGGTCCTGCCCTCGAAGAGCTCCGCGAGCTCCTCGACGCTCAGCTGCCGCGGTAGGTCGTGCACGAGTAGGAGGAGACGAGCAGCGGGACGTGATGGTGCCCATCGCCGAGCTCGAGCTCGAGCTCGACCCGGCGGAAGTACGGCGAGGCGGGGTGGAAGACGAGCCGGTACGAGCCGGGTTCGAGCCCGTCTGCGAGCGCCGCGATTCGACCGTCGTCGTCGGTCTCGCCGGCCGCGACCCGTTCGTCAGCACGATAGAGCTCGACGCGCACGCCGCTACCGGGCCGGCCGCGCTCGGTGTCGAGCACGTGCGTTGAGAGCGAGACGCTCATTCCGTGAACTTCGCCGCTTGCCGACGGTGCTCCTGCGAGATCGCCTCCTCGTCGGCCCGCACGAGCCGGCCTTCGCGCACGACGTCCTCCCCGGAAACGACGAGCCGGTCGACGCGGTGCGGCCCGCTCAGGATCAGCCCCGCGACCGGATCGTCCGCGCCTGCGAGCTCGAGGCCGTCGGTCCGCCAGACCGCGAGGTCGGCGCTGCGGCCGGACTCGAGCGAGCCGAGATCGTCGCGGCCGAGCACTGCCGCGCTGCCGCGGGTTCCAAGCCGCAGCGCCTCTCGGGCGGTCATCGCCTCCGGGCCGTTTCGGCCGCGGGCGACGAGCAGCGCCTGCTTGACCTCGAGGCCGAGATCGCCGCGCTCGTTCGAGGCGGAGCCGTCGACGCCCAGGCCCACGCGGACGCCCGCGTCCAGCATACCCCGGACCGGCGCCACGCCCGCCCCGAGCCGCAGGTTCGATGTGGGGCAGTGCGCAACGCCCGTACCGGTCTCCGCAAAGCGCGCGATGTCGCCGTCGTCGAGGTGGACGCAGTGCGCGCACCAGACGTCGCCGTCGAGCCAGCCGAGCTGCTCGAGGTACTCGACCGGCCGGCAGCCGTACAGCTCGCGGCAGTACTCCTCCTCCTCGACCGTCTCGGCGAGGTGCGTGTGCAGCTGCAACCCGAGCCGCCGGGCCACCTCGGCTGACTCGCGCATCAGCCGGCTCGAGACCGAGAAGGGCGAGCAGGGCGCGACCACGAGCTCGGGGTAGCGCGCCGCCAGCCGCTCCGTCTCGGCCAGGACTTCGTCCGGCTCCTCGACGAGCGCGTCGGGCGGGAGCCCGCCGTCCGACTCCCCGAGGTCCATCGACCCCCTCGAGGGGATCAGCCGTACGCCGAGCTCGCGGGACGCGGTCATCTCCGCCTCCACGAGGTCGCCGCCCCTGCGCGGGAAGACGTAGTGATGGTCGAACACAGTCGTGCAGCCCGAGAGCGCCAGCTCGGCCAGGCCGGTCCTCGCCGCCGCATGCTCGGCCTCGGCGTCGATCCGGGCCCAGACGGGGTAGAGCGTCCTCAGCCAGGTGAAGAGGTCGGCCTCCTGCGCGCGTGCGCGCGTGAGGGTCTGGTAGAGGTGGTGATGGGTGTTGACGAGCCCCGGGGTGACGAGAGCGCCGCCGAGGTCCTCCCTGATGTCCGCCTCCGGCTCTGGGCCGGCGCCTACGCCCGCAACGACGCCGTCCTCGGCCAGCACCCACCCCGACTCGTGCTCGCTGCCCGCGTCGTCCATGACGACGACGTAGGCGTTGGCGAAGAGCTTGCTCACGCCGCGACCTTATGACCTCCAGCGTTTCGACCGGTCACTTCAGACGGCCGCGCGTGCGAAGCCCACGCAGCCTGACACGGACACCGCGAGCGGTGCCCTCACGCCTTGAGGGACACCAGCTCGAAGCGGTCGACGTCCACCAGGCCCTGGTCGGTGATCTTCAGGCTCGGGATCACCGAGAGCGCCAGGAACGCCATCGTCTGGAACGGCGAGGAGAGCGTGCAGCCAAGCTTGGCCGCCGCGTCGATGCAGCCGCGGCTGGCCTCGACGACCACGGCCAGGGGGGCGTCGGAGATGATCCCCGCGATCGGGAGCGGCAGCTCGGCGCGGACGCCACGGTCCTCGACCACGACCACGCCGCCGCCGATCTCCGACAGCCGAGCGATCGCCCGCGCCATGTCCTGGTCGTCCATGCCGATGACGACGATGTTGTGCGCGTCGTGCGAGAAGGTCGAAGCGAGGGCGCCCGAGCGAAGGCCGAACCCGCGCACGAGCCCGATGCCCATCCGGCCCGTACCGAGGTGGCGCTCGACCACAGCGATCTTGGCCAGGTCGCGCTCGGGGTCGGCGACCGCGTGCCCGTCCTCGAGCCTCGGCTCCTGGACGAGCGACTCGGTCACGATCTGGTCTGGGATCACCCCGATCACCCGCGCCTCCCCGCCCTCCCACGGGATCGAGAAGTCACGCGCGGCGACGTGTCGCACGCGCACCGTGTGCTTGACCCACTCGGGCACCTCGACCCGCTTGATCTCGCCCACCGGCCGGCCGCGCTTGAGGACGGTCTCGGGCACGAAGCTCTCGAGCTCGGTCAGCAGGAGCAGGTCTGCCTGGTAGCCGGGCGCGACTGCGCCCAGGTGCGCCAGCCCGTGCCAAGTGGCCGGGTTGAGGGTCGACATCACGAGCGCGTCCTCGGGCGAGATCCCGGCGGCGACGGCGTCCCGCACCATCGAATTGACGTGGCCGTCCTCGGCGATGTGCTCGGGCTCGCGGTCGTCGGTACAGAAGGCGATGCGGCTCGGCCCGTACTCCTGGGCGAGCGGGAGCAGCGCGTGCAGGTTCTTCGCCGCGGAGGCCTCGCGGATCAGGAGCCACATGCCCGCCTGCAGCCGCTCGCGCCCCTCCTCGATCGTGAACGCCTCGTGGTCGGAGCGGATCCCCGCGGAGGCGTAGGCGTTCAGCGCCTTGCCCATCACCCCGGGGGCGTGCCCGTCCACGTGCTGGGCGCCGGGGAGGGTGAGCTTGGCGAGCTCGTGCGGGTCGCCCGAGACGACGCCGGGGAAGTTCATCATCTCGGCGAGCCCGATCACGCGGCGCCGGCGAAGCAGCCCCTCGAGGTCGCCGGGCGAGAGCGGGCGGCGC
>DATAOV010000059.1:0-15232 GCA_036265535.1 Gaiellaceae bacterium | reverse complement strand
GGTCAGCACCATCGTCAGCCGGTCGATCCCTAGCCCGAGCCCACCGGTCGGCGGCATCCCGTAGGCGAGCGCCTCGACGTAGTCCGGGTCACCGGGCACACCGCCCGCCTCGGCCGCCTGTTGAGCGAACCGTTCGGCCTGTTCGTCGGGGTCGTTCAGTTCGGTGAACGCGTTGCCGAGTTCCATGCCGCCGACGAAGTACTCGAAACGCTCGACGATCGAGGGGTCGTCGTCGGTCGCACGGGCGAACGGTGAGAGCTCGACCGGGTAGTCGTGGAGAATCTTCGGCTGGATCAGCTCCGGCTCGACGAAGTGACTCAGCGCGTGGTCGACGAGCTCGGCCCAGCTGCGGTCATGGCTCGTGTCGACGGCGCGCTCGTCCAGCAACCGCCGCAGCTCGTCCGCGTCTCGCGTCCAGAGGCCGCGCTCCTCGAGCGAGTCCAGGAGCTTCAGCCGCCGCCACGGCGCCTTCAGGTCGACCTCGTGGCCGCGGAAGGTCGCCGTCGTCCCTCCCGTCACCTCGCGCGCGACGGTCTCGACGAGCTCTTCGATCCGCGCCATCGTGTCGGTGTAGTCCGCGTAGGCCTCGTACCACTCGAGCATCGTGAACTCGGGCGCGTGCTTGTAGGAGAGGCCCTCGTTGCGGAAGTCCTTGCTCAGCTCGTATACGCGGTCGAGCCCGCCGACGATGAGGCGCTTCAGGTAGAGCTCGTCGGCGATGCGCAGGTAGAAATCGGCGTCGAGCTCGTTGTAGTGCGTGACGAACGGCTCGGCGAAGGCACCGCCGTAACGCGGCTGCAGCACAGGGGTCTCGACCTCGAGGAATCCGCGCTCGTCGAGGTAGCGCCGGATCGCCGTGACCATGCGCGTGCGCAACTGAAAGTCCGCGCGGGTCTCCTCGTTCATCAGCAGGTCGAGGTAGCGCTGCCGGTAGCGCGTCTCGACGTCGGTGACGCCGTGGAAGGTATCCGGGAGCGGCCGGCGGATCTTGGCGAGCAAGACGAGCTCGGAGACCGTCAGCGACGGCTCGCCGCGCTTCGAGCGGCCGGGCTTGCCGGTCGCGCCCACCACGTCGCCGAGGTCGAGGTCGAGCTCCTGCTCGGCGATCAGCTGGATCCGCCCCGAGCGGTCGACGAGGTCGAGGAAGCTGAGCTTGCCCATCGCGCGACGGGCCATGACGCGCCCCGCGACGCGATGCTCCTCCTCTAGCGTCTGCCCGGCCTCGGCCTTCTCGGCCTCGGCCCGGACCACAGAGATCTCCTCCCGGTCGGGAAACCGCTTCGGCAGCATGGCTTGCCGAGTCTAAGGCGTTCGCTTGCGACGCCGACCACGGAGGCCGTACCGGCTTCTGCCGGTGCGGCCGTTCACGCCGCTTTGATTTCCAGGATCTTGAACTTCATCGCGCCGCGAGGCGCGGAGACCTCGACCGTCTCGCCCTTCTTCTTGCCGATGATCGCCTTGCCGACCGGCGACTCGTTGGAGAGCTTGTTCTCGGCGGGGTTGGCCTCGGCGGAACCGACGATCCGGTACTCGAACGTCTGCTTCAAGGCCAGGTCGCGGAGCCGCACCTTCGAGCCGACCGAGACGACGTCCTTGGCGACGTCCTTCTTCTCGATCACGCGCGCGTTGCGCAGCCGCTCCTCGAGGGTTGCGATGCGGTGCTCGAGCAGGGCCTGCTCGTTCTTCGCGTCGTCGTACTCGGCGTTCTCGGCGATGTCGCCGAACTCCCGGGCGACGCGGATCCGGTCCGCGACCTCCCGGCGCTTCTCGTTCGAGAGATACTCGATCTCTTCCTTGAGCTTCTCGTAGCCTTCCGGAGTGAGGATTACGTCCTTCACAGAGCCTCCTGAAAGAAAAACGCGCGGCGCACGGGCGCCATCGCGGGCGGGGATGTTACCTGCGGCGACGGACGGACGTCAACTCCCCGGCCCGCTACCATTTTCTGCCCTGTGCAGGTAGATCTCCGGAGCCCCTGGTGGATCCGCGATATCGAGATCCCAACCCGCCTCGTGCTCGCCCCGATGGCGGGCGTGAGCGTGCAGGCCTTTCGCCGCCAGGGCCGCCGTTTCGGCGCCGGGCTCGTCTGCTCGGAGATGGTCAGCTGCGCGGGCCTGCAACACGGAAACGAGCGCACGCTCGGGTACCTGCGCATCTCGGCGGACGAGCGCCCGCTGGCCGTGCAGATCTTCGGCTCCGATCCCGACGTGATGGCGGATGCGGCGCGGATGGTAGAGGACGCCGGCGCCGACATCGTGGACGTGAACTTCGGTTGCCCCGTGCGCAAGGTGACGAAGACCGGGGCCGGAGCGACTCTCCTCGACGAACGCGAGCGGGCGTGCAGGATCGTCTCGTCCGTGGCCGAGGCCGTGTCCGTGCCGGTGACCGTGAAGATGCGGCGAGGCCTCGAGAACGGCTCGCGCACGTGTCTCGACATCGGCCCGCAGCTCGTGGATGCCGGGGCGTCCTCCCTGACGCTGCACCCGCGCTCAGCGAAGCAGATGTACACGGGCGAGGCGGATCACTCGCTGACGGCGGAGCTCGTCGGGCTCGTGGACGTGCCGGTGGTGGCCTCCGGAGACGTGACCTCGAGGGCCCGTGCCCAGGCGATCCTGGCCACAACGGGCGCGGCCGCGGTGATGGTCGGCCGGGCTGCGCAGGGGAATCCCTGGGCGCTACGCGAGATCCTCGACACTGAGGCGGCGGAGCCATCCCGCGAGGAGGTCGTCGCAGAGCTGCTGGTCTTCATCCGCGAGACCGTGCGGGAGCTCGGCGAGCGGCGGGCGACGAGCTTCCTGAAGAAGTTCTACGGCTGGTACCTGGGACGCGGGCGCTTCCCGCGCCCTTTCAAGCAGGAGCTCGTTCGGCTCGCGACGCTAGTCGAGGTGGAGCAACGGCTGCTGGCGGCGGCGCCGGGCGCCGCCGAGGTGCTCGAGCGGCTGGAGGGTGAGTTGCCCGACGGCGAGGACGACGTCGTGCTCGACCTGCCGATCTCGATCTACGGCGGCGGCTGACCGGCAGCGCTATCTGCGACGAACTCGCCGACGAGCTCGGCTACCCGCGCCGGCGCGTGGGAGACGAGATCGTGGATCCCGTCGGGCACTGATTCGACCCGAGCCTCGGGTAAGGCGGTCCGAAACCGCCTGATGCCTCCTTCTGCGATCTCGGGAACGTCGAGCTCCGGTGCCGTCAACAGCAGCACCGGGAGGCCGGAGGCGGCAATGAGCGGGTACGTCTCGGTCACCGGCTCCCGGCGGCCACCGTGCTTGATCGCGCCCAATACCTCCGGCTCCAAGATCGGAACCACTCGCCCGTTCAGCTCACGCATCGCCGCCCGGTGCGCTGCCTCCAGAGCCGGCGTCCACCGCCCCAGCGACTCCCGCTCGAACGCGAAATACGCATCCCAGCTTGAGAACGAGTCCTCCTCGATCTCCTGCCGGGCGTCGGCGACGCAGGTGGCGAGGTCCGCGGTGAGGTCGGCGCCCACGTCCCCGGGATCGACGTACCCGCCGTCGATGAGGGCCAGGCCCGCGGTCCGCTCGGGGAACCGCGCGGCGAACGAGCACCCGACTCGCGCACCCCACGAGAAGCCGACGAAGAGGGCGCGGTCGATCCCGAGCTCGGCCAGCAGATCGGCAGCGACCTCGGCCAGCGCCGAGGGCCGGTACGAATCGGCCGGCAGTGCCGCGGATTCGCCGTGGCCCGGCGGGTCCGGCGAGATCACCCGCAGCCCATACTCCCGGACCAGCAGCGACGCGAGCTCGTTTGCGTGGAGCCCGCAGCCGCCGAGACCGTCCCAGTAGAGCAATGCGGGAGATCCGGTCTCACCCCATTCGCAAACGCGGAGCGCGCCGTCGCGAAGGGCGACCGTCCTGGCCGTCACGGTTCTCGGTTGCGCTCCCAGACGAGGCGCAGCCCTTCCAGCGTCAAGAACGGGTCGACGCGATCGAGTGTCCTCGCGTGCGGCACGATCAGGTCGGCGAGCCCGCCCGTCGCGACCGTCTGGGCGTCTGCGCCCAGCTCGCCGCGGATCCGTTCCACGATCCCGTCGACCTGGCCGGCGAACCCGTAGACCAGGCCCGACTGGAGGCTCGCGGCAGTATTCTTGGCGATCACGGTCGGCGGCTCGGCGAAGTCCACTTTGAACAACCGCGCCGCGCGCTGGAAGAGCGCGTCCATCGAGATCTCGATCCCCGGCGCGAGCACGCCGCCGACGTACTCCCCGGCGGGCGAGACGACGTCGAAGTTCGTCGAGGTGCCGAAGTCCACCACGATGCACGGCGACCCGTACCGCTCCACCGCTGCGACCGCATTCGCGATCCGGTCCGGGCCGACCTCGCGAGGATCGTCGTAGCGGATCGGAACGCCGGTCTTGATCCCCGGCCCGAGCTCCATCAGCTCGGCGCGGGCGTACTCCTTGGCGAAGTCCTGGTAGGCGCGGTGCAGCTGGGGCACGGTCGAGGCCAGGGCCACCCCGTCGACGCCGGAGAAGTCGAGGAAGTTTCCGTAGAGGGCCCCGAGCTCGTCGCCGCTGCGGTTGCGCTCGGTCGCGACCCGCCAGTGCTCGCATAGCTCGGGGCCCTCGAAGAGCCCGAACACCGTCTGGGTGTTCCCCACGTCGACCGCTAGCAGCACGGCGCTGTCGCTACAGGTCGTCGTCGGAGGAGAGCGACTCGCCGATCCGCTCGGCCAGCGCCTCCGCCGTCAGGTTCGGCTCGTCGCCTTCGCCGCGGAGCTCTTCGACGGTCACGTCGCTCGAGGTGTACACCTCCGCGCGCGGGATGATCCGCGTCGGACGGTTCTTGTCCCAGACCCACACGTCCTCCATCTTCAGATGGAAAAACGGGTAGCTGGGCTGCGGCACGTACTGCAGGTCGAGGCGGTTGCAGAGGTACGTCGCATCCTGCGTCAGCACGCAGTAGCGGAAGAGAGTGAAGACAGCCGAGTACTCCTTCTTGAGCGTCAGCTCGAGCTCGGCCTCGAACTCGTCGAGCTCGTCGAGGTGAGACATAGCGGGATCATAGCCCCGCCAACACGGCCTGGACCGGGCCGCCCCCGGGAATCTGCAGAGCAGGATCCAGCTCGGCGAGCGGCTCCAGGACGAAGCGGCGCTCCTGCAGGCGCGGATGCGGCAGCGTCAGGCCGGGCTCGTCGAGTATCACGCCGTCCACGAGAAGCAAGTCGAGGTCGATCGTGCGGGGGCCGAAGCGCGGGCCCACGCCCCGGACACGACCGAGCCGGCGCTCGATCTCCAGCAGCCGCCCGAGAAGCTCGCGTGGCGGCAGCTCGGTGTCGAGCTCCGCGGCGCCGTTCAGAAACCGCGGCTGGTCCTCGTAGCCGACCGGATCCGTCTCCCGCAGCGTCGAGACCGCGACCACCTCGATCCCCTCCTCGGAGCCAAGCAGCTCGACCGCGGCGGCGATCAGCCCGCGTGAGTCGCCGAGGTTCGATCCGAGTCCGACGAAAGCCCTCGCCACCAGGGCATTGTTTCCGAGCGCCGCGTCTTGGACCCAGCTACCGTGTGCGGGTCGTGCGCCTATTGACGCTGACAGGGGTCGTGTTCCTCGCGTGCTGTGCTCCGGCGCTGGCCGCGCCTCTCGCGCACCCCGGGAACGCCGACGTGGCTCCGGCTGCCCCTTCCCCGCGGTCGCTAAAGCACCTTCAGGCCTACCCGCGCACGCTCGTCGAGCTCGACCGAGTGCGGGGTCCGGCCGCCGCGGGGACGCTGCGGAAGGCGGGCGGAGAGCTGATCGCGCCACCGCTCGAGCTCTGGCGCCTCCCCAGCTGGACGGCGCAGCGCCTCCTGCCGGGGCTGATGCGACGCGGGCTCGTGCGCTCGGTCACAGCCGACGTGCCGCTCGGGACGGATCCAGACCACGCAGCCGGGTTCCTGAGCGACTTCACGGCGACGGGCTTCGTGAGCGACTTCACCGACCCGCTTTCCTCCTCGCAATGGTGGATCTCGCACGTCGGCGCCGACCGCTGGCCGGCGCCGGGGCCGGGGAAACCCCTGACCATGATCGACTCCGGCGTCGACCTCTCGCACGAGGAGTTCGCCAACCGCCCGAACACCATCGCGCTCAACACGATGAGCTACTCGGGGAACGACGAGGAGCTGCACGGCACGGCCACGGCGTCGGTTGCCGCTGCGCCGCAGAACGGCGTCGGCATCGTCGGCATCTATCCCCAGGCCAAGCTCCAGCTCTGGGATGCGAGCCCGAACGCCCAGCTGACGGTCGGGGACGAGATCGACGGCCTGTTCGCGGCACGGCGAACCGGCCCGGGGGTCGTCAACCTCAGCCTCGGCGGCTTCGACCGAATCCCGATCGAAGAGCACGCGATCATGAACGTCTTCGAGAGCGGCTCGCTGGTCGTGGCCTCGGCCGGAAACGACCGCGAGGGCGGCAACTCGCTGTCCTACCCGGCTTCCTTTCCGCACGTCCTGACGGTCGGGGCAACCGACGAGTTCGACCGTGTGACGGTCTTCTCGAGCGCCTCGCCGGCGCTGGACCTCGCAGCGCCCGGCCAGGACATCTACGCGGCGATCCCGAAGGTGTTCACCCCGAGCGGCTACGCGCCGGTCGACGGCACGAGCTTCTCGGCGCCACTCGTCTCGGGAGCCGCGGCGGCGATCTGGACTCAGCGACCGACGCTGACGAACACGCAGCTCTTCGACGTGATGCGCCGATCGGCGCGAGACTTGGGCAAACGGGGCTGGGACCCGAATACCGGCTACGGAATCCTGGATCTCCCCGCGGCGCTCGCCCGGCGTGCTCCGTCCACCGACCTGCAGGAGCCGAACGAGGACATCTATCTCGTGAAGCCGAACGGGCTCACCAAGGCCGGGCACGCGGCCCTGACCAAGCAGAACCGCCTCCAGGCCAGCATCGTCGCCCAGCTCGAGCGGCAGGAGGATCCGGAGGACATCTACCGCGTCTGGCTGCCCGCGCGCGGACATCTGGTCATCACCGCGCGACCGACGGTCAACGTGACCCTCGAGGTGTGGGGCCGCCGCACCAAGACCGTCTTCGAGCGGGGCAAGGCGGCCCAGCGCGACCTGATCGGCACCTCTGCGCACGCCGGTCGCAGGTTCGAGCGGGTGACCGTGCACGGGCGAGGCGTCGGGCAGTATGTCTACGTGGACGTCTTCCTGGCCAAGAAGGTCGTGCAGGGCACGTACTCGCTCAGCGTCGCCCCGGCGCGGTAGCGACTAGGCGCGCGGCCTCGACCGCGTTAGGGTCTTTCGGTTGCGTAGGTTTGCCGTGATCGGAGTCGTTGCGCTGGGGTGCTGCGGCTCGGTTGCGGCCTCGCCGCCGCCGTGGGGCCATCCGGTGCTCCCGGCCCCGTTGCCCTCGCCCCGTGCGCTTCAAGGTCTCGAGCTCTACCCGAGCACGCTCGTCGAGCTGGACAGGGTGAAGGGCCCGGCGCTCGCCCCGCGCCTCCGCCGCGCCGGAGGGAAGCTGGTCTCCCCGCCGCTCGACACCTGGCGCCTGCCGAGCGTGCAGGCCCGGCGGCTGCTGCCAGGCCTGTTGCGGGCCGGCGCGGTCCGCTCCGTGACTCCGAACCGCACGCTGGACGCGAACCTCTGGAGCGGCCTCGGCCTCTTCGCGTCGGCGACCGACCCGCTGCGGTCGACCGAATGGTGGATACCGCACGTGGGCGCCGACCGCTGGTCGCCGCCCGGCTCGGGAGTCCCGCTGACCGTGATCGACTCCGGCCTCGACGTCTCGCATGAGGAGTTCCGCCACAGGCCGAACACGAAGACCTCGAACCGGCAGATCCTCACCGACGACGAGTCGGAGCTGCACGGAACGGCCGTCTCCTCGGTTGCGGCTGCGCCGAAGAACGGGCTCGGGCTCGTCGGCGTCTACCCGCGGGCACGACTGCGAAGCTTCGACATCAGCCCGCAGGGACTGCCCACGATCGCCGACGAGTTGCGGGCCCTCGCCGGAGTCGGCGCCCAGGGCCGGGGCGTCGTCAACATCAGCTTCGGCGGGGCCACCTACTTCCCGATTGAGGAGCACGCGATCCTGACGGCGATCGCCTCGGGCGACCTCGTGGTCGCAGCCGCCGGCAACTTCCGGGAGATCCTGAGCCCGATCGAGTACCCGGCGAACTTCGCGCACGTGCTCACGGTCGGGGCCACCGACGCCACCGACGCCGTGACCGTCTTCTCGAGCGCCACACCCGCACTCGATCTCGCCGCTCCCGGCGACGAGATCCCGGTGGCGGTCCCGCGGAGGTTCTATCCGGAGGGCTACCTCACCCTCAGCGGGACGAGCTTCGCCACCCCGATCGTCGCGGGCGCCGCCGCGGCGATCTGGACGAAGCGGCCGAAGCTCGACCTGACGCAGCTCTTCGAGGTCATGCGCGGAAGCGCGCGCGACGTCGGGGATCCCGGCCGCGACCCCGACACCGGTTTCGGGATCTTGAACATCCCGAAGGCGCTCCGCCTCGCAGCGCCTCGAGTCGACCCCCAGGAGCCGAACGAGGACGTCTACCTCGTCAAGCCGAACGGGGTCTCCCGCCGCGGACACTTCCCCCTCACCGCACCCACCCGGCAGCGCGCCGACTTGCGCGCGCGTCTCGACGCAGCCGAGGATCCGGTCGACGTCTACCGCTTCTGGCTGCCGGGGAAGGGCCGGGTCGTCGCGACCGTGGCCACGAGCGACGACGTCAAGGTCGAGGCCTGGGGCGCGGCCACGAAGACCGTGTACGCGACCGGCGGTGCGCTCCGCCGCCACCTGCTTGGCAGTTCGTACGTGACCGGCGGGAGCACCGGCACGCTCGTGATCCGCGGCCACGCGCCCGGCCGCTACGTCTACCTCGACGTGTTCCTCGCGCCGGAGGTCACGACCGGCTCCTACACGCTCAGGCTCGCGACCGTTCCGCAGTAGCCGCCGAGTACTCGACCGGCGCTCCTAGCTGCACCTGCGGCTTGCGAACCCGAACGCGGGCGCGCTCGAGCGGGAAGCGCTCGAGCAGTGCGGCCGCTACGGCCCCCGCCATCGACTCGAGGAGCTGGAACTGGCGCTCCGCCGAGACGGATCGCACCAGCTCGACGACCTCGCGGTAGTCGACGGTCTCCTCGATGCGGTCGTCCGCCGGCGCCGCGAGCTCGAGCTCGAGGTCGTAGAGGAACGGCTGCTCGGTCTCCCGCTCCCAGTCGTCGACCCCGTGCTTGCCGGAGATCTCGAGCCCCGCCAGCTCGACCAGAACGTTCATGCGAGCGCGGCCCGCGCGGCTGCGAGTGCCTCGACGTGCTCTTGGACGTCGTGGACCCGCAGGATCGTCGCTCCGCGCTCATAGGCGGCAACCGCCGCGCCGACGCTCGCGGCCACCGAGCCGGTCGTCGCCTGCGGGTCGCCCAGCAGCTTGCCCAGCGAGCTCTTGCGCGAGAAGCCGATCACGACGGGCCTCCCGAGCGCGGTCAGCTCGTCCAGGCGCCGGAGCAGCTGGAAGTTGTGCTCGACCGTCTTGCCAAAGCCGATTCCCGGGTCGAGGCAGACGAGCTCCTCGCGAATCCCGGCCTCGACAGCGAAGGCGAGCCGTTCCTGGAGGAACGCCGCAACCTCCGAGACGACGTCGTCGTAGCTCGGGTCGGCCTGCATGGTGCGCGGCTCGCCCTGCATGTGCATCAGGCAGAGGTAGGCGCCGCTCTCGGCGACGACGCCGGCCAGCTCGGGATCGCCGCGTAGCGCCGTCACGTCGTTGACGAGCTCCGCGCCCAGATCGAGCGCGGCCCGGGCGACGGGAGCCTTCGAGGTGTCGATCGAGAGCGGCACCTCGCCGCCAAGCCGCTCGAGCACCGGCACGACCCTTCGTAGCTCCTCGTCGGCATCCACCCCGGCCGAGCCGGGGCGAGTGGACTCGCCCCCGATGTCCACGATCGCCGCACCCTCGGCGCGCAACCGCAGCGCGGTCGCAGCTGCCGCCTGCGGCTCGAAGTTGACCCCGCCGTCGGAGAACGAGTCGGGCGTCACGTTGACGACCCCCATCACCGAGGGCCGGGGGAACCGCTGCGCGATCGACTGTCTCACCACGTGGATACTTTGCCCCATGGGGGAACGCGAGGTACGCCGCGGAGCGGCGTGGCGATTCGTGCGCGCAATCGTGCGCGAACAGTCGGGCGGCGTGACCGGCGCCGCGGTCTCCGGTCTGCTCTGGCAGGCGGGCGCGGTCGGCGCACCGCTCGTCGTGAAGTACACGATCGACAACGGGATCGTCACGGGCGACCACCACGCGCTCCTGCTCTGGCTGCTCGCACTGCTCACCGTCGGACTGCTCGAGGTCGGCGCCGGCGGGTTCCGTCACGTCTATGCGATCCGGAACCGCTCGCAGTCGGACGCGCGCATCCGGGACGCGCTGTTCGCGCACGCGCTCCGCCTGGATGCCGCCTACCACGACCGCGTGGGCCCGGGCGAGCTCCTCAGCCGCGCCTCGTCCGACTCGCAGCACATCGCGAGGATGATGGACGCGATCGGCCACACGATCGGCTACGTGCTCACCGTCGTCGCGGTCGCCGTCGTGATGCTCGCGCTCGACGCCAAGCTCGCGCTGGTCGTGCTGATCCCCCTGCCGATCGTCGGCCTGGCCGCGTGGCTCTACTCGCGCCGCTACGACGCCGGCACCCAGCGGCTGCAGGAGGCGTGGGCCGAAGCGTCGACGCTCGTCGAGGAGACGGTCAGCGGTGTCCGCGTGGTCAAGGGCCTCGGCGCCGGCGATGCCCTTTCAGCGCGTTTCCGGGGCCGGAGCGACGAGGTGCTGCGCCGTGCGCTCGAGCTGGCCCGGCTCGACGCGGTGTTCAACCCCTTCCTCGAGATGCTGCCGCTCGTCGGGATCGCGGCGGTCCTCTGGCTCGGTGGCCGCAGCGTGATCGCAGGGGACCTTTCGTTGGGCTCGTTCGTAGCCTTCAACGCGTACGTCGTGATGCTCGTCTGGCCCCTGCGGGTGCTCGGCCAGCGCGTAACGACGCTGCAGAAGGCGCTCGCCGCGAGCGGACGGATCGCCGAGGTGCTCGAGGCCGAGCCTCGGCTCCGCGAATCCCGCCATCCACGCGAGCTCGAGCGCCCTCCGCGCGGCGACGTCGAGCTGGTCGCGGTCCGGTTCGGGCACGAGGGCGACCACCCCGTCCTGGATGGCCTCGATCTCCACGTCGCTCCCGGCGAATCGCTTGCGCTCGTCGGCGCCACGGGCTCGGGCAAGAGCACCGTTGCCGGCCTGCTCGCCCGTCTCTACGACCCCGAGCAAGGCCGTGTGCTCCTCGACGGGCTCGACCTCCGCGATCTACGCCTCGCAGACGTCCGGCGCTCCGTTGCGCTCGTGTTCGAGGAGACCTTCCTCTTCAGCGAGAGCGTGCGTGAGAACATCCGCGTCGGCAGCCCGGATGCCGGAGACGAGGAGGTAGAGCGCGCCGCCGGACTGGCGGGGGCAGCGGAGTTCATCGCCGCCCTCCCGGCAGGCTACGACACCGTGCTCGGCGAGCACGGCTTCTCGCTCTCCGGCGGCCAGCGCCAGCGAATCGCGATCGCGCGCGCGATCCTCGCCGACCCGGCCGTCCTGGTCCTCGACGACGCGACCTCGGCGGTCGACGCGACGAAGGAGCACGAGATCCGCGCGCAGCTCGCGACGGTCATGCGCGGGCGCACGACGCTGGTGATCGCCCACCGCCCTGCGACGATCGCGCTCGCCGACCGCGTAGCCGTGCTCGCCGCGGGACGAATCGTCGAGGAGGGCACGCACGAGGAGCTTCTGCGCCGCTCCCCGCGGTACCGCGCCCTGCTCGCGCTCGAGAGCGAGGCCGCATGACCCAGCGAGCCTCCACCAAGCACGTCTGGCGCTCGACACGCTCGCTCGCCAGGGAGGTTCAGACGCTCTACCTCTGGGCCGCTCTCGCGGTGATCGTCTCCACGCTGATCACCCTGGCCGGCCCGGCGCTCGTGGGCTACGGCGTAGACCACGGGATCGCGAAGGACGACCTTCACCCGCTGAACGTGGCTGCCGTCGCGCTGCTCTGCCTGGCAGTGGTCAAGCCGTTCGTCGTGCGCGCCCAGACCCTCCTCGCCGCGACCGCGGGCGAGCGCTTCCTGGCGTCGTTGCGAACCTCTGCCTTCGAAAAGCTGCAGGTTCTGCCGCTCGGGTTCTTCGAACGGGAGCGGACGGGCGTGCTCGTCTCGCGGCTCACATCCGACGTTCAGGCGCTGACGGAGTTCTTGCGCGAGGCGCTCGTCGAGGTGGTCGGAAGCGGCCTCCAGATCGTGTTCACGATCGGAGTGCTCGTGATCTTGTCGCCGAAACTGGCCGCCGTCTCGCTCGTCGCCTTGCCGGTGCTGACCCTCTCGAGCTGGGCGTTCCACCGCAGCGCTGGCGGTGTCTACCTGGCGATCCGCGACCGGGTGGCTGAGACGCTGACTGCCCTTCAGGAGGGGCTCTCGGGCGTGCGCGTCGTCCAGGCTTTCCGCAGGGAGCGACGGACGCTCGAGGCATACGAGCCGCGCAGCCGGGCGCAGGTCGGCGCCTGGCGACGTGCGTCGTACGTGAACATCCGTCTGTTCACGATGATCCCGCTCGCGCAGACGGTCGCGCTGGTCGCCGTTCTGCTCGTCGCCGCCTCGATGTATCGGGACGGCTCCATCTCCGAGGGGACGATCGCCGCCTACGTGCTCTACCTGGTGCAGTTGTTCGACCCGATCGCCCGCTTCAGCGAGTGGCTCGGGGACTTCCGCCAGGGCCTGGCCGCGCTCGGGAAGCTCGTCGGCCTGCTGGAGACCGAGAACGCCGTCGCGGAGCGCCCGGGCGCGCAGGAGCTTCCCGCCGAGGGCGCGGTCGAGTTGGACGACGTCACCTTCGGCTACGACCCGGACGCTCCCGTCGTGGAGGACGTCTCGCTACGGCTCCAGACCGGTGAGCAGGTGGCGCTCGTCGGTGTGACCGGCGCAGGGAAGTCGACGCTCGCGAAACTGCTCACGCGGCAGTACGACCCGCAGCGCGGATCGATCGCGCTCGGCGGCGTCGATCTGCGCGACGGGACGCTCGCCTCGCTTCGGCACCGGATCGTGATGCTGCCGCAGGAGGGCCATCTGTTCAGCGGCACGATCGCCGACAACGTGCGGCTGGCCGACCCGGAGGCCTCGGACGAGGCGGTGCTCCACGCGCTGGAGCAGATCGGCGCCCGCGAGCGCTTCGTCTCGCTGCCCGCCGGGATTCACACCGACGTGCAGACGCGGGGCGTGCGGCTCTCGGCAGGCGAGCGGCAGCTCGTCGGCATCGCGCGCGTGGCCCTGGCCGACCCCGCGGTGATCGTGCTCGACGAGGCGACCTCGAGCCTCGACCCGGCGACGGAGGCGGCGGTGGAGCGTGCCCTCGCCGCGGTGGTCGAGGGCCGGACGGTGATCGTGATCGCCCACCGCCTCTCGACAGCGGAGCGAGCCGATCGAGTCGTCGTGATGGACGGCGGCCGGGTGGTCGAGGTCGCCTCACACGAGGAGCTCGTAGCACAGGGCGAGCGCTACGCGAGCCTCTGGGCGTCCTGGCAGGCCGGCGTCGCTAGCGGCACGGCTTAGCGGAACCGTCATTGCTCGCGCGTCAGCGCGAGCCGGACTTACGTCGTCGAACCCTCGGGCGGCGGCTGCATCGTCGCGCCCGGGAACGGCCTCGGAACCGGCTTTGGCTGCGGCCGGCGCCTGCGCTCCTCCGCGGGCGCCTCCTCGGGGGCGGAGGGCGTCTCGTCGGGGAACACCTTCTCCTCGGCCTCGCCGGCGAGCAGGCGCTCGAACTGATCCTTGTCGATCGTCTCGCGCTCGATCAGGATCCCGGAGACCTTGTGCAGGTCGTCGATGTGCTCCGTGAGCACCTTGACCGCGAGCTCGTGGGCTTCCTCGATCACCCGCCGGATCTCGTCGTCGATCTCACGGGCGATCTCCTCGGAGTAGTCGGGCTCAGCGCCCATCTCGCGGCCGAGGAACGGCATGTCGTGGTTACGCCCGAGCACGCGCGGGCCGAGCTTCTCGCTCATGCCGAAGCGCATGATCATCTGCTTCGCGATCGAGGTGACCTTCTCGAGGTCGTTGGCCGCGCCGGTGGTGACCTCGTGGAAGACGAGTTCCTCCGCGGCACGCCCACCGAGGGTCATCGCGAGCTGCTCCATCAGCGCGGTCTTGGTCGTCAGGTAGCGGTCCTCGCGCGGCAGCGAGATCGTGTACCCGAGCGCCTGGCCGCGGCTGATGACCGAGATCTTGTGGACGTCGTCGGTGTGCTCGAGATAGTGGCCAACCAGGGCGTGGCCGAGCTCGTGGTACGCCGTGATCTTGCGCTCCTCCTCGGAGAGCAGGCGCGTCTTCTTCTCGGGGCCCGCGATCACGCGCATGATCCCCTCCTCGAGCTCCTCCTGTTCGATCGTCTTCTTGCCACGGCGCGCCGCGAGCAGCGCCGCCTCGTTGACGAGGTTCGCCAGGTCGGCGCCGGTAAAGCCGGGCGTCCCGGCGGCGAGGGTGTCGAGGTCGATCTCGGGCGCGATCGGCTTGCCCTTGGCGTGCACCTCGAGAATCTTGCGGCGGCCGACGCGGTCGGGCCGGTCGACGACGATCTGGCGATCGAAGCGGCCGGGGCGGAGCAGCGCCGGGTCGAGGATGTCGGGCCGGTTCGTGGCGGCAATCAGGATGATGTTGTCCTTCAGCTCGAACCCGTCCATCTCGACGAGGAGCTGGTTGAGCGTCTGCTCGCGCTCGTCGTGGCCGCCGCCGAGACCGGCGCCGCGATGGCGGCCGACGGCGTCGATCTCGTCCATGAAGACGATGCACGGAGCGGCCTGCTTGGCCTGCTCGAACAGATCGCGCACGCGCGAGGCGCCGACGCCGACGAACATCTCGACGAAGTCGGAGCCGGAAATCGAGAAGAACGGCACCCCAGCCTCGCCGGCCACCGCGCGCGCGAGCAGCGTCTTACCGGTACCGGGCGGGCCGTAGAGCAGGACGCCCTTCGGAATGCGCGCGCCGAGGGCCTGGAACTTCTTCGGGTTCTCGAGGAACTCCTTGATCTCCTGGAGCTCCTCCACGGCCTCGTCCACGCCGGCGACGTCCTTGAAGCCGATCTTCGGCGAGTCCGGCGCCATCCGCTTGGCGCGGCTCTTGCCGAAGCTCATCACCTTGGAGCCCCCGCCCTGCACCTGGTTCATGAGGAAGATCCAGAACGCGATCAGGACGATGAACGGCAGCAGCGAGAAGAGCGCGCCGACCCA
>DATAOV010000058.1:0-1743 GCA_036265535.1 Gaiellaceae bacterium | reverse complement strand
GAGGTGAGCCGCGCCGCCGCTGCCGCCCTCGTCGCGATCGCCCTCGCCTGCCTCGGCGGCGCCGCCCATGCCTTGCGCGTCCCGGCGGCCCCTCGGTGTCCTGTCTTCCCGGCTTCGAACCCCTGGAACAAGCGCGTCGACAAGCTGCCGGTGGCGCAGAACTCGGCCGCCGTCATCTCCTCGATCGGGGGCGACACCGGGCTTCACGCCGACTTCGGCTCGGGCCTGTGGCAGGGCTCGCCGATCGGGATTCCGTTCGACGTCGTCGCCCGATCCACCAAGCGCTCGCGGCCCAGCTTCGAGTACGACGACGAGAGCGACCACGTCGGCTACCCGATCCCGAAAGGCGTGCACATCGAGGGCGGCAGCGACCATCACGCGCTCCTGCTCGACAAGAGCGCCTGCCGCCTCTATGAGCTCGGCGGTCTCGACCGACGAGGCGGCCGCTGGCACGCGTGGGCCGGTGCCACCTGGAATCTCCGCTCGAACCGAGTTCGACCGGCCGGCTGGACCTCCGCGGATGCCGCAGGCCTCCCGATCTTCCCCGGTCTCGCCCGCTACGACGAGGTCCGGCGCGGCGTGATCGACCACGCGCTTCGCTTCACCGTCGAACGCACGCGGCGCGCGTACCTCTACCCGGCGCGCCACTACGCGAGCGACCTCACCGCGCCGAACCTGCCGCCGATGGGCCTGCGCGTGCGCCTGAAGGCGAGCTTCGACGTCCGCCCGTTCCCGCGCCAGGCTCGGATCGTGCTCGTGGCGCTGAAGCGCTACGGGATGATCGTCGCCGACAACGGCTCGGACTGGTACATCTCGGGCGCGCCGAACCGCGGCTGGTCGAACGACCAGCTGCACACGCTCGGCCACGTGTCGGGCTCGAGCTTCGAAGTGGTCGACACCAGCTCGCTCCGCCCGTAACCGTCCCGCTCGAGGGAGACGGCCCAAGGGCCGACGACGAGGTCGCCACAGGGCGGATCGACCACGCCCTGCGCTTCACCGTCAGGCGGACGAGCGGCGGCTACGTGTATCCGGCCCGCCACCCCGGACGGGACTTCGAAGATCCATCGCTTCCACGGATGGGCATGCGCGTTCGCCTGCGGGCGGACTATCCGGTCGACAGCTTTCCGCCCCAGGCGAGAGTGGTGCTCGTCGCGCTCCAGCACTACGGCATGATCCTGGCGGACAACGGCACCGACTGGATCGTCACGGGCACCCCGATCCGCGCAGGACCAACGAGCAGCTGCTCACCCTGAACCGCGTCAAGGGCTCCGACGTCCAGGTCGTCGACACCCGCTCGCTCCGGCCCTAGTCCTCGGCCCGCAGCTTGCGCAGGACCGGGCCGAGTGCCTGGCCCCCCCGTAGCACCGGCTCGAAGAGGTCGCCGTGCTGTTCAAGCCGCTCGAGCGCTTCGCGCCTGCCGAAGTCCCGCGGCTTCAACTTCTCGCCCAGCTCCTCCCAGCGCAGCGGCGTCGAGACCGGCGCCCCCGGCTTCGGGCGCACCGAGTAGACCGAGGCGATCGTCTTCCCGTGGCCGTTCTGGCGGTGGTCGACCAGGACGCCGCGCCGCTTCTTCTTCAACCACTCCGTCGTCACCAGCCCGGGGTTGTCAGCCTCGAGGCCGCGCGACACGCGCTCCGCGAGCTCGTACGTGTCGGCGTAGGACGAGCGCCGCGTGATCGGCACGAGCACGTGGATCCCGTCCGCACCGCTCGTCTTCACGTACGAGCGTAGCTCGAGCTCCTC
>DATAOV010000057.1:0-3347 GCA_036265535.1 Gaiellaceae bacterium | reverse complement strand
GGCGCGCGCGTGATCGAATACAACGAGACCGTCCTCTGGCGCGCGATCGCCGAGCACTGGAACGGCTCTCAGTGGAGCATCGACTACGCCGTGCCGGCCCAGGTCCTCTACGGCGTCGAGGCGCTCGGCCCGAACAACGTCTGGGCCGTCGGCACGGACTCGTACGGGCCGATCATCCTGCGCTACGACGGATCGAGCTGGTCGACGATCGCGACGCCCGAATGGGGCCGCGGCGGACGGCTCGCGGGCATCGACTCGGTCATGGCCCTCACCACGAGCTCGCTGGGCCAGAAGAAGCGCGAGCTCTGGGCGGCGGGCAACTACCGGCCGGGCCAGGGGCCGAGCAGGACGCTGATCCAGCGCGCGCCCTCCACCACCCAGGGAGCCGTCCTGGGATCGACGAACGTCTCTGGCGCGACCGTGGCGTGGTTCGGGCCGGAGAACGGCTCGACCGAGACCGACCCGTTCGGCGACTACGAGGTCGGCGGGTTGACCGCGGGCACGTACACGTTCACGGCGACGTACCCGACCTGCGGACCGGACTCGGCCACGGTCACAGTCCTCGCCGGGCAGACGATCGACCGCGACTTCCACATCAACTGCGGCGGTCGCGCCGGACGAGCGCGTGCACGTGCCCGTCCGATGGGTCGACGAACTCCCTGACGGAGCGGAACCCGGCTTTCTCGAACGCCCTGAGCGAGGCCGTGTTCCGCACGTCGGGGTCGGCGATGCAGGCGATGGTCGCCGGCCGGGCGAAGACGATGTCGTCCACGAAGCTCCGGAGTAGCTCCGTGCCGAGCCCGCGGCCCGTGTTCGACTCGTCCGCGATGAAGAGATCGACGCCCGCCACGCCCTCGCCCTCTCCGGTCACCTCGGCCCAGTCGGGGTAGTCGGCGATGAGGTAGGCCTGGACCATTCCGAGGGGCTTCCCGTCGAGGAGCGCGATGTAGTGGTCGGTCGGGTCTGTTCCGTCGATCGTCGGGCCGTAATGCTCCTCGATCTCGTCCATGGTCGTGCGCTTCGTCCACCAGCGCTCCACGTGCGGCCGCCCGTGCCACTCGAGCAGGAGCGGGTAGTCCTCGCGCGTGATGAGCCGGAACGTGATCGCCATCGCAAGGGGATGATCGCCCAGAGGAGAAGTCCGAGCGCATGCCCGACGACGTGCTCGGAGCCGCCGCAGCCTTCTGGGGGATCCTGATGGCGGTCTCCCCCGGCCTGCAGATCCGCAAGATGCTGCAGCACCGCTCGTCGCGAGAGGTCTCAATCGCCTACTTCTGGGTACTCCTCGTCGGCTTCACGCTGTGGGTCGCGTACGGGCTCGCGATCTCGAACTGGTTCCTCGTCGTCCCGAACGCCGTCGCGTTCACGGTTTGCGTGACGACGATCGCGATCGCGCTGCGCTACCGGCTCAGGGCGCGGGCAGGTTGAACGCGAGCACCGGTCCGAGCCGGTGCGTGCCCCGGAGCCACGAGACCTTGTAGCGCCGCGGGCCGCGGATCGGGAAGTTCCGCTGCCAGATCACCGTGCCGCCCCACTGGGCGCCCGTCTTCTTGACGGGGAAGCTCTTGCATGTCTTCGTCTGACCGAGCGGGAGCACGCAGATCCGGTAGCGCCCGAAGTACTTCGCGGCGAGCGTGAGCTTGAAGCGGTACTGGCCCGCGTTCTGGAAGACGCCGTAGCAGACGTCTCCGGTCGTGCTGCAGTAGCTCTTGATGCGGGCCTGGTCGGCCGCCGCGCCGGGCGCCACGGCCACGAGGGCCGCGGCGAGGGCGAGCAGAAGGCACCGGCGCACGACCCCAGTCTGCCGGATCCGCACTCCTCGTCCAAGGGGTTAACGCAACGCGCACACAAGCCGAGTACTGTGGACGAAGCGTTGTGAACAGAGAACAGTTGAGCGATCGTCCCGCGGGTCGAGCGCGGAGATCGCTTGCAGATCTCCGGCGCTTCGGCTCGTCCAGGCGTGGACGTGTCATCTTCGGCGTCGGCTCGGGCGTCGCCGGTCTCGTCCTCGTCGCGCTCGCCGCGCGCCACGTCAGCGGGGCGCCGATGCCGTTCTCCCGCGGAAAACCCGCGCTGCTCGTCTCGGTGGGCCTGCTCTTCCTCGTTGCGTTCCTGCTCAAGGCGTGCGGGTGGGGGCGGCTGTTCGCCCACCGCGAGCGGCCCGGCCCGATGGCTCTCGCCGCAGCCGGTGGAGGCGCGTCGGTGATGGGAATCGTGCTCCCTGGACGCTTCGACGAGCTGATCCGGGTCGCGATCGTCCGACGCTTTCCCGGCTGCCCGGCCGGAGTTCCCTCGATCTGCCTTTCGCTCGTGACGCTCGGACTGATCGACAGCGCTGCTCTCGCCCCGCTCGGCTTCACGGCTGCTGCGTGGCCCGGGAACTCCGCCGCCGTGCGCCTCGGCTTCGCCGTCGTCGGCGTCGGCGGAGTGCTGGCAGCCGCAGCCGTGATCGCGCTTCCGTTCGTCGCCGCGAGCCAGCGCCTCCTCAGGTACCGGCTCGTTCGCTGGCTGGCGCCGCGGGCGACGCCTCTGCGCCGGGCCGCCGAGGCCTGGGTGCTCGTGACCGCGTCATGGCTCATCCGCGCGGCGGGGCTGACGCTGCTGCTCGCCGCGCTCGGCTTGGGCTTCAACTTCCCGCTCGCGATGATGTTCCTGTGCGCCGCGGCAGCGGCGGCCGCCTTGCCGGTCAGTCCTGCCGGAGCGGCGACGCAGGTCGGCGCCGGTACCGCCCTGCTGATCCTGTCGGGCATCGGCCGCTCCGAGGCTGTTGGCTTCGCGCTCGCGGCCCAGACGCTGCTCATCCTCGCAGGCGCTGCGGTGCTCTTCCTGTCAGTCACGTGGGCCACGTCGCACCGCCTGGCGGGCGCGGCTACCCGCCGCTGGGGCCTGACCCAGTAGCCGGCATCCGCCGCCGTCGCAGCGGGCTTCGTCGCGGCACTCGCGCCTAGTACCGAGGAACGAATTGGCTCTAGTGTCCCGGAGGTGAGCGAGGCTCGTCTCGTCACTCTCGATTTCGCGCGCGTCTGGGCCGCGACGTTCGGGGCGTTCCTGACCTTCGGGATGGTCGTGCTCGGGCTGCCGCTGTACGTGAAGGACGAGCTCGGCTACGGATCGGTCGGAGTCGGGCTCGCGATGGGCGCGGCGAGCCTGACGGCGATCGTCTTCTCTCCGCTCTCGGGGCGGATCGCCGATCGCCGCGGACGGCGTCCGCTCTTCCTCTGGGGCGGGCTCGTGATGCTGGTCTGCTACCTGGGGCTGGCGCTGCTGCCCGCGCTCGGGGGCGTGGTCGCGATCCGGCTCCTCGCCGGCGGGGCCGAAGCCGCCTTCTGCATCGGCGCGTACACCGC
>DATAOV010000056.1:0-4295 GCA_036265535.1 Gaiellaceae bacterium | reverse complement strand
GTCTTCAGCCGCTGGATCACCTTGTTGACGATCTGGCCGGCGGCGAGCTTCCCGGACCCGAGTGCGAGGTAGAAGTCCTCGGCCTTCTTGAAGCCGGTCTCCCTGATCACCTGCGCCAGCACGGAGGAGCCCTGGAGCTTCTTGTACGGGAGGTTCTGCTTCTTCAGCGCCGTCTCGAGCGACTCGCGTCCCTTCTGCTCTGTCTCCTCACGTGTCTCGCGCGAGAACCACTGTCTGATCTTGTTCCTCGCGCGCGAGGACGCCGCAAGCGACATCCAGTCGCGCGACGGGCCGCGCCCGGCCTTGGTCGTCAGGATCTCGACGAAGTCGCCGCTCTTGAGCCGGTAGTGGAGCGGCACGATCCGGCCGTTGATCTTGGCGCCGACGGTTCGGTGGCCGACGTCGGTGTGCACGGCGTAGGCGAAGTCGATCGGCGTCGAGTTGGACGGCAGCACCTTGACCTCGCCCTTGGGCGTGAACACGTACACCTCGTCGTCGAAGAGGTCGGTGCGGAAGGTCTTGATGAATTCGCGCGGGTCGGTCTCGTCTTCCTGCCAGTCCATCAGCTGCCGGATCCACGCGAGCCACTCCTCGTCAGCCGGGCCGTCCTTCGAGCCGACCTTGTAGAGCCAGTGCGCGGCCACGCCGAACTCGGCGGTCTCGTGCATCTCGCGCGTGCGCACCTGGATCTCGAGCGGCCGTCCCTCCGGCCCGACGACGGTCGTGTGCAGCGCCCTGTAGCCGTTCAGCTTGGGCATCGCGACGTAGTCCTTGAAACGGCCCGGCATCGGCTTCCAGAGCGAGTGGATCAGGCCCAGCGCGCCGTAGCAGTCACGCGTCCCCTCGTCCGCGCCCCGCTCGACGATCACGCGCATCGCCGTGAGGTCGTAGATCTCGTTGAACTCGCGGCCCTTCTTGGCCATCTTGTCGTAGATGGAGTAGAAGTGCTTCGCGCGGCCGGAGATGTCGGCCGGGATGTCCACCTTCTCGAGCTCCCGCTGGAGCGTCATCGCAGCCTCGCGCACGTGCTCCTCGCGGTCGGCGCGGCGCTCGCTGACCATCGCCTTGATCTCGTCGTACTTGCGCGGGTGCAGGGTCGAGAAGGCCAGGTCCTCGAGCTCCCACTTGATCTTGTTGATCCCGAGCCGGTGCGCGAGCGGCGCGTAGACCTCGAGCGTCTCCTTGCCCTTCTGCACCTGCTTCTGCTTGCCCAGGTACTCGATCGTGCGCATGTTGTGCAGGCGGTCTGCGAGCTTGATCAGGATCACGCGCACGTCCTGCGCCATCGCGACGATCATCTTCCGGTAGTTCTCGGCCTCGGCCTGCTCGCGGCTCTGGAACTGGATGCGTGTCAGCTTGGTGACGCCCTCGACGAGCTGGGCGATCTCGTCGCCGAACTCGTCCCGCACCTCCTTGATGTCGGTGCCGGTGTCCTCGACGACGTCGTGGAGGAGCGCCGCCGCGATCGTCTCCTCGTCGAGGCGCAGCTCCGCGCAGATCTTCGCCGCGCCCCAGGGGTGGTTGATGAAATCCTCGCCCGACCGCCGCTGCTGCCCTTCGTGGGCATGTGCGGCGAATCGGAAGGCCCTCGCGAGCAGGTCGCGGTCGACATCCGGGTTGTAGGCGGCGACGGTCGCGATCAGCTCATCGATCAGCTCTTGGTGTCGTTCACTTGCTTCCAGGACCGTCATAGGAAAATTGTACTCGGGGGCCTTCCCCCTGCCCGCCAGGCGTAATTCCTCGCGCAGGAGGGAACTCATGCGACGCGAATGGTGTTCGTCATGCGCAGGCGCAGACAACAACGACGGGCGACGAGGCTCGCGAGGCTGCTCGTGTCGCTCGACGACGCTGCGCGCGAGGAGCGACCCTGGTGGCGCGTGCGACGGGTGTCGCGCGGGGCGCTCGGGACCTCTCGCGCCTAGCTCGAGTACGGGAAGGAGATCGGCCCGGCCTTGCCGGCGACGTCCTTGATGCGCTCCTGGGCGTCCTCGCGCTGGAGTGCGGCCTGGCGAGCACGTTCTTCCTAGTAGCGCTTGTGAGCCTTTCGCTGCCGGCGGATGGTGATTCTCGCCCGGAGACCGATCAGTGCTTCGGTCGACCCTCGTCGTAGGAATTGACGTAGTTCGGCGGGATCATCGTTCCTTCGACACTTCCGAGCTCCGTGGTCGCAGATCGCCCCCGGTTGAGGGAGCCGAAGCGGAGCCGCCTGATCCATTCGACGACACCCATGTGACGAATGATACTCCCGAGCTAGGCGGCGCGGGCGAGTTCGGGCTCACCCAGCAGCGCGAGGAACCGTCCTGACTCGAGCAGGTGGCGCCGGGCGCCTCCGTCAGCAAGCCCGAGCTCGTCGAAGATCGCGACCGCGTTCGGATCTCGGGCTTCGGCCGGCTTCCGCCATTCGCCTTTGAGCCACTCGCGCCGCTCGAGGTAGCGGTCGTCGGCATCGAAGACCTGACGCACGTTCAACTGCGGCGAGACGGTGCCGTTCCACTGGTTCGCTTCGAGCTTGAAGGCGAGGTCGAAATGCCCAACCCGGCGGAGGCGGTCGATCTGCTTGCCGAGCCGGAAGGCGATCGCGCTCCCGGAATCGCGGCCGTCCTCGCGCACGCGGAACTTCAGGTGCTTGCCCTCCCCCACCGCGACCGGCTCGACGAGCTCGCAGCCGGCGAGCAGGAGCGTCACGTTCGGGTTGCCGAGGCCGAACGGCGCCAGGCGGGCGAGCTCGGCGCACAGCTCCAACGTGAGGTCGCCGCCGTGGACGAGCGCGTCGACCTTCGTCGGCGGACGGAGGTCGTCCTCGTCGAGGGCCAGGTCGCCGATCGCGGAGAACGCCTCCGCGAAGGCGTCGACGTTCTCGGGCTTGATCGAGAGCCCCGCGGCCGCGGCGTGACCGCCCCAGCGCTCGAGATGCTCGGCGCTCTGCCGGAGCCCGTCGTGCAGGTCGAAGCCCGGGATCGAACGACCTGAGCCCTTCCAGTTCCCCTCGGTGCCTGCGATCAGGACGACCGGCCGCCCGTAGCGCTCGACGAGCCGCGAGGCGACGATGCCGATCACACCCTCGTGCCAGCCGGCCCCGGCGACGACGTACGCGCGCTTGCGACGGCGCGATTCCGGCCACGACTCGATCGCCTCGGCCGCCTCGCGCAGGATCCGCTCCTCGACGGCCTGGCGGTCGCGGTTGAGGTCCTCCAGCTGCGCCGCCAGCCGCCGCGCAGGCTCTCGCTCCTCCGTCAGCAGCAGCTCTAGCGCCGCCTCCGGCCGGCCGAGCCGCCCGGCCGCGTTCAGGCGCGGCGCCAGGCGGAATCCGATCGTCCCCGCGTCAACCGTGGCGGGATCCACACGTGCCGAGCGCATCAGCTCCTGCAGGCCCGGCTTCTGCGTGCGAGCGAGCTGCCGCAAGCCTGCGACGGCGAGGCCACGGTTCTCGTCCAGCAGCGGCACGACATCGGCGACGGTGGCGACCGCGACGAGGTCGAGGTGCCTCGCGAGCGCCTCCGAGGTCGCGCCAAGCAGCGCCTGCCCCAGCTTCCAGACCACCCCGGTGCCGCAGAGCTCTGCGAACGGGTAGTCGCCGCGATACGGCCCGACCACCGGGCAGTCGGGGAGCTCCGTCCCCGTACGGTGGTGGTCCGTGACCACCACGTCGAGGCCGAGGTCTCGCGCATGCGCGACTTCGTCGACGGCAGTCACCCCGCAGTCGACGGTCAGGACGAGCCCGCAGCCATCCTCGGCGAGGCGCGTGATCGTCTCGCGCGCGAGCCCGTAGCCCTCGTCGAAGCGGCTCGGCAGGTGCCAGGAGACCTTCGCACTTAACTCGCGCAGGATCAGCACGGCCAACGCGGTCGCGCAGATCCCGTCCGCGTCGTAGTCGCCGTGGACGCAGATCGACTTGCCCTCCGCCACGGCGGCGAGGATGGCGTCGCGGGCCCCTCGCATGTCACCGAGCAGAAACGGATCATGCTCGGGAAGCTCGGCCGCGAGGAATGCCCGGGCTCGATCGACGTCTTCGTAGCCTCGCCGCACGAGCACCGCGGCGAGCGTCTCGCTCACTCCGAGATCGCGCGCGAGAGCCTCGGCATCGTGGCGCGAGCAGTCCGCGCGCAGCTTCCAGTCCGGCCGTTGCATGGGCAGCCAACCGTACGGAGGCCACCGGACGGCCCACAGGCGGGCGCGCCGGCAAAGCCGGCACCCCCTCTTACGGTCGGCGTCGCAAGCTAGCGCCCTCGGCGGGCGCGCCGGCAAAGCCGGCACCCCCTCTTACGGTCGGCGTCGCAAGCGAGCGCACTCGGCGG
>DATAOV010000055.1:0-13865 GCA_036265535.1 Gaiellaceae bacterium | reverse complement strand
CCCAGAACCTCAAGCCGCTACCCTTGCCCTGTGTCCCAGCTAGGCGCATTCGAGAAGGCACTTCGCTTCGGCGAAGGCCGCCGGCTGAAGCGGCTCGCCGAGCAGGCGGCCTACATCGGCTCGCTCGAGCCGGAGTTCGAGAAGCTCTCGGACGCCGAGCTCGCGGGCAAGACCGCCGAGTTCCGGCAGCGGATCGAGAACGGCGAGCCGGTCGACGAACTCGTCTTCGAGGCCTTCGCGGCAGTCCGGGAGGCGTTCAAGCGCTCCATGGGCATCCGCCTCTTCGACGTGCAGGAGATGGGCGGCATCGTCCTTCACGAAGGCGACATCGCCGAGATGAAGACGGGCGAAGGAAAGACGTTCGTCGCGGTGCAGCCGCTCTACCTCAATGCCCTCACGGGCAAGAGCGCGCACCTGGTCACGGTCAACGACTACCTCGCCAAGCGCGACCCCGAGTGGACGAAGCCGGTGTGGGAGGCGCTCGGCATGCGCGCGTCCTTCATCCAGAACATGATGCCCTTCGACGAGCGCCGCGACGCCTACGCCGCCGACGTCGTCTACGGCACGAACTCCGAGTTCGGCTTCGACTACCTGCGCGACAACATGGCGGTCGCGCTCGACGGTCTCGTCCAGCGCGGACACGACTACGCGATCGTGGACGAGGTCGACTCGATCCTGATCGATGAGGCGCGGACGCCGCTGATCATCTCGGGCGAGCCCGAGGTCGCCGCCCAGGTTTACTACGATTTTGCGCGTGTCGCGCGCGGGCTAGAGGGCTACGCGTCCAAGCCCGGCGATCCCAAGGGCGCGGGTGAGGAGTCCGGCGCGGACTTCGAGTACGACGAGAAGCACAAAACCGTCTCGCCGATGCAGGGCTCGATCGACGCGGTCGAGCGCGCGCTCAGGGTCGACAACCTCTACGACCCGCGGAACGCGCAGCTCGTCAACCACTTGAACCAGGCGCTGAAGGCGCAGTCGCTCTTCCACCGCGACGTCGACTACGTCGTCCAGGACGGCGAGGTCAAGATCGTCGACGAGTTCACGGGCCGGATCATGGAAGGCCGGCGCTGGTCGGAAGGCCTGCACCAGGCGGTCGAGGCCAAGGAGGGCGTGAGCATCCAGGAGGAGCACGTCACGCTCGCGACGATCACGCTCCAGAACTACTTCCGCCTCTACCACAAGCTTGCCGGCATGACCGGTACCGCCAAGACCGAGGAGAAGGAGTTCGTCGAGATCTACGACCTGCACGTCGTCGAGATCCCAACGAACGTCGACGTCGCCCGGGACGACAAGAACGACATGATCTTCAAGACCACGGATGCGAAGTACAACGCGGTCATCGGGGACATCAGGGAACGGCACGCGGAGGGCCAGCCGGTGCTCGTGGGCACGATCTCCGTCGAGGTTTCCGAGCATCTCTCGCAGCTGCTCGACCGCCAGGGCATCCCGCATAAGGTCCTGAACGCGAAGCAGCACGAGCAGGAGGCAGCGATCATCGCGGAGGCGGGTCAGAAGGGCGCGGTCACGATCGCGACGAACATGGCCGGCCGCGGCGTCGACATCAAGCTTGCCGAGGGCGTGGTCGAGCTCGGGGGCCTCTACGTCCTCGGCACGGAGCGGCACGAGGCTCGGCGCATCGACAACCAGCTGCGCGGCCGGTCGGGCCGCCAGGGTGACCCGGGCGAATCCCGCTTCTACCTCTCGGGACAGGACGAGCTCGTCCGCCTCTTCGCGGGCGACCGGATCTACAACATCATGGAGCGCTTCAAGGTTCCGGACGACCAGCCCATGGAGGCGAAGATCCTGTCGAACCAGATCGAGAATGCGCAGAAGAAGGTCGAGGAGCAGAACTTCGTCGCGCGGAAGAACGTCCTCAAGTACGACGACGTCCTGAACAAGCAGCGCACCGTGATCTACGACCAGCGCCGCCGCGTTCTCGAGGGCGAGGACCTCTCGCAGGAGGTCGGCCTCTGGATCGACGAGGTGATCGAGGGCACCATCGCGCAGTACACGGAGGGCGAGTTCTCGGAGGAATGGGACCTCGAGGCGCTCTGCAAGGCGATGCAGGATCTCTACGCGACGAACGAGCCGATCACGCCAGAAGAGCTGAGCGAGGAGGTCGGGCTCGACCGCGAGGCGCTCGTCGACGAGTTCCAGGAGGACGCGCGCGACACGTACGCGGAGAAGGAGAAGGGACTAGGACTGAACCCCGAGACGGACCAGCCGCTGCTGCGGGACGTCGAGCGCTTCGTGATCCTCCAGGTCGTCGACGTCCGCTGGCGCGAGCACCTCGAGAACATGGACTACCTGCGCGAGGGCGTTCATCTGCGGGCCATGGCCCAGAAGGATCCGCTGGTCGAATACACGGCCGAGGGTCACCGCATGTTCGAGGAGCTGAACGGGGCGATTCGCGAGGAGGTCGTGATGACGCTCTTCCACGCTGAGATCGAGGTCGAGGAGGCAGGCCAGCTCCAACAGGCTCAGGCTGCGCAGGCCCTCGACGGCGGAGCGTTCGCCTACGAGCACGAGTCGCTCGCGGGCTCCCAGGCGATCGCCGCGGCCGGCGCGGGAACCGGCACGCTGCTGGCCGGCGACGGAGCCTCGGTCACCGCGGGAGGGATCGGCGCAGGGGGCGGCTCGGTCGCGACCCAGCAACGGGTCACCGACGCGCGTGAGAAGAACATCGGCCGGAACGACCCGTGTTGGTGCGGCAGCGGCAAGAAGTTCAAGCGCTGCCACGGCGCCTGACCGTACCCCGCCGCGCTCAAGAGCAAGCTCGATCCGGACGATCATCCGGCCATGCGCTGGCTCTACGACTGGGACGAGGCGCGCCGCTACCCGAGGCGAACCGTCGTCGCGACCACGTGCCTGACCACCGCGACGACGTTCCTGCTCTGGGGCCTGCTGTTCCGACAGCCATGGTGGCTCGTCGGCGTGGTCGCGCTTGGCTGCTCACTCGTCGTGGCGGCGATGATCCTCCACAACCTGCGGCGTCCCGAGGGCGCGGTGAACCGCGCGGTGCGGCGGACGCCCTGGTTCGAGGCGACCCTGCTGATCGCCTCGCTTGCCGCCTCCGTGGTAGCCCTCCTGGCCGGGCAGTCCGGCTTCGCGGTCGTGGCGCTCGTGTTCGCGTTCCTCGCGTTCACCCTCCACCGTGCGAGGAGGCTCTTCCACCGCCGCCTGACCCGCTAGCGCGCGCAGGGCCGCAACGACGGCTTGTGCTCCCGGAAGCACACAGCCAGCATGCGCTGCCACGTCGCACGCCGAAGTGCCGATTCCGTGCCGAGATCGATGCATGTTCTCTGGAGCGACGTGCGCAGTCCCGGCCGGGGTCGCTACGATCGCCCCATGGCCGACCAGACCCCGGCACCCGCACTTTCACTCGACCAGCAGCTCCAGGAGATCGGGGCCCAGCTCGCCTGGGTCCGTGATTACCTTTGACCCGGAGCAGCTCGAGAAGCGGGTCGCAGAGCTCGAGCACGAGCTGGGCCAGCCCGGCTTCTGGGACGACCAGCGCCACGCGGCCGAGGTCTCTGCCGAGCACGCGCGCCTGAGCAGGCGTCTCGAGCGCTATCGCCGGCTCACGCAGGAGTACCAGGACGCCCAGGAGCTCCTGGCGATGGACGGTGAGATGGCCGCCGAGATCGAGGCGTCCATCGCACCGCTGAGCAAGGAGCTCGACCGCCTGCAGGAGGACGCGCTCTTCTCGGGAGAGTACGACGCGGGCGACGCTCTCGTCACGATCCACGCGGGCACCGGCGGCACCGACGCCCAGGACTGGGCCGAGATGCTCCTGCGCATGTATCTGCGCTGGGCCTCCGAGCGCGGCTTCCAGACAGAGCTGCTCGAGGCGAGTCCCGGCGAGGAGGCGGGTCTCAAGTCGGCCACCTTCTCGGTCCGCGGCGAGAACGCCTACGGGATCCTCAAGGCCGAGCGCGGCGTCCACCGGCTCGTCCGGCTGAGCCCCTTCGACCAGGCCCACCGACGCCACACGAGCTTCGCGCAGGTGATCGTCAGCCCGCTCCTGCCCGAGGACGTCGACGTCGAGATCGACGAGAGCGACCTCCGGATCGACACCTACCGCGCGAGCGGGGCGGGGGGCCAGCACGTGAACAAGACCGACTCGGCCGTTCGGATCACCCATCTACCGACCGGGATCGTGGTGCAGTGCCAGAACGAGCGCTCGCAGAGCTCGAACAAGCAGACCGCCCTCCGCATCCTCAAATCCCGCCTCCTGGAGCAAGAGCAGGAACGCCGCGAGGAAGAGCTGGCCAAAGAGCGGGGCGCCGCCCAGGACATCGGCTTCGGCAGTCAGATCCGCAGCTACGTGCTCCACCCGTACCAGCTCGTCAAGGATCACCGCACCGACCACGAGACCGGCAACACGCAGGCGGTCCTCGACGGGGCGCTGGACGAGTTCGTGCGCGAGTACCTACTCGCCAGAGCCGCGGGAAAGGTGTTCTAGCCGCAGGTTTCGCTAGAGTTCCGGCCCTAGCCCACCCGGCGCGCCTACCCCGCGTCGCGTCCTTTTCCATGGTGCAGGACACGGACCTCCAGCACAGCCCCCCAAGGACGGCGGTCCTCACTCAGGAGCCCGTCGTGCCACCGCCTGCTCCCTCGAGCTCGGCGATGGTCGTGTTCGAGAACGTGACCAAGATCTACGAGCCCGACGTCGCCGCGCTCCGTGAGGTCTCCTTCGCGATCGACAAGGGCGAGTTCGTCTTCATCGTGGGCGCCTCCGGCTCCGGCAAGTCGACCGTCATCCGCCTCGTGCTGAAGGAGCTGGAGCCCACCCAGGGCAAGATCTTCGTTGGCGGCCGCGACCTCACGCGCCTCAAGCGCTCGAAGGTGCCGCTGCTGCGGCGGAACGTCGGCTGCGTCTTCCAGGACTTCAAGCTGCTCCCGAACCGGACCGCGTCCGAGAACGTCGCATACGCGCTCAAGGTGCAGGGGGAGAACGCGGACTCGATCCGCCGCAAGGTGCCCGAAGTCCTGAACCTCGTCGGCCTCTCGCACAAGATGTCGTCGCTCCCCGACGAGCTCTCCGGCGGCGAACAGCAGCGCGTCTCGATCGCGCGGGCCTTCGTCAACCACCCGCCGCTCCTGATCTGCGACGAGCCCACCGGAAACCTCGATCCCGACACGAGCGTCGGGATCATGCAGCTCCTGTACCGGATCAACCGCGCCGGCACGACGATCCTGATGGCAACCCACGACCGTGAGATGGTCGACAAGATGCGCAAGCGCGTAATCGCGCTCGAGGAGGGCAAGCTCCTCCGCGACGAGCGCCGCGGCGGGTACACCTCCGAATGAGCCGCTTCCGCCTGATCGTCGCCGAGGCGGTGCGCTCGCTCGGCGCCAACCTCTCCACGACCTTCGCCGCGACGACGACAGTCCTGATCGGCATGTTCATGCTCGGGCTCGTCGTCGGGCTTGGCAGCTGGGCGCTTTCACTGAGCGACCACTACAAAAAGCAGTTGCTCGTCAAGGTCTACTTCTGCACGAGCCTCCGCTGCGACAAGGAGGCCAGCTCGCAGCAAATCAACGACGCGCGGACCCGGATCCTCGCGATTCCGGGCGTCAAGACCGTGCGCTTCATCTCGAAGGATGATGCGCTCGCGATCGAGCGGAAGAAGCACCCTGAGATGACGGCGAACCTCCCGGGTAATCCGCTCCCCAACGAGTACGAGGTGATCCCGAGAAGCGGCGACGACGTCGAGAGGATCGCGGCGCAGGTGAACGACCCGCCGCTCGCGGGCGTGGAAAAGATCTGCCCGCCGCCGCCCGGGTCCCGGTCGTCGAACACCGCGATTGGCGAGAGCTGCAACCAGATCACCCATCGCGTCCTCTCGGTCGCGAACTACCTCTGGATCGTCGTTCTGATCGCATTCATCGTCCTGCTCGTGTCCTCGACCCTTCTGGTAGCCAACACCATCCGGCTCTCGATCTTCGCGCGGCGACGCGAGATCGAGGTGATGAAGCTCGTCGGGGCGACCAACTGGTTCGTGCGCGGGCCGTTCATGATCGAAGGCCTGCTCTGCGGTCTGGCGGGCGCCGTCGCCGCGGTGATCCTGCTCGTACTCGGGCGAACGCTGTTCATGCCGCTGATCCACCTCACCAGCGCATCCGACGTCCATGCCTGGCCGTTCGGCCTTCACGTCCTGGTCGTGCTCGGCGCGGGCCTGGCGCTCGGCGCCGCCGGCTCCGGGCTGACAATCCGCCGTTTCCTCCAGGTCTGACCAGCTCCAAAGGTCGGCCTCCGACGCCTTGGTCGTCGAGGCGCAGCGGCGGGGGAAGAACCTCGTCGGCGAGCCCTACTTCGTCCTAGGGACGCCGCTGCCGCTCGACCGGAGGGGCCTCGGCGAGTTGAGCCCGGGCGACCTCGCCGTCGTGAGCACGGGCAAGGGTCGCGCGCGGCTCGTGCGCGTGCTCGGCTCCGCCGGCTCGATTCGGACGGTGCTCGAAGGCCTGCTGATCCAGGAAGGAGAGCTGCGCGGCTTCGAGCCCTTCGATCCGCCGTCGATCGCGACCGAGAGCCGCGTCGACCTCCGAAACGAGCTGTCGTTCACCATCGACCCCGAGACCGCGAAGGACTTCGACGACGCGTTGAGCGTGAACGAAGACCGGGCCTTCGTGCACATCGCCGACGTCTCCTGGTTTGTCCCGGCCAGCTCGCCGCTCGACCGCGGCGCGCAGGAGCGGGCGTTCTCCGTCTACGTGCCGGGCCTCGTCTCGCCGATGCTGCCGCCGGAGCTCTCGGAGGAGCTCTGCTCGCTGCGACCGAACACGGACCGGCTCTGTCTCACCGTCGAGGTTCCGCTGAACGACGGGCTTCCGGCCGGTGAGCCACGCTTCTACCGCTCCGTGATCCGCAGCCGCGAGCGCCTCACGTACTCCCGGGCCGAGGCGATCCTGCGCGGCCGCGAGCAGGCCGGCGCCGAGCTGACCGAGGCGCTACAGCGCGCCGAGCGGCTCGCGACCGCGCTGCGCGACCGACGCTTCGCCCGCGGGGCGCTGCGCATCGAGAGCGGGGAGGTGACCTTCGCCTTCGACGGCGAGGGTGGTGTCGAGCGCGCCTGGCGCGAGGCCGAGCCGCACGCCCACATGCTCGTGGAGGAGCTGATGATCCTCGCCAACGAGGTGGTCGCGGGGTTGCTCGCGGGCCGGCGACGTGAAGCTCTCTACCGCGTCCACGAGCTGCCCGACCCGCAGTCTGTGCAGCTCATGCTCGCGCGGCTCGACGACCTGGGCGTGCCGACGCCGCCAGCCCCCGAGCGGATGGGCCCTTCCGACGCCGCGGCGGTGGCAGGAGCCGCCAGCGAAGCAGTCACCGCGTATGTCGAGAACAGCGGGCGCGGGCGGGACGCGTTTCCCGCGCTCGTTCTCCAGGCGCTGAAGCAGGCGCGCTACGACCCACGCAACCTCGGCCACATGGGGCTCGCCAGCTCCGCGTACTGTCACTTCACCTCGCCGATCCGGCGCTACTCCGACCTCGTCGTCCATCGCGCACTCCTGCGCGAGCTCGGCGTCTCCGATGAGCCGCTGCCCGAGGATCTGCCCGAAGTCTCCGAGCACGCCTCGGTTCGTGAGCGCCACGCGTCACAGCTCGAGTACCGCGCGGACGAGATCTGCCTGGCGTGGCTACTGGAGAAACGTCTGTTCGAGCTCGGCTGGAGCGCGACCTTCAGCGGCGAGATCACCGGCGTCATCCCGTCCGGCATCTTCGTCCGCTTCGACGACGTCTTCGAGGGCTACGTGCCGGCCCGCCGCCTGCCGGGCGACTACTTCGAGCTCAACGAGCTCGCGACCGCGCTCGTGGGGCGCCGGGGCGGGCGCACCTATCGGCTCGGGGATCCGATCGACGTGCGCGTCCAGGACGTGCGCCGCAACGAGGGCAAGGTCGAGCTGGCGCCGGCCGAGCCGCATCTGATCGTGTAACCGCGGTTACACTGCAACGGTGCTGCCGCGCGCCGTGCGCCCGGGTCGATGAAGCGCGTGATTAGCCAGGAGCAGGCCGCGCGGTCGACATGACAGCGCGGGCGCGTCGCCCATTTCACGAGGTTGCCGCCGTCAGCTCGGCGAGGCGCTCGACCGCACGCTCGGCTCGCTGCCGCTCGGGCGGGGAGAAGTAGTCCCGTGCCCGGATGTCTCGCAGCGACCGCCGCAAGCGGTTGAGAGTCCGGCGGCCGCCGCCGGCCTGGGCCGCCTCGATCACGAGCCGGTAGTCGGCGGCTACGGCGGCTGTCATGCGCGCGACGAGCTCGCGCTCCTGCGCGCGGCCGGTCAGCGTGCCGACCCAGACCGTGGCTTCGCCGCCGGCCTCCTGCACCTCGTCGGCCAGCCATTCGAACTGCTCGCGCGTCCGGTCGTCGAGCGGCAGTGCGACGAGGTTGTCCACGGGCTGGACCGCTCCCAGCCTGCGGAGGCGCCGCCACAGCGTGATCCGCGGCGTCGAAGGCTCTCGCGGCAGGCGGTAGGCGAGCAGCACCCACTCCATGAGCCAAACCTAGCAGTAACCGCGGTTGCGTTCGAAACCGAGCCTACACTTGCCGGATGGCCGAGAAGCTGATCGCCGACAACCGCCGGGCGCGGCACGACTACAACCTGCTCGAACGCGTCGAGGCCGGGATCGTGCTGAGCGGCAGCGAAGTCAAGTCCTTGCGGCAGGGTCACGCGATCCTGCAGCGCGCGTACGCAGACGCGCGCGAGGGGGAGATCTGGCTCGTCGGCCTCCACATCCCGCCCTACGAGCAGGCCTCGGTCGAGCCGCACGAGCCTGATCGCGACCGCAAGCTCCTGCTCCACCGGCGTCAGATCGACCAGCTCGCCGCCAAGACGGCCGAAAAGGGGCTGACGCTCGTGCCGACGAGGCTCTACTTCAAGGACGGGCGGGCGAAGGTTGAGCTCGCGCTCGCGCGCGGCAAGGAAGGCCGCGACAAGCGCCGCGACATCGCCGACCGAGAGACGAAGCGCCGCATCGAGCGCGAGCTCAAGAGCCGGCGGCGCTGACCGAAAACAGTCGCCACTCCCCCGGAACACCTTTCAGCTCGGTCGAGCCGCGATCCTCGAGCTCGATTCCGGAGCCGGCGACCAGGTCGCGTACCGTGCCGGAGACGAGGATCTCTCCCGGGCCTGCCTTTGCTGCGACGCGCGCGCCGATGTGCACGGCGACGCCGGCCAGCTTGTCGCCGACGACCTCGCACTCGCCGGTGTGGACGCCCGCCCGGATCTCCAGCCCGGCGCCGCGCACCGCGTCGACCGCCGAGCGCGCGCAGCGGATCGCCCGTGCGGGGCCGTCGAAGCTGGCGAGGAACCCGTCGCCGGCTGTGTCGATCTCGCGCCCGCGGTACCGCTGCAGCTGGCGCCGGATCGTGGCGTGGTGGTTCTCGAGGAGCTCTCGCCAGCGCCGGTCGCCGAGCTTGGCGGCCCGCTCGGTCGAGCCGACGATGTCGGTGAAGAGGACGGTCGCAAGCACGCGGTCGGGCTCGGGTGCCTCGCGCACGCCGGTCAGGAACTCGCGGATCTCGGCCAGGATGTCGTCGGCAACCGCGGCCTCGGCCCACGGGATGTGGGTGTTGCCGCCAAGCTCGACGTAATTCGCTCCGGGGATGTTCCTAGCGAGGAAGCGGGCGTTCTCCACGTGGCAGACCGGGTCGTCGACGTTGTGGACGATCAGTGTCGGTACTCGCACCGCGGGCACGACGTCGCGCACATCGATCTCGAGCGCCATGTTCTGGAACGCGATCGCGTCGTTCGGCGTCATCGCGGCCGTCTGCAGCCGGCCGAACCAGGCTTCCATCGCGTCGAGGTCAGGCTCGTTGGGAAAGTAGAAGGAAGCCACGAGGCCTTTGCCCCAGCGCTCGTGGATCGCCTCAATCCTGGCCTCGTGCTCGGCGCGCGTCGCCTCGCCCCAGGGCCAGTCCTCGGTCCTCTCCTCCTTCACCTCGGCGCCGACGAGGAGGAGCGCCTCGGTCCGCTCGGGGTAACTCGCGGCGAAGAGCATCGACAACGGCCCTCCCTCGGAGACACCCGCAAGCGCGGCGCGCTTGGAGCCGGCGGCGTCCAGCACGGCGCGCACGTCGTCCATCCGCTCCTCGAGTGTGCCGATTCGGACACGCTGCGAGAGGCCCATCCCGCGCTTGTCGAACAGGATCAGCCGCGTGAACGAGGCGAGCTGCTCGCAGAAGCGCCGGTAGCCGGGTTGCTCCCACATCACGCCGAGATGGGTGATCGCGCCGGCCGCCCAGATCAGGTCGGGCGGCCCCTCGCCGAGCACCTGGTAGGCGATCTCGACGCCGCCGCTGTTGGCGTAGCGGACAGGCGGCGCGTTCACGCGGCCGGCCCGCGCAGGTAGATCCGCCCGACTCCCGGCCGGTAGCCGAAGCGGTCGTTCAGCTTCTTGATCGGCGTGTTGCGCTCCTCGTTCCGCGTGTGCAGCTCCTCGTAGCCGTTCTCCTTCGCCCAGCGGATCTGTGCTGCCTTCAGCGCGCGGGCGATTCCGCGGCCGCGCCAGGCGCGCTTCACGCCCGTCAGGTCGTGATGCGCCGTGGTCTGCTGCACGCTGGTGAACGCAAGCTTCGCGTAGCCGACGACCTCGTCGCCGGCGACCGCGACGAAGGTCGCGTCGGCCCGGTCGCCTGCGGACTGCATGTCGCGCCGAAGCCATTCGTCGAACGTTTCGACCTCGGAGCCCTCCTCGCCCGGCACGTCGGGAATCGCGTCGACGTAGACCTCGTAGAGCCCGGGCGCGAGCTCGGGACGCTCGGCCCAGGTCGTGAGCGCGATCCCGTCGGGGGCCTCGACCGGCGGCGGCTCGGTCGACGTCAGGTCGAGCACGAGCCCGTTTTCGCGCCCGGTCTCCTCGAATCCGAGCCCGGAGGCGAACGCCAGGCTCGCCGAGCTGTCCTCTCGCACCCAGGCTTCGAAGCCTTTGTGGCCGCGCTCGGAAGCCCAGCGCGAGATCGCGGCGAAGAGCGCCGAGCCGATGCCCTGGCGCCGCTCCTCGGGTGGGACCCAGATGTGTACCCAGGGGTTCGGGCGCTGGGACTCGAGGTAGGTGCGCGAGCCGCCGACGATGGTGCCGTCCCGCTCGGCCACCAGGTCGAGCCGCTCGAGCGCCTGCTTGCCCCAGGCGACGAAGTCGACCGCGCCGATGGGGTCGTCCGGGTAGACCGCGTTCATGATCTCGACCACGCGGTCGACGTCGCGGGCGTCTCGGAGGGGGCGCATCTCCATGCGCCGAGCGTACTCCGTCGAGTCGCAGGGTTGTGGCCCGCGCGCGTCGAAGCTACGCTCTTGGACGCGCCGCCCCCTGTGTTGCAACTGAACCGGTTCCACTCCCGAGCAGGGCTCGCCGCCGCCGTCAGTTTCGTTCTCGTGGCAGCGGCCTGTGTCTTGCTGGTCCTGCTCGGAAACCAAACGGCGAGGATCGTCGCCGCCGGGGCGATCTGCGCGGCCGCCGCCGGCATCATCGTCTTCCTGGGGAAGCGCGCGCGCCGCATCGAGCGCGCGCGGCAGGCCGAGCTTGACCGGGCCGAGGCGCGTTACCGGGCGCTCATCGACAGCCTCCCACTCGTCACCTGGCTCACCGAGCCGGGCGATCGGAGCTCGACGCTCTACATCAGCCCCTTGATCGACGAGCTGACGGGTTACTCTCCGAGCGAGTGGGCCGAGGAGCCCGACCTCTTCACGAAGCTCTTGCACCCTGATGACCGCGCCGGGGTGCTGGTCGAGCTCGAGCGCATCAAGAACGGAACGCCCCTGCGAACCGAGTACCGGCTGATCGCGCGAGACGGCCGAGTCGTCTGGGTCCGGGAGGAGACGACGACTGCGCGGGATCCGGGCGGTGAGCCGCTCTACACCCAGACCTTCCTTCGCAACATCGGAGCGCGGAAGCGCGCCGAGGACGAACGCGAGAGCCTCCTGGCCGCGGAGCGGGCGGCCGCCTCCGACAGGGCCGAGCGGCAGTCGCGGCTCGATTTTCTCCGCCAGGCCGGCGACGAGCTCTCGTCGACGCTCGATCATCAAGCCGCTGTGCAGAGGGTTGCCGAGCTCGTCGTCAGGGACTTCGCCGAGTGGTGCATCGTCGACGTGACCGACGACGGAAACGAGCTCAAGCGCCTCGCGGTCGCGCGCGCCGAGCCCCACAAGGTCGGCGGCCCGGGCCCCGGCAAGCAGCCCGAAAGCGGCGTCCGTGCGGTCGTCGAGAACGGGCGGCCCGAAGTCGTGCCGGCGATCGGGGAGAGCTCGACCGGTGCAAAGCCCAACCGCTTCCTCGGCGGCATCGACGCCTCAGCGGTCATCTGCGTGCCGTTGCGCGCGCGCAAACAGCCGCTCGGTGCTCTGACCGTCGCGCGCACGAAGCCCGGTGCGGTCTATGACGCCGACGACGTGGCCCTCGTCGAGGATCTCGCCACGCGCATCACCATCGCGGCCGATCGGGGCCGTCTCTACCGCGAGGTGGAGGAACGGGCCGACGCCGCTCGCGTGCTCGAGCACGTCGCCGACGGGATCCTGCTGCTCGACCGAAACGGCATCGTGCGGCTGTGGAACCCCGCCGCCGAGGCGATCACCTCCGTCGCAGCGGGGGACGTCGTCGGGCAGGCCGCGACCAAGGCGATTCCCGGCTGGCGCGATGCGGCGGAGTCGGTGCCGGTCTTCGCCTCACCGGACCCGGGCCACGACGAGGTCGTGATTCCGATCGAGACGAAGCGCGGTGAGCGCTGGATCTCGATCTCGGGCGTCCAGTTCTACGGCGGCACGGTCTACGCGTTCCGCGACCTCACCGACGTGCGGCATCTCGAGGAGGTAAAGGCCGACTTCATCGCGACCGCGTCCCACGAGCTCCGCACGCCCCTGGCGGCGGTCTACGGCGCGGCGCAGACGCTGCTCCGACACGACTTCGCCCTCGACGAGGTCGGGCGCGACCGTTTTGTCTCGCTGATCGCCGACGAGTCGGAGCGCCTGGGCCGGATCGTGAACGAGATCCTCCTCGCCAACCAGCTCGACGCCGGCCGTCTCGACATCGAGTTCGAGCCGTTCGACCCGTCGGAAGTCGTCGAGCGCGTCGTCGAGTCGACACGCGTCTACGCACCGCCGACGGTGTCGGTCGAGTTCGAGGCCGGGGAGGAGCTTCCACGCGTCGCCGCCGACCTCGACAAGGTCCGCCAGGTGCTCGTGAACCTGGTCGAGAACGCGATCAAGTACTCGCCTGACGGCGGGCAGGTCGAGGTGGGGGTCGAGCAGCGCGACGACGCAGTCAGGTTCTACGTCCGCGACGAAGGGCTCGGCATCCCGGCCCAGGAGCAGGAGCGGGTCTTCGAAAAATTCTACCGCGCCGACCCGCAGATGATCCGAGGCGTCGGAGGGACGGGCCTCGGGCTCTACATCTGCAAGGAGCTCGTTGGCAGGATGGGCGGTCAGATCTGGGTCGAGTCGAACGGGGAGAAGGGCTCGACCTTCTTCTTCGAGCTCCCGGTCGCGGAAGTGCTCGCCCACGGGCACCCCAACCCGAGACGGCTACAATCCAGGGACTGACATACGGGGGCGACCTGGTTTCGACGTGGTCGGTTCTCCGGCAGAGCTGCAAGCCGAGGTCCCCGGTCGGCCTCGTAAAACAACCGGGAACAAACGCAAGTGCGAAGGACAACTCCGCACTCGCACTCGCTGCCTAACTAGGTACGCGATGCGCGTCGTTCCGAGCTCGGCCCGTGGCTCGGGTAACGGCGTCAGAAAACGGGCTCGGCGCCTAGGGAGAGCCAATCGCCCGAAGCGCGACGCTAAAGGATGGCTAGCCCGGCGGTTGGTCGGCTGCCAACCGGCCGGCGGGCGAAACGCAACGGCAGCCTAAGCTTGTAGACGCTCTG
>DATAOV010000054.1:0-18818 GCA_036265535.1 Gaiellaceae bacterium | reverse complement strand
GACGCCGGCGTGGCGGTCCATGTCGGCCCGCGCGCGCTCGATCTCGGCGACGATCGCGTCCGCGCGGGCGAGCAGATCCGCGCCGGCGGGCGTGAGCTCGACGCCCTTCGGGCCGCGGCGCAGCAGCTCCACGCCGAGCTCTGCCTCGAGCCGGCGCACCTGCTGCGACAGCGCCGGCTGGGTGACGTAGAGCTCGGCCGCCGCGCGGCCGAAGTGGCGGTGGCGCGCGACGGCCGCGAAGTACTGGAGCTGGCGCAGCTCCACCGGCTCAGCGGGCGAAGCGGTCCAGGACGGCCACGAGCTCGTCGGTGCGCGAGAGCATCGGCGCGTGGTCGGTGTCGAGCTCGACCACGTCGGCGATCCCGCGCTCGCGCACCATCCGGCGCTGGAGTGCGGGCGGGATCGCGCGATCCTGCGTGCAGTGCACGTAGAGGCGCCGGTCCAACGCGACCTCCCCGCTGACCGGCGCGATGAATGGCGCCAGCGGCTGGGGGCCGAGCTTGGCCGCCTCACGGGCCCCGACGTCCGGCGCGCAGCAGTTGAAGAGGAACTCCGGGGCGGCCGCGGCGGGCAGGTGGGCCACCGGCGGGTCCACGACGAGGTTCGCCTGCACCTGGTCGTCGGCGCCTTCCGGCAGCTGGGTGAGCGCCTGGAGGCTCTGGCCCGGGCCGGGCACGAACGCCGCCACGTAGGCCAGCGCGGCGATCTGCTCCGGGCAGCGCAGGGCGGCCTCGGTTACCACCACGCCGCCCATGCTGTGGCCGACCAGGACGGCCGGCTCGCCCTGCGCGAGCACCTCGCAGACGCGCGCGGCGTAGCCGTCGGGCGTCACCTCCGCAGCGGGCGTCGGGTCGTCCCGCTGCCCGGGAGGTCGATCGCCTCGACCGTGTGCCCGGCGGCCTCCAGCGGCTTGATCGCCGCCTCCCAGCACCACGCGCCGCCGAACGCCCCGTGGACCAGCAGGAATCGCGCCATGGGCGCGACCCTATCCGGCCTCGGTCACCCAGTCACGCGTAAGCACCAGCCAGAACGCGAGGCCGGCGTACTCGCGGTAGCGCCGGAACGCCTTCTCGATCCCCTTGTCGGTGACGCGTGGGCGGCCCGTGACCTTGCGGTACTTCGGGCGCGTCCAGGAGTCGAGCACCAGGCGCCCGTATCGGCCCAGCAGCATCATCACGTGCGCGCACGCATAGGGGCCGACGCCGGGCAGCGCGAGCAGGCGCTCGGCGGCCTCGTCGTCGGGCAGCTCGGGGTCGTCGAGCGCCTCGAGGTCGAGCCGGCCCTCGGCCACGTCGGCGGCGAGGGTGCGCAGGTAGGCGCCGCGATAGCCGGTCTTCGCCACGCCGACGTAGAAGTCGTCGCCCGCCTGCGCCATCGCCTCCGGCGTCGGGAACGTGCGCCGCTCCGGCGCGCCCTCGGCCGGCACGCCGAGCGTCTGCACGAGCGCGGTGACCATCCGCACCGTCGCCGACCAGGTGCAGTTCGTGGTGCAGATCGTCTTGACGACGTCCTCGAAGACCGTTGGGCTGCGCAGCATCCGGCCGGCACCCGCGCAGGCCCAGCCGAGATCGGGATCGCCCCGGGCGGCGGCGTAGAAACCGGAGAGATCGGAGTCGAGGCGGAGCATGTGCCGAGCGGTCTCGACGAGGCTGACGCCGTCGGCGACGGTGATCCCATCGCCCTCGATGCGGGCGAAACCCTTCCGGCCCGCCCGAATGTGGATTGTGCGCGCCCGGCCCCGCGAAAGCGGAAGTGTCGTCACGAGGGCGTGCGCCTCCTCGTCGACGACCTGCGGAAGGAGGTCGGCCACGCCGTGTGACGCGAGCGTCCGCCAGAGGTCGACGGGCTCGCCGCCCGCGCCCTTCAGCTCGAGCTCGGCAGACCAGGGTTTCGCCATCGCCTTGGTCGAACGTGCCATGTGGTGACACATTCCCGCGTAGACGTGCAGGCTCGGCACGCTCTGCCCATAGGATCAGCGCAGAGTGGCGGACGCGGTGGTGATCGGAGCGGGCCACAACGGGCTGGCCTGCGGCTGTTATCTCGCCAGAGCGGGGCTGGGCGTCACGGTCTTCGAGGAATACCCGTCCGTCGGCGGTATGACCCTGACGGAGGAGCTCGTCGCGCCGGGCTTTTGGTCAGATGTCCACGCGAGCGGGTACCAGCTCGCGAGCCTCTCGCCAGCGCCCGACGAGCTGAACCTCTTCGACCACGGGGTCGAGCTGATCGAGCCCGAATACGCGTGGGCACACGCGTTCCCAGGCGGCGAATGCATCGCCGTCGGTGCGGACCTGGACCGGGCGCACGCGAGCATCGCGCGGTACTCGACTCGGGATGCGGACACGGCCGTGGAGCTGTTCACGCGCTACCGAGCCGAGCGGGACCGCATCGTGCGCTCGCTCTTCTCGGCCCCCGAATCGCTCTCTGCCGGGATGCGCCGGATGGAGGACCGGCCTGGCGGGCTCGACGGCTATCGATTCAGCCTCCAGAGCATGCGCTCGTGGTGCGACGAGACGTTTGAGTCCGACGAGGCGAAGTGCCTGTTCGGCGCCTTCGCTCCGTTCGTGGGCCACGGCCCTGACGATGCCGCCGGGGCCGAGATCAGCTGGTTGTTTGCGAGCGTGCTCCAGACCGACGGCAACAAGCTCGTTCGGGGCGGCATGCAGCAGGTGTCGCTCGCGCTTGCGGCAGAACTGGAATCGCTTGGCGGCGAAATCCGAACCGGCACCGCCGTGGTGCAGATCGAGGTCGATGCAGGCAGAGCAACGGGGGTGATCCTCGATAGTGGTGAGCGGGTGGCCGTAGAAACCCTGGTGGCGGCGAGCGTCGATCCAGGACAACTCGCTCTGCGGCTGCTCGGCGAGGAGGCCATCGGGACGGAGGCCGCGAAGCGGGCGGCGCGAATCGAGTGGGGCGATGCCGTCCTCGTCATCTACGCGGCCCTCGACGGCCCGGTCGAGTACGCGGCGGGCCCGGAGGCCGGCGCCGCGGCACACGTCCACCTCTCCGAGGCCTCCCTGGACGCGTTGGCTACCGCCAATGCTCAGTGCCGCGCCGGCGAGCTCCCGTCGGCGCCGGTGATCGTGAGCTGGAACGACTCCGTGATCGATCCCGGCCGTGCTCCTCGCGGGAAGCACCTGAAGAAGTTCGTCGTGCTCGGCGTCCCGTACGAGATACGGGGTGATGCAACGGGGCAGGTAGGCGTCGGCGGGTGGGATGACGTATGCGAGGCCTATGCGGACCACCTGGTCGCGTTGATAGCCGAGGCGTACCTTCCCGATCTGCAGGACCGGATGCTGGCGCGGACGGTCCACTCGCCGCTCGACCTCGAGCGAAAGCTCTCGAGCGCGGTGCGCGGGACGATCCCGCACGGGGCAATGACTCCGTACCAGAGCGGTTCAATGCGTCCGACGCCGGACTTCGCCGGCTACCGCTCGCCGGTGGAGAACGTGTACCTGTGCGGCTCGGGCTCCTATCCGGGGGCGGGGGTTTCGATGGCACCCGGTCGCAACGCGGCGCAGGTGATTTTCCAAGACCTGGGCCTAGACTTCGACGGACTGGTGTCCCGGGCCTAGAGATTCCCGGTCGATGGCGGTCCTCGGCGTGGACGTGGGAGGCACCTTCACCGACGCGGTGCTGCTCGACAACGGCGCGATTCGAACTGCCAAGGTGCCGACTGCGTCGAGCCAGGAGGAATCCGTGGTTGCGGCTGCGGGGGCAGTCGGCGCTGCGGGCCTGGAGCGGTTCACGCACGGGACGACTGCGGCGACGAACGCGCTCCTCGAGCGCACGGGTGCCCGCACGGCGTTTGTCGCGACCGCGGGGTTCGAGCACCTGCTGCACCTCCGCCGCCAGGATCGCGCGCATCTCTACCGGCTCTGCGAGTCGCATCCGGAGCCGCTCGTTCCGCTCGAGCGCTGCTATGGAGTGCGCGAGCGGATCGGCCCAGACGGCGTGTTGGAGCCGCTCGAGCTCGAGTCGCTCCCCCGGATCGACGAGCGCGTCGAGGCGGTCGCGCTCTGCACGCTCTTCTCGTTCCGCGACCCGAGTCACGAGCGCGCTGTGGCCGAAGAGCTGCGCCGGCGTCTCCCTCGGGCGCGCGTCGTCGCCTCGCACGAGATCGCTCCAGAGTTCCGCGAGTACGAGCGCGCCTCGACCGTGGCGGTCGACGCCTACCTCGGGCCGGCGGTCTCAGGGTACCTCGAGGCGCTTCGGGACGCCTGCCGTGAGGCCGACCTCCCGGAGCCGCTCGTGATGCGCTCCTCCGGCGGGGTGGCGACGCTCGCCGAGGCGGCGACGCACCCGGCGGTGGCGCTGGTTTCCGGGCCCGCGGCAGGTGTCGTCGGGGCGGCCACGATCGCGCGGCTCGCGGGCGTCGAGAACACCATCTCGCTCGACATGGGCGGGACCTCAACCGACGTCTCGCTGGTCGTCGACGGCCGGCTCGGTCGCGCGACCGCGCGCGAGGTGGCCGGGCTTCCCCTGCAGCTTCCGGCGGTCGACCTGCAAACCGTCGGCGCCGGTGGCGGGTCGATCGTCTGGCGCGACTCCGGCGGCGCGCTCCGCGTCGGGCCCGAGAGCGCCGGCGCCACTCCAGGCCCCGCCTGCTACGGGAAAGGTGGTACCCGGCCGACGGTCACCGACGCCAACCTCCTGCTCGGGCGCCTCCCGCGCCGGCTTGCCGGTGGGATCGAGCTCGACACCACAGCTTCCGAGCGGGCGTTCGGCGGAATCGACCCGGCCGAGGCGATCGAGGTCGTGAACGCCGAGATGCTGCGGGCGCTTCGGCTCGTCTCGGTAGAGCGGGGTCACGATCCGCGCGACTTCGCTCTGGTCGCCTTCGGCGGCGCCGGCGCCCTGCACGGCTGCGCGCTGGCCGAGGAGCTCGGCATCCGGACCGTGCTCGTGCCCGGAGCCGCGGGCGTCCTCTCGGCGCTGGGGCTGGTCGCGAGCGACGAGCGGCGCGACCGGGTCCGCTCCTTCGTGTGCCCGCTCGCGGAGGCGGGCGAGCTCCCGGCCGAGGGCGAGGCCGACCTTCGCTACGAAGGACAGTCGTTCGAGCTGACGGTGCCTCTGCAGGCGGAGCTCGGGGCGGCCTTCCACCGCGCCCACGAGACCCGTTACGGCTACGCCGAGCCGGAGCGGGCGATCGAGCTCGTGGCCGTGAGGACGGCCGAGGTGCGCCCGGGCCCGCGGTTCGAGCTTCCGGCGGCGGAGCCGCTCGACGTGACCGGCCCGGCGGTCGTCGAGCTCGAGGGCGCCACCTGCTGGCTTCCCCAGGGGTGGGAGGGGGTTAGGGATGGAACCAGTAGCACGCTGCGGCTCACGAGGGTGTGACGAGATCGTGTCGAGAGTGTGAAATGAACATCGAGCTCCAGGTCGTCGGCGCGGCGCTCCGCTCGATCGCGGACGAGATGGGCGCCGTTCTCGTCCGCTCCGCATTCTCCGCGAACATCAAGGAGCGGCGGGACTGCTCGACCGCGCTTTTTGACGCGCGCGGCCGGATGATCGCCCAGGCCGAGCACATCCCCGTGCACCTCGGCGCGATGCCGGACGCCGTCGCGGCCGTGCGCCGGCACGATCCCGCGCCCGAGGACGTGTTCGTCCTCAACGACCCGTTCTCGGGCGGCACCCATCTGCCCGACATCACCCTCGTCACGCGCACCCGCGTCGGCTTCGCGGTCACACGGGCGCATCACGCGGACGTCGGCGCGAAGGAACCGGGAAGCCTGCCCGCCGACTCCCGGCGGCTGCATGAAGAGGGAGTCGTGATCCCGCCCACCCGGCTCGACGAGCACGTGCTCGACGAACTCCTCTCCCGCATGCGCAATCCGGGCGAGCGCCGCGGCGACCTCCGTGCGCAGCTCGCAGCTCACCGTCTCGCCGAACGCCGGCTCGACGAGCTGTGTGAGCGTCGTAGCCAGGAGCGAGTCGAGCAGGCGATGGACGAGGTCCATGACTACTCGGAGCGCCGCGTCCGAGCTGCGGTCGCGTGCCTGCCGGACGGGCGCTTCGAAGCAACAGACGTCCTCGAAGGGCCGGACGGGGACGAGCTCGAGCTCCGTGTCGCGGTCACCGTCGACGGCGAGGAGCTGGAGCTCGACTTCGCAGGAACAGCTGCCCAACACGCAGGGAACCTCAACTGCCCTCTGGCCGTCACCCGCTCGGCCTGCTACTTCGTCGTCCGCTGCATCACCGACCCGGACGTACCCGCCTCGGGCGGCGCCTTCGCACCTGTGCGCGTGACCGCGCCCGAGGGCTCGCTCGTGAACGCTCGCCCACCGGCCGCCGTCGCCGCCGGCAACGTCGAGACGTCCAGCCGGATCGTCGACGTCGCCTTCGCGGCCTTCGGCCGCGCCGTCCCCGTCCCGGCGCAGGGACAGGGCACGATGAACAATTTCACGCTCGGCAACGAGCGCTTCACCTACTACGAGACGATCGGTGGCGGCCAGGGCGCCTGTCCGGACGCGGACGGGCCCTCGGGCGTGCACGTCGCGATGTCGAACACGCTCTCCACCCCGACCGAGGCGCTCGAGCTCGGCTATCCGCTGCGCGTCGAGCGTCATCAGCTGCGGCTCGGGTCCGGCGGTCGCGGCGAGCACAGGGGCGGCGACGGGGTCGTGCGGGAGCTGCGCGTGCTCGAGCCCTGCCGACTCTCGCTCGTCGGCGAACGCCGCCGCCGCGCGCCGCAGGGAGCCGAAGGAGGCGAGCCTGGACAGCCGGGATGCGACCTGCTCAACGGCGAGGAGCTTCCCGGCAAGGTCACGCGTTCGCTCGCCGCCGACGACCTCGTCCGCGTCGAGACGCCGGGCGGCGGCGGCTTCGGACCTGTCCCAAAGAACCAATAGGCAGCCGCGGCTCAGTGGGGTAGGACCTTCCGAGCGATGTTTCGCTTTCGACACGCATGCGTTTCACACGTGCGCGCCGGCCCCGCCTACCGTCGGCAGGAGTCGACGGGAGGTGGACGATGGAGCGAAGAACGCACACCAGACGAAGGGCCGGGCTCGCGGCGATGATCGCCGGTCTCGCGCTCTCGGTCGTGATCTTGCCGGGCGGGGCCGACGCCGTGCCGTCGTCCGGATACCAGTCGCCTGACGGGTCCTCCTGCTACGACCCGAACGTGGACTGCGGCTACGGCGGGCTCGAGTCGGGCGTGTACACGGAGTCGTTCGACGCGTACGCGTACGCACCGGGGCTGTGTCGCACGCGCTACGCACGTGCGGTCAGGCGCAACCTCGCCGGCTTCGTCGTGTTCCGGTACAACGAGCAGGTACGGTGGTGCTGGAAGGGCAACGTGATCACGTACTTCTGGCGCGACCGCTGGCCGTCCGACACTGCCTTCGGCTGGACGTTCGACGGCCATACCGCCGGCAACTGCATCTACGAGCACTGCAGCGGCCGGGGCGTCGGAACTTACTCCACGGACGCCTGGACGCAGGGCGGCTTCCACGCATGCGTGACGTGGTACTGCCCGCACAAGTACCCGACGGTCGACATCTGGGTTCACGGAGACGGCGGCAGCGGTGCCAGCTGGTCCGGCGCGTAACTGGGTCCTGGCAGCGATCGCCGTGGGCGTGATTGTGCTCGTGTGGTTCCTGTTCGTGGCCCCCGGCTGCGGCTCCGGCGACTCGGGCACGAACACGAGCACTGTTCTTGGAACTCAACCGCGCTGAGCGAGGGGCGGCCGAGTCCGGTCGCCCCTCGCCGACTCGGCGCCGCATCCCGTATGCTCCCGCGATGGTCTGGGAGTTCGTCTTCATGATGCTGGTCTTGAAGATCCCGATCGTTTACCTCTGCCTGGTCGTGTATTGGGCGGTGAAGGCCGAACCCGAGCCGCCGGAGCCGGCGCGCCGGCTCGTCGAGGCTGCGGATCTCGAGCCGAGGCCGCCGTGGCGACCGGGCCCGCGCCGACCGAGACGTGGCCCGCACGCTTCTCCGACCAGGGCCCGCCGGGCGGTCGCGCAGCGGTGAGCGTCCATCCGGAGACCCGACAGCGGCCCGCCGACGCCGTGGCCGGCCTGCTCGCTTCGCTGTCGATCTTCGCCAGCCTCGTGGGCCTCGCCTACCGGCCCGGCCGGCTGATCCCGGGCGCGCTGTTGCTGGCGCTGCTGGCGGTTGCGATGAGTCCCAGACACCAGCGGCTGGCGGCATTCGCAATCGGTATCGGCGCCGCCTGTTTCGTGATCGGCATGGCGGCCGCGGTCGTCACCGACCACCCGTTGTACTGAGCCGCCGGGAGGGGATCCCGCTGGTACAACAAAGAGTGTGAGCATGCACGACGTCGACGGTCTCAACGCGGGCTACGCGAGCGCGGTGCTCGAGCAGTACCTCGAGAACCCGGAGGCGGTTCCCAGCGAATGGCGCACGCTCTTCGAGAGCGGCGCGAGCGAGCTTGTGGCGACCCATCCCGGGCTGGCGCGGCTGGTCGAGCTCCTCCGCGATGACGGGAACGGCCATGTGGCGACGGTTCCCGCTCCGGCACCGGCTCCTCCGGCGACCGCCGCAGCCGAGCCTGCCCCGCCCGCGGCTCGGGCTCCAGCCGAAGCTGCACCCGACACGACGCTGCTGGCTGCGGTCGCCGCGGCGATGGCGCTCGTCAAGGCCTACCGCACCCACGGCCATCTTGCCGCGCGGCTCGACCCACTGGGCTCCGAACCCGTGGGCGATCCGTCCCTCGAGCCGGAGCGCCTGGAGCCGAAGCTGACCCCCGAGCTCCAGCGGCTGATCCCGGCCGACATCTTGGGCGTCCACGTCCCAGGCGAGACGCTGGCCGACGTGCTCCCACGGCTGCGCGAGACCTACTGCGGGACGAGCGCCTACGAGATCGAGCACATCTCCGACCACGAGCAGCGCGTCTGGCTCCGCTCCACGATCGAGTCGGGCCGCTACCGGCGGCCGCCGGACGACGAGGAGAAGCGCCGCCTGCTGGAGCGCCTGACCGAGGTCGAGGGCTTCGAGCGGTACCTGAGGCGCGCGTTCCTCGGCCAGAAGCAGTTCTCGATCGAAGGCCTCGACGTGATGATCCCGATGCTGGACGAGGCGATCGGGCTCGTCGCCGAGGAAGGCGCCCACGAGGTCGTTCTCGGCATGGCGCACCGAGGCCGGTTGAACGTCCTCGCCCATGTGCTCGGCCGGCCGTACGAGACGATTCTGCGCGAGTTCGAGGGCGAGCGGACGCTGGAGGCGGTCGCCTCCGACCCGGGAGGCGGCACCGGCGACGTCAAGTACCACCTCGGCGCCGAGGGCTCCCGGCCCACCCCCTCGGGTGATATCACGCTCACCCTGGCCTCCAACCCGAGCCATCTCGAGGCGGTCGACCCGGTCGTCGAGGGCCGCACCCGCGCCGAGCAGACGGACCGCTCGAGCCGCACGGGCTACCACGACTCCGCGGTCGCAATGCCGATCCAGATTCACGGCGATGCGGCCTTCCCGGCGCAAGGGGTCGTCGCGGAGACGCTCAACCTCGCCGACCTCACCGGCTACTCGACCGGCGGCACGCTGCACCTGATCGCGAACAACCAGATCGGCTTCACCACCGATCCGGCAGACGGGCGCTCGACCCGCTACTCGAGCGACCTCGCGAAGGGCTTCGACCTCCCGATCATCCACGTCAACGCCGACGACCCCGAGGCGTCGCTCGCCGCGATCCGGCTGGCCCTCGCCTTCCGCCGCCGCTTCTGCACCGACGTCGTGATCGACCTCGTCGGCTACCGGCGCCACGGTCACAACGAGCAGGACGAGGCGGCCTACACGCAGCCGCTGATGGCGGCGCTGATCGATCGGCAGCCGAGCGTGCGCGAGCAGTACGCGCAGGAGCTCGTGGACGAGGGGGTCGTCTCGCAGGAGGAGACGGACGCGCTCGTCGCCGCCGTGGACACGCGGCTGAAGGAGGCGCATGAGCGGCTGAAGACGACCTTCGGCCAAGCGGTGCCCGCGGTCGCGTACGAGGGTCGGATCCCGGCTTCGAGCAAGGCGCAAATCGTGACGGCCCTGGGCGGGGATCGCCTACGCGAGCTGAACGGGGAGCTGCTGGCCGTTCCGGAGGGCTTCACTGTCAACCCCAAGCTCGCGAAGCAGCTCGAGCGCCGCCGCGGCGCGCTCGAGCAGGGCGGGATCGATTGGGGCCAGGCGGAGGAGCTCGCGTTCGCCAGCCTGCTCGTGGAGGGGATCCCGGTCCGCCTCACGGGCCAGGACACCGAGCGCGGCACGTTCTCGCACCGTCACCTCGTGCTGCACGACGCCTACAACGGCCAGGCCTACGCGCCGGTGCAGAACCTGCGCGAGGCGACCGCGTCGTTCGAGATCCACAACTCGCCGCTGTCCGAAGAGGCGTGCCTGGGGTTCGAGTACGGCTACTCGGTTGCCGCACCCGAGGCCCTCGTCGCCTGGGAGGCCCAGTTCGGCGACTTCGTCAACGGCGCGCAGGTGGCGATCGACCAGTTCATCGTCTCCGGTCTCTCGAAATGGGGTCAGACCTCGCGCCTGACGCTTCTGCTCCCGCACGGCTACGAGGGCAACGGCCCCGAGCACTCGAGCGCGCGCCTGGAGCGCTTCCTCCAGCTTGCCGCCCAGGAGAACATCCGCATCGTCAACTGCACGACAGCCGCCCAGTACTTCCACCTCTTGCGCCGCCAGGCGCTCGACCCGAGCGCGCGGCCACTGGTCGTGATGACCCCGAAGGGGCTGCTGCGGCTGAAGCAGGCGGCGTCCGAACTGCGCGAGCTGACCGAGGGCTCGTTCCTGCCCGTGATCGCCGATCCCGCCGCCGACGCGGTTCAGGTGCGACGGCTGGTGCTCTGCTCGGGGAAGGTGTACTACGACCTCGTCGGCCACGAGCTGCGGCAGGAGGCCGGCTGGATCGCGGTTGGGCGGCTGGAGCAGCTCTACCCGTTCCCGGTCGATGCCGCTGCCGCTTTGGTGCGCTCCTACCCATCGCTCGAGGAGGTCGTCTGGACGCAGGAGGAGCCGCAGAACATGGGCGCGTGGCGCGCTATCCGGCACCGGCTCGAGGAGGCGCTGCCGCCGGGCGTGCGCCTCCGCTTCGCGGGACGGCCCTGGCGAGCGAGCCCCTCGGAAGGGTATCCCACGGCACATCTGAAGGAACAGGACCGGATCGTCAGGGAAGCCCTGACTCGGAGCTAAGGGCCCCGGCGGTGGCGCCGGCGCTTCTCGATCACCTTCGCAGCGACGATGGGGCCGTAGATGCGCGCCTGGTTGATGATCGCGCGGCGGTGCTTCTTCGGAATGCGCCGCCAGATGTCCCAGGCGGTCAGGGCGAGACCGACGGTGCCTGTTCGACGGAAGCTGCGGAAGCCGGCCACGAAGCGGAGCCTAGCGCTTCGGCCCGTGACCCTTGCCGTGGTCCTTGTTGCCCTTGTCGCTGCCCCTGCCCTGGCTGCCCGAGCTGCCGTGACCGTCGCCTTCGTTGTGCCCGCCCCAGCCGCCGCTCGAGCCGTGGCTGTTGTCGCGATCGTCCTGGTCGTCGTCTCCCTGGTTGCGGTCGTGGTCGCCCTGGTTGTGGTTCCGGTCGTTGCACCTACCGCTCTTCGAGTCCGTGCCCTGGCCGGTCTTGGTGCCGCCGACCGGAGGTCGTGGTGAGGGCGGCGGAGGCGGCGGGGGAGGAGGCGGTGGCGGTGGCGGTGGATTGACCGCCGGGGGCGGGGGAGGCGGGGGCGGTGCAACCGGCGGGGGCGGAGGCGGCGGCGGCGGAGGGGGCGGCGAAACCGGGGGAGGCGGCGGAGGAGGCGGTGGTGGCGGAGGGGGCGGGGCGGTCGGCCGCGGGCGCGGGCTCGTGTCGACGGGCCCCTGCCGAGGAGCTCCGCCGGAGGCGGGAGCCGAGCTGCTCGTCCGGCCGGTGACCGAGGCGAGCGTTGGAGCCGACGTGGACAGAGACGACCCGGGCGCGGACGTGCTCGTGGACCGGCGCGCCTTGGCGTGGCGAGCCGGGAGCGGTGCGGCGCGCACGACGGTGTGCTCGCCACCACCCGAGGCGAAAGGCAGGGCGGCCGGAGGGGCGTCCTCACCGATGACGACGAGCGTCGGCAGCGTGACCGCAGCGCCGAGTGCCGCTCCTATGAGCGCGGCCACCGCAATGATTGCAATGCTTCTGCTCACACCTTCCCCTCGATCTGCCGATGCACTGTAGTCGTGATATCGGCCATTGACTGCGGAACCTAAATTGTAAGTAATGAGCTTCAAGCTCAAACTTGTCGCGTACTTCCTCCTGGTCTCACTGCTTCCGCTCAGTGCGGCCGGTTGGGGCCTGCACGCGGTCGCCAGCCGTAGCGAGACTCGCAAGGTCGACGTGCGCCTCGAGGCGGGCCTCCGGGCCGTTCTCGCCGGATACAAAAACGAGCTTTCGCAGGCGAATCGGCGCGCTCATCGGCTCGCTTCCAACCCCGACTTCCAGCACGCTCTCCAGCGACGCGACCGCCGCGCCCTACGGCGGCAGCTCGAGGCCAGCCCAGGAGTGCGGCTCGAGTCTCCCACGCTGACGCTCGGCCCCCCGAAGACCATCGGCCCGACCTCCGAGGTTCAGGTCGTGGGCTCGGGCGGCCTGCTCGGGACGCTGGTCTCCGGCGTGCCGTTGAGCTCGCGCTCGCTCACCCGCCTCGGCAACCGCGCTGGGCTCTCCCCCGGGGACTTGCTCGTCGTCCTCGAGAAGGGGCGAATCGCAGCCGGCCCGGCCGACCTGCGCGGCCTCCCGCTCGCGGCCCCTTCACGCGCCCGCACCCTCGACGTCGGCGGCGATGGCTACCGCACGCTTGCTGCCGGCGCCCAACCGGGCTCCTCCGACCCTGGCCTCGCGCTGCTCTCGCCGCAGGCGAAGATCGACGACGCCGTCGGCTCGGCCGACCGCCGCCTCCTGATCGGCCTCCTCGGCTCGCTCGCGCTCATCGCGTTGGTCGCCTACGTCGTCGGCGGTTCGATCGTCAACTCCCTCGGCGGCCTGGCGGATGCCGCGAACGCGATCGCCCGGGGGCGGCTCGACCGCCGCGTGAACGTCCGTGGGCGCGACGAGTTCGCCCGGCTCGGCCTCGCGTTCAACGAGATGGCCGACCAGCTCGAGGCGAGGGAGGAGGAGCTCGGAGCGGAGCGCGCGCGTCTACGCGAGGCGACCGTGCGCTTCGGCGAGGCCCTCGCGGCGACGCACGACGTCGACCAGCTCCTGCGCGTGATCATCGAGACGGTGGTCGAGACGACCGGCGCCACCGGCGGGCTCGTCGTCGGCCTGGCCGGCGAGGTCGTCCAGACGGGCTCGCTCTCGGACCGGGGCGAGCGCTTCGAGCTTCCGCTCACGGCCGGCCGCCAGAGCTTCGGCACGCTCACGCTCGTGGGGCGCGGCTTCACCGTCGAGCAGCGGCGCACTGCGGCGACGCTCGTCGCGCACGCGGCGATCGCCCTCGAGAACGCCCGGCTCCACCGGATCGTCGCGCGCCAGGCTCTCGTGGACATGCTTACCGGCCTCGCGAACCGTCGCCACTGCGAGCAAGCCCTGGCCAGCGAGCTGCTCCGAGCGGAGCGCTTCGGCGGGTCTGTCTCCTTCGTGCTCGCCGACCTGGACAGCTTCAAGTCGATCAACGACCGCTTCGGCCATCCCGTCGGCGACGGCGTCTTGGTCGAGTTCGCCGAGACCCTGCGGGAGTGCGTGCGCGAGATCGACGTGCCCGCACGCTGGGGCGGCGAGGAGTTCGCCATCGTCCTTCCGGGAACGGATCTGGAGGGCGCCAGCCGCCTCGCCGAGCGCGCGCGAACGGCGCTCGAACAGCGGACGATCCTCGCGCCCGACGGCTCGCGGATCTTCGTGACCGTCAGCCTCGGCGTCGCCGCGTACCCCGAGAGCTCCGGCGGGGAGTCGCTCGTCCCCGCCGCGGACGGCGCGCTCTACGAGGCGAAGCGCGCCGGCAAGAACCGGGTCGTCACTGCCAGGCCGGGCGCGCGCCAGCCCTAGGAAGCTGCTCGATCCTCTGGCCGAGACGCTAGAATCGGCCGCCTTGCCCCCAAGACCACGGGAGGACGTGTGCCGGTGGAGACTTCGTCGCTGTTCGCACAAGTAATTCAGGATCACCTGGAGCTGAAGGAGAAGAACTCCGGGCTCGAGGGCGATCTGCCGATCGAGAGGTACAAGACCGAAGACCCGTTCGAGAACCACCCGCTCTTCAAGACCGAGGAGCAGGCGAGGATCGAGGAGACCATGGACGGCCAGGAGCCGGCGGTATCGACCTCGACCCCGCTTGACTGGCCGACCGATTCCCCTGACGGTGACGAGCCGAAGGACGAAGGGCTCTGGAGCCGGTCGCGCGACTTCGACTGGGGCGACTGAGACCCTTTAGGCTCTCGGTTCCGCCCGTGGACGTCGGGTACGCCCGGCCTTCAGCGACCTAGGAGGAACCGATGACCAAAGGATTGCGCTTTGCGGCGCTTGGTGCCGCGCTCGCCTACTTCTTCGACCCCGACAACGGAAAGCGCCGCCGCAAGCAGACCGTGAAACGTCTCGCGGGGTTCGCGCGTCGGCGCCGGGAGAAGGTCCAGGGCCTGAACCAGAAGGGCGAGCCGCTCAAGCAGGAGGCCACGCACCTGCACGAGGAGCCGAAGCCTCAGCCGGACGACGTCACCTTGGCCCGAAAGGTCGAGTCCGAGATCTTCCGCGACGCCGACGTGCGGAAGGGCGCGGTCGACGTCAACGCCGAGCACGGCAAGGTCGTCCTGCGCGGCGAGGTCGACTCGACGGAGTTGATCGAGGAGCTCGTCGGCAAGGCACGTCAGGTCCAGGGTGTCGAGGAGGTCGAGAGCCTGCTCCACACACCGGGCCAGCAGGCACCGGCTCCGAGCTGATCGTCTGGCCGGGCTCCTAGAGTCCGGGCCGTGGAGATCGAGCAGGCGCGCGAGCACTGTCCTCGGTGCGGTGGGGTCATGGACTGGCGTCATCAGACCTGGCAGTGCCCGCGCTGCTCGTTCAAGCTCGGCTGCTGCGAGGGCGAGCCTCAGTCCTGTACACCACCGGCGAACCCGCGATAATCGCCGGAGCCGGTGTCATTGCACGAGCGAACCGAGGAGCGGTCCCTCGACGCCTACACGGGCGCCGGGCCCGCCGTGCGCCTCGAGGGCGTGCGCAAGGCGTACGGCGACGTGATGGCCGTCGACGGCGTCGACCTCGAGATCAAGCAGGGCGAGTTCTTCACCCTGCTCGGCCCCTCCGGCTCGGGCAAGACGACGACGCTGAGGGTGATCGCAGGGTTCGAGTCGCCCGACGAGGGGCGGGTGTTCCTCGCCGGCGCCGACGTTACGAACCGGCCGCCCTACGCGCGTGAGGTCAACACGGTCTTCCAGGACTACGCGCTCTTCCCGCACATGACGGTCGGCGAGAACGTGGCCTACGGGATGAAGGTCAAGCGGGTCCGCCGCAGCGAGCGGAACCGCCGCGCCTCCGAAGCGCTAGACCTCGTCCGCTTGGAGGGTCTCGAGGACAGGAAGCCGTTGCAGCTCTCGGGCGGGCAGCGGCAGCGAGTCGCGCTCGCGCGCGCGATCGTGAACAGCCCACAGGTGCTGCTGCTCGACGAGCCGCTCGGGGCGCTCGACCTCAAGCTCCGCCAGGAGATGCAGCTCTTCCTCAAGGGCTTGCAGCGCGATCTCGGCATGACGTTCGTCTACGTCACCCACGACCAGGACGAGGCCTTGACCATGAGCGATCGCCTCGCCGTCTTCGACCGCGGCCGGATCGAGCAGCTCGGCGAGCCGGCAGAGGTGTACGAGCGCCCGGCCACCGCGTTCGTCGCCGGCTTCGTCGGCGTTTCGAACGTCGTCGAGCGCGACGGCAAGCGGTTCGCCGTCCGGCCGGAGAAGATCCGCATGACCGACGCGCGGGCATCCCCCGAGCGGGGCGCCCACGCCGAGACCGGCCGGATCCGCGACGTGGTCTACGCCGGCATGGTCACCCGGTACGTCGTCAAGCTCGACCGCGGCGGCGAGCTGCAGGTCGTGCGACAGAACCTCGAAACCTCATCGGCCGAGGCGCTCGACGCTAAGGGTCGGCCGGTTCTGCTCGAGTGGCGCCCAGAGCACACACTCGAGCTCAACGCAACGGGCGATACGGAAGGAGAGAGATGAAGAACGCTCACAGGCGCCTCCTCAGCTGGGGCGCAGCGGCGCTCCTTGTCGGGGCGCTTGCCGTCATCGCGGCGGGCTGCGGCTCGAGCGGGGAGAGCAAATCGTCCTCGACAACCACCACCGGCGGCACGGCCGCGACCGGGCCGAGCTCGATCGGCAAGGGCGAGGGCAAGCTCAACCTGATCGAGTGGCCGTATTACTCCGATCCCGCGTTCGCGAAGAAGTTCACCCAGCAGACCGGGTGCGTGATCCAGCGCAAGGACGCGGGGTCCTCCAACCAGATGGTCGCGCTCATGCGCGCAGGCGGGGGCGGCGGCGGCGGCCAGTGGGATCTAGTTTCGGCTTCGGGCGACGCGAGCCTGCGCCTGATCAAGGGCGGGGACGTCAAGCCCGTCAACGTCAACCTGATCCCGAGCTGGCAGAACTTCATCCCGATCTTCAAGTCGCCGGCGCACAACACCGTCGACGGTGTCCACTACGGCGTCTCGTTGCAGTGGGGCCCGAACGTCCTGCTCTACAACAACCAGAAGGTGAAGCCCGGGCCGACGGAGTGGGGCGCGCTCTACGACTCCAAGTACAAGGGCCAGATCACGATCCCGAACAACCCGATCCAGATCGCCGACGCCGCCTTCTACCTGATGCACTCCAACCCGAGCCTGGGCATCACGGATCCGTATGAGCTGAACAAGACGCAGTTCGACGCCACCGTGAACCTGCTCAAGCAGCAGCGGAAGCTCGTCAAGCTCTACTGGAACTACGACACGGACGGCAGGGCCGCGTTCGCGAACGGCGACGTCTCGATCGGAGCGATCTGGCCGGTCGACACGCTCGCCCTGCAGGCGAAGAAGGTCCCGGTCACCGAGGTCATCCCGAAGGACGGCGCCACGGGCTGGGCCGACACGTGGATGCTGGCCAAGAAGGCGCCGCACCCCAACTGCGCGTACCTGTGGATGAAGTACGTGACGACGCCGCAGGTGCAGGCGCAGCAGGCGCTCATCTTCGGCGAGACTCCCGTCAACCCGAAAGCCTGCCCGTTCATGAACAAGATCCAGGCCGGCACGTGCGCGAAGTACCACCTGAACGAGCCGCTCAGCTACTACAACACGATCAAGTTCTGGAAGACGCCGATCGCCGACTGCGGCAACGGCAAGAACGACTGCATGGACTACAACGATTGGCAGACGGCGTGGACGCAGATCACGGGCTAGTCCGTGACTGAGGTCGCCGAGGTGGGCCCTTCCCTTCGAGGGGCCCGCCTCCGCCTTTCGGCGGCCCTCTGGCGCCGGCCGTGGCTGAAGGCGGCATGCCTGCTCGCCTTGCCGGTGCTTGCCTTCCTGGTCGTCTACGTCGGCGCGCTCGCGGCGCTGTTCGTGTCGTCCTTCTGGCAGGTGGACGCCTTCACAGGGAAGGTCGTCCACGACTGGACGCTCGACAACTTCAGCACGATCATCCACGACAGCGTCTACCGCCAGATCATCCTGCGCACGATCCTGATGGCCGCGGCGGTGACCCTGACCGACGCCGTGCTCGCCTTCCCGCTGGCCTTCTTCATGGCGCGGATCGCACCTCGGCGGCTGCGGTTGGTGCTGTTCGTGCTGGTGCTCCTGCCGCTGTGGTCGAGCTACCTCGTCCGGATCTACTCCTGGCGGCTGATCCTGGCGAAGAACGGCGCGCTCAACTGGGCACTGAACTCGATCGGCCTGCCGGACGCCGGCCTCGCCTATACGAACACGGCGATGTGGATCGTCTTCTCCTACGTGTGGCTGCCGTTCATGATCCTCCCGGTCTACGCGGCGCTCGAGCGGATCCCGGAGAACTACCTCGAGGCCTCGGGCGACCTCGGCGCCCGCGGCTGGCGGACGTTTCGCAGCGTCATCCTCCCACTCGCGCTGCCCGGCGTGATCGCGGGCTCGATCTTCACGTTCTCGCTGACGCTTGGCGACTTCATCACTCCCGCCCTCGTGGGCGGCGGCAAGCACAACTTCATCGGCAACGTGGTCGAGGAGCAGATCGGGATCAACGGCAACGTCCCCTTCGCCGCAGCCCTCGCCAGCGTGCCGGTGCTCGTGATGGGGATCTACCTCGTCGTGGCGAAACGGCTGGGAGCGTTCGAGGCGCTGTGAGCACTCGCGGAACCCGCATCGGGCTCGCCGTCTGGACCGTGCTGGTGATGGCCTTTCTCTGGATCCCGATCCTGATCATCATGGTCTACGCCTTCAACGGCTCGGTTCTCCAGACCTGGCCGATCGAGAGCTGGACGTTCCACTGGTTCCGGGTCGCCTGGGACGACCCCGAAGTACGCAACTCGCTCTGGCTCTCGCTCAAGGTCGGGCTCGTGGCGACCGCGATCGCGCTTGTGCTCGGCTCCGCGGCCTCGTTCGCCATCCACCGCTTCAGCTTCTTCGGCCGAGAGTCGATCTCGTTCCTGCTCCTGCTGCCGATCGCCCTGCCCGGGATCATCACCGGGATGGCGTTGAACTCGTTCTACGTCTTCGCGGGCGTCTCGTTCTCGATCTGGACGATCGTGGTCGGGCACGCGACCTTCTGCGTCGTCGTCGTCTACAACAACGTCTTGGCCCGGTTGCGGCGTACGTCGCCGTCGCTCGTGGAGGCGTCGATGGACCTTGGGGCCGACGGCTGGCAGACCTTCCGCTACGTGATCTGGCCCGTCCTCTCGACCGCGCTCATCGCCGGCGGGCTGCTCGCCTTCGCGC
>DATAOV010000053.1:0-19962 GCA_036265535.1 Gaiellaceae bacterium | reverse complement strand
CGAATGGCGTCCAGCTCGCCCTCGAGCCACTGCCCCAGCGCGATCGCCTCGGCCGCCGAGCCACACACGAAGCACGAGGCGCGCGTGATCCGGTCGGCCAGCACGAAGGTGCGGAAGCCGCCGGACTCGGCGACGGCGCGGGCCCCGCGGTAGAGCGAGGCCGAGAGGCCGCCCTCTGTGTGCGCGAGCGGGACGAAGACGGTCTCCTTCGCGCGACCCATCTCCTCGAGCTGCCCGGCGGGCTCGCGCAACTCGTACTCACCGAGCTCGAGCTCGATCGGGCCGACGACAGAGACGGGTATAACGGCCGCGCCGGTCAACATCTCCTGGGAGCGCGCGAAGGGCTCGAGGTCGATAGCGGTCACCTCGCCGTCCAGGCCGAGCGCCTCCTGGCGCGCCTCGATCGACTCGGGATCGTTCTTCCTCGGCCACTTGCGCATGTCCACGGCGAGGAGCCTACTCAGAGCGGCGATAAGCTCCCGCTGATGGCGACCGAGCAGGTCATCGATCGGGACCACCTCGAGCGCGAGGCGTTCGCCGGGGTCCTCCGGTTCTACGAGCTGGCGAAGCGCCAGGAGTGGCAGGTTCGGGAGCTGCCGTGGGGCGAGCTGCCGCCGATCCCGGAGGGCAAGGGCTCGGCTCAGCGGCAGGCGCGGCGCAAGGACATGTGGCGCTCCGTGCTCACGCAGCAGCTCCAGGCCGACATGCTCGCCTGCGAGATGTCGTCCCAGCTCCTCAACATCGCGCCCGACCCCGAGGCGAAGCTCTACTACTCGACGATGGTGCAGGACGAGTCGCGCCACACCGAGGCCTGGCTGAAGCTGATCGAAGAGGCGGGCGGCACTGCGGAGCGCGACCCGTACCTGGACGAGCTCGCACACATGACCCTCGAGGCGGACACGCTCGAGGAGAAGGTCTTCCAGATGCAGGTGTTCTACGAGCGCCTGATCATCTCTCGCTTCCGCCTGATCGCCCGAGCCTCGCGCGGGACCGTGCTCGAGGACCTCTGCAACCGGCTCACGACCGACGACGGCATCCATCACGGCGCCGGCATGGCGTACGAAAAAGTGCTGCTTCAAAACGCCGATAAGAAGACGAAGCGACAGCTGGTCGAGGCCGCGAACAGGCTCCTGCCGACCTTCGTCGAGCATGCCCTCTGGCGCCCGAAGGAGCGCGCGTTCATCGGCAACACGATGCGCTCGCGGGACATCGAGCGGTTGCGCGAGGACATCGAGATCGGCGTTCGCCTGGCCGAGTCGCTCGGCCTCGACGTGAGCGACGTCGAGCTGCCGTTTCCCTAGCGCGGTTCCGGAACTGAGAACGACCTCCCCGCGATGACCGCCACGCTGATGAGAGGCACCGAGCTCGCCGCACGGATCAGGGCCGAGGTCGCGGAGGAAGTGAAGGAGATCGGGACGATCGGGCTGGCGACGGTTCAGGTCGGCGAGGACGAGGCCTCGTCGGTCTACCTCGGGCGCAAGCACGTCGCTGCCGGGGAGGCGGGCATTCGGTCGGTCGACCGAAGGCTTCCCGGGGACATTGCCGAGGACGAGCTGCTGCGAGTCGTCGGCGAGCTGAACGACGACGACTCCGTCGATGGCATCCTCGTCCAGCTCCCGCTCCCGGGTCACCTCGACGAGGCGCGGATCATCGCCGCCGTCGACCCCGTCAAGGACGTGGACGGCTTCCATCCCCTCAATGCCGGCCAGCTCTACCTCGGGCGACCGACACACGTGCCGGCGACCCCGCTCGGGATCATGGCGCTGCTCGCCGAGAATCGAATCGAGCTCGGAGGCGCCAGAGCCGTCGTGATCGGCCGTAGCGACATCGTCGGCAAGCCGATCGCGCACCTCTTGCTGCAGTCCAACGCGACGGTCACGATCTGTCATTCCCGCACCGAGGACCTCGAGCGGCATACGCTCGACGCGGACGTGCTCGTGGTCGCGGCGGGTGCCGCCGGCATCGTCTCCCCGGACATGGTCAAGTCCGGAGCCGCGGTCGTCGACGTCGGTATCAACCGCACCGATGCGGGGATCATCGGGGACGTTGACGCGGGTGCGGCCGATCGCGCGGGCCACCTCACGCCGGTCCCGGGCGGCGTCGGCCCGATGACGATCGCGATGCTTCTGCGCAACACGCTGCGAGCCGCGCGCTACCGTCGGGGGCTTCTTGCGTTTCCCGAAATCCGGCGCTAAGGTTCGCGCCGCTTCACAGTAGGTCGGCGGCTCGGTGCCCGGGCCGTCGTTGTTTGTTGGCACGAAGGGAGTACCGATTTGCCCAAGGGCACCGTCAAGTGGTTCTCGAACGAGAAGGGCTATGGCTTCATCGAGCGCGAAGGCGGCGAGGACGTCTTCGTCCACTTCTCGGCGATCGCAGGAGAAGGCTACAAGTCGCTGACCGAGGGTCAGCAGGTCGAATTCGACGTCGTGCAGGGCGACAAGGGCCTGCAGGCGGCGAACGTCCAGGCTATCTAGACCCTTTCCGGAACCGAAAAGCACACGGGGCTCCGGAAGGGGCCCCGTTCCTTATGGACCGAGGCCCCTTCCCGTTTCTTTTGGGAGGATGACCAAGCGGATGGCAATCACACGGGACGAAGTGGTGCACGTGGCGAAGCTCGCACGACTCGAGCTGACCGACGAGGAGCTCGTGCGGTTCGCCGAGCAGCTGAACGCGATCCTCGAGGCTGTCGGCAAGGTTTCCGAGCTCGACCTGGCCGAGGTCGAGCCGACGCTGCATCCGCTCGAGCTCTCGAACGTCTGGGCGGCCGACGAGCCGCAGCCGTCGCTGCCTGTCGACGAGGCGCTCGCGAACGCGCCCGACCGCGAAGACGACGCGTTCCGGGTCCCGGCGGGGTGAAGACCATGGCCATCGCCGTGCCGGCCCACTCAGGTTACGAATCGGGCACAGACACGCGCACCGCGCCCGGCTACCGTGTCTGTAGGGGTCACGGGGGACCCCTGGGGGCGGTTTGGGCGGCGATCCGATGATCGACACGCTGCGCCTGACCGCCGAGGAGGCGACGGGGATGCTCGAGCGGAAGGAGGTCTCCGCGGCCGAGCTCCACGGCGCCTATCGCGAGGCGATCGCCGAGCGCGACCCAGAGCTGCACGCATACCTCCGTACCGTCGACGAAGCCCAGGGCAACGGGGTTCCGATCGCGCTGAAGGACGTGATCTCGACGAAGGGCGTGGAGACGACCGCGGCCTCGAAGATCCTCGCCGGCTACAAGCCGGTGTTCGACTCGACCGTGGCGGCGCGTTGCAAGGACGCAGGCCTCCCGCTCCTCGGCAAGACCAACCTCGACGAGTTCGCGATGGGCTCGTCAACCGAGAACTCCGCCTTCGGCCCGACACGCAATCCGTGGGACCCGAGTCGCGTGCCCGGCGGCTCCTCGGGCGGCTCGACGGCCGCGGTCGCCGCCGGTCTCGCCCCCTGGGCACTCGGCTCCGATACCGGCGGCTCGATCAAGCAGCCCGCCGCGCTCTGCGGGGTCGTCGGGCTGCGGCCGACCTACGGCACCGTCTCCCGCTACGGCATCGTCGCGTTCGCCTCGAGCCTCGATCAGGTCGGGCCGGTGGCGAAGACGGTGCGCGACTGCGCGCTCCTTCATCGGACGATCGCCGGCCGTGACCCGCTGGACTCGACCACCGTCGACCTGCCGGAGCCGATCGAGGTCCCTCAAGCCGAGGACCTGAAGGGCCTCCGCGTCGGCGTTCCCGTCGAGCTGAACGAAGCCGACGGCATCGAGGCCGGCGTGGCCGAGTCGGTCAACCGCACGATCGAGCTCGTGCGCGAGCTGGGCGCAAACGTCGGCGAGTGCCACTTGCCGCGCTCCGTCGAGTTCGGCCTGCCGTGCTACTACCTGATCGCGCCGTCGGAGGCGTCGTCCAACCTCGCCCGCTACGACGGCGTCCGCTACGGGCTCCGAGTCGAGGCGGACGACATCCGGACGATGTACGAGCGCACCCGCCGCGAGGGGTTCGGCGACGAGCCGAAACGGAGGATCATGCTCGGCACCTACGCGCTCTCGGCTGGGTACTACGAGGCGTTCTACGGCCAGGCGCAGAAGGTGCGGACGGTGATCCGCGACGAGCACGCGGCCGCCTTCGAGCGGTTCGACGTCCTGGTCAGCCCAACCTCTCCGACGGTCGCCTTCGAGCTCGGCGCTCGTACCGCCGATCCGCTCGCCATGTACGCGGCCGACGTGCTCACGATCCCGTCGAACATGGCGGGGCTGCCTGGGCTGTCGATTCCGTGCGGCACCTCGAAGGGCTTGCCGGTCGGCTTCCAGCTGATCGGCCGCCAGTTCTCGGAGAATCTGCTCTTCCGGGCAGGACACGCGCTGGAGCGCGCACTCGAATTCGACTTCGTTCCCGAGAGGCTCAGATGAGCTGGGAACCGGTCATCGGGCTCGAGATCCACATCCATCTGAAGACGCGCACGAAGATGTTTTGCCGCTGTCCGGTGCTGTACGTCGAGACGCCCAACACGCAGACGTGTCCGGTGTGCCTCGCGCACCCGGGAGCGCTGCCCGTGCCGAACGAGAAGGCGGTCGAGTGGACGATCCTGCTGGGGCACGCCCTCGGCTGCGAGGTGCCGGATCGCGCCATCTTCCACCGCAAGAACTACTTCTATCCCGACAATCCCAAGGGGTACCAGATCTCCCAGTACGACTCGCCGCTCTGTGTGAACGGCCGCTTCGTCGTGCCGGGGCCCGATGGCGACGCAGTCGTTGGCATCGAGCGGGCGCACCTCGAAGAGGATGCGGCGAAGACGATCCACGTCGGCGGCGCCGAGGGCCGGATCCACGGCGCCGACCGCTCGCTGATCGACTTCAACCGGGCCGGTACGCCCCTGGTAGAGATCGTCACGGCGCCCGACATCCGCTCCGCCGACGACGCGAAGAGCTTCCTGCAGCTGCTGCGACAGACCGTGGTCGAGCTCGGCATCTCGGACGCGGAGATGGAGAAGGGCTCGCTCCGCTTCGACGTGAACGTGTCGGTGCGGCCTGCGGGCACGGACGAGCTGCGCACTCGCACGGAGCTGAAGAACATGAACTCGTTCAACTTCGCCGCGAAGGGAATCGAGCGCGAGGTCCGCCGGCAGGCCGAGATCTACGATGCCGGCGGGCAGGTCGAGCAAGAGACGCTTCATTTCGGCAGCGAATCCGCGCCGCCGCTGCGCTCGAAGGAAGAGGCCCAGGACTACCGCTACTTCCCAGAGCCGGATCTGGTGCCGCTCGAGCCCGACCGTGACCTGGTCGAGCGGCTGCGCGCGACGTTGCCGGAGGCGCCGGCCGCGCGGATCAGGCGCCTGGAGGACGAGGTCGGATTCGTGCTGGCCGAGGGCCTCGTGACGAGCGGCCGAGACGAGCTCTACTCGGGGATACCCGGAGAGCGCGGGGCGGTGGCCAACGTCGTCATGAACGAGCTGGCCGCGACCGGCGTCGATCCGGCAAGCGTGAACGCGAAGGAGCTGGCAAAGGTGATCGAGCGGCGGACCGAGATCCCGCGCTCGGCCTTCACCGAGGCCCTCGCGGCGAGCGGTTCGCCGGACTTCTCAGCCGATCGGTACCTGGCCGAGGCTGCGATCGCCGACGTCTCCGAGCTCGACCCGGTGATCGAGCGGATCCTGAGCGAGAACGAGTCACAGGTGGAGGCCTACCGCGGCGGAAAAGAAGGGCTGCTCGGCTTCTTCGTCGGGCAGGTGATGAAGGAGACCGGCGGGAAGGCGAATCCGAAGGTCGTGAGCGACCGCCTGCGCGAGAAACTCGAAGCCTGAGCGGCGCCTCGAGCGTTCCCATCCCAATCCCCCTCCCACCCCGGGGGGAAATCACGGTAGTTGTGCAGGGCGCACGTGTCTGCTACCGCTTTGTCGTGGAGGTGTGGCACTTGACGGGTAGCTCCTTGCATCGCCGGGAATTCGCTTTCCGTGGACAAACGCCGTGGATCCCGGCTCGACCGCCTCGCGTGCATCGGGGGCCGGGGGCGCGAGGAGACCGCGCCGGCCGTCATCGGGATCGCCGTGATCGTCCCGATCGCGGTCTTGGCAGCCCTCGTGAGTGGCGTCGCGCTGCTGATCTGGCGGGCCCTGCGCTGGCCCTCAAGCTCGACATACCGGCTTCCGACGAGGGCGGTCTGCGCGACTGTCGGGCCAGGGCGGTTGCGCTTGTGGTCGCGCTCGTTGCGCTCGTTGTCGCCCCGCCCGCGTTGGGGTCGCGTGACGCTGGGCTTGCGGCGCTTCAGGTCGCCCTCAAGTCGCGCGGCCTCTACCACGGCTCGATCGACGGGCTGAGGGGCCCGTTGACGACGAAGGCGATCAGGCAGTTCCAGCGACGCTCCGGACTCGTCGTCGACGGCCTTGCCGGCCCGAAGACGCGCCAAGCTCTCGGCCCGTATGGGAGGCACGTCCTGGGGAGCCGGCCCCTCAGGCGCGGCGCCGCCGGCTGGGACGTCGCGGCCCTGCAGTTCGTGCTTGCGTGGCACGGCTTCCCGTCGTCGACCTTCGACGGTGGGCTCGGGCAGCACACCCTCCGCGCCCTCAGGCGCTTCCAGCGTTGGGCCGGCCTCGAGCCGGACGGCGTCGCCGGGCCGTCGACCTACGCAGCACTGCGTTCGCCGCTTGCTACGTGCCCGATCGCGCTCGCCTGGCCGCTGGTCGGGCCGGTCAGCGATGTCTTCGGACCGCGCGGCAACCGCTTCCACGCCGGGCTGGACGTCGCTGCGCCCATGGGAGCATCTGTCGAGTCGGCCGCTCCGGGCCGCGTCGTCTTCGCCGGCTTCTCCGCCGGTGGCTGGGGAAACCTCGTCATCGTCAACCACTCCGACGGGGTGGCGACCATGTACGCGCACCTGGCCACCATCGCAGTCAGCAGTCAGCAGGTCGTTCCGGGTGGACTCCATCTCGGGACCGTCGGCGCCACCGGCGATGCGACCGGCCCTCATCTCCATTTCGAGGTTCGCGTTCGCGGGGCGTCGGTGGATCCGCTCCCGGCTCTTCCGTAGCCCTCGTGCCGCCCGCGCGAGTCAGTACCCTGCAGGCGAGTGGCCGAGAAGCGCTACCTGATGACTCCGGGGCCCACGCCCGCGCCCCCCGAGGTGCTGGCGGCGATCGCACAACCGGTGCTCCACCACCGCGGCCCGGACTACAAGAGGCTCTACTCGGAGTGTCTCGGGCGCCTGCGCGAGATCTTCCGGACCAGTGAAGAGGTTCTCCTCTTCGGCGGCTCCGGCACCGGAGCGATGGAGTCGGCGGTCGCAAACCTGTGCTCGCCCGGCGAGCGGGTGCTGGTCGTCTCCGCCGGCTACTTCGGCGAGCGCTGGGCGTCGCTCGCGCAGGCGTTCGGCGCCGACGTCGACCACCTGCGCTACGCATGGGGCGAAGTCCCCACGGTCGAGGACACCGTCGCGCGCCTGCGCGAGCGCGAGGCGACCATGGTCTTCCTGACCCATTCGGAGACGAGCACCGGCGTCGTCATCGACCTGCAGCCCTTCGCCGCCGCGGCTTCCGAGGCCGGCGCCCTCAGCGTGGTGGACGCGATCTCGAGCCTCGGCGCGGTTCCGCTCGAGACCGACGCCTGGGAGATCGACGTGGTCGCCTCAGGTGCCCAGAAGGCGCTGATGACACCGCCGGGGCTGGCCATGGTCTCGGCCTCCCGGGCGGCCTGGGAGAAGACCGCGACCGCGGCCTCGCCCCGCTACTACTGGGACTGGGAGCGGACGCGAAAGGGCCAATCCACGCTCGATGCGCCGGTCACGCCGCCGGTCTCGCTCGTCGCCGGGCTCAACGTCGCGCTCGGAATGCTGCTCGAGGAAGGCCTCGAGGCCGCCTTCGAGCGCCACGTGCGCCTCGGCCGGGCCTGTCGCGAGGGACTGAAGGCGATGGGGCTCGAGCTCTCCTCGCCCGACGAGGACAGCTCCGCCGTCGTCACCGCCGCCCGCGCGCCCGAGGGCGTGGACTCCGACGAGCTCGTGCTCCTCCTGCGCGACCGCCACGGCGTAACGCTCGCGCCCGGCCAAGGCGAGCTGAAAGGCAAGATCTTCCGCATCGGGCACATCGGCCACTACGACGTGTTCGACATCACCACTGCGCTGGCCGCCGTCGAGCTCGCCCTTGCCGAGCTCGGAGCGGAGATCGAGCGTGGCGTCGCAGTCACTTGCGCGCTCGAGGCCTTCGAGCACACCCCCGTGTGACCCGCCCGCGCGTCCTGGTGCGGGAGCCGATCGCCGACGCAGGCGTCGAATTGCTGCGTGAGCGCTTCGACGTGGACGTCGACGCCAACGGCGACCTCGACGGCAAGATCGGCGACTACGACGCGATCGTGATCCGGTCGGCGACAAAGCTGACCGCGGAGCTGATCGAGCGCGGGGAGCGCCTCAAGGTGATCGGCCGCGCCGGCGTGGGCGTGGACAACGTGGACGTCGAGGCCGCCACGCGCCGTGGGATCGTGGTCGCAAACGCGCCCGAGTCGACGGTCACCTCGGCAGCCGAGCACACCGTGGGCCTTCTCGTGGCGCTCGCCCGCAACATCCCGCAGGCCCACGCCGCGCTGAAGCAGGGCCGCTGGGAGCGCTCGGCGTGGGGCGGAGTCGAGCTCGACGGCAAGGTTCTGGGCGTGCTCGGCTTCGGGCGCATCGGCCAGCAGGTTGCGCGCCGCGCGCTCGGCCTCGGGATGCGAGTAGTCGCCTACGACCCGTTCGTCTCCAAGGAGCGGTTCCGCGAGCTCGGCGCCGAGCGGGTCGAGAGCCCCGACGAGGTGCTCGCCGCGGCCGAGTTCCTCACCTTGCACCTGCCGCTCACGCCTGAGACCCAGGGCTTCCTCGGCCGGGAGTCGATCGCGAAGCTCCGCGACGGCGTCCGCGTGATCAACGCCGCCCGCGGCGAGCTCGTGGACGAGGAGGCGTTGATCGAGGCACTGCGCTCCGGGAAGATCGCCGCCGCGGCGATCGACGTCTATGCGGAGGAGCCCTACTCGGGCCCGCTGCTCAAGCTCGACAACGTCGTGGTGACTCCGCATCTCGCCGCCTCGACCGAGGAGGCGCAGGACCGGGCGGGAGTGATCGTCGCCGAGCAGGTGGCCGCCGCGCTCGAGGGCGCCGTCGTCACGAACGCGGTCAACATCCCGGCGATCGGAGCCGAGGACCTGGACGTCCTCGGACCGTTCATCCCGCTTGCCGCAAAGCTCGGCCGGCTGGCAATGGAGCTGGCCGAGGGCCGAGTCGAGACGATCACTCTCTCTTATTACGGCGCACTCTCCGGCTACGACACGCGCCTGCTGACCGCGGCCGCGCTGAACGGTGCCTTCCAGGGACGCACGGATCAGCCTGTGAACTACGTGAACGCCCCGTTGGTCGCGGCCGAGCGTGGGATCGAGGTCGGCGAGGAGCGGCGCCGCGCCTCCCGCGACTTCACGAATCTCGTCCGCGTCGAGATCCGCGCGAACGGCGACCAGATACGCGTCGCGGGCACGATCATCGGCAACGACAACCACCACTGGCTCGTCAGCGCGCTCGGCTTCGAGCTCGAGATGCAGCTCGCGCCGCTGATGGTCTTCCTCCGTTACGACGACGTGCCGGGCGTGATCGGGCGGGTCGGGACGCTCTTCGGCGAGGCGGGAGTGAACATCGCCAACATGGCCGTCTCCCGGACCCGGCGCGGAGGCAAGGCCTTGATGGCGCTCTCGCTCGACACCGAGCCTCCGTCGGAGCTCGTCGAGGCCGTGCGCGAGCAGGGCTTCGACGATGCGCGCGTCATCTCTCTCGGCGCGAGTTCAAGCGCCTGACGACCGCGGAGGGCCGGCGACCGCCGGTACCCTTTCGGGGTGGCGACCAGAACCTGGCCGGAGCCGGTGGAGCGGGTCACCGCCTATCTGCGCGAAGCCGGGGCAGAGGTGCGCGTCGAGGAGTTCGCAGAGGGAACGCCAACCGCCGACGCGGCCGCGCGCGCGATCGGCTGCGACCTCGGGCAGATCGTAAAGTCGCTCGTCTTCGACTGCGGCGGGCGCCCAGTGGTCGTGCTCGTTCCCGGGGACCGGCGCGCCGACTCGACGAAGGTCGCGCAGGCGGCCGGAAGCCCCTTCGCGCGCATCGCCGGCACCGAGGAGGTCGAGGACGCGACCGGCTTCGAGCCGGGCGCCGTGGCGCCGTTCCCGCTCCCGCGTGTCTCGACGGTCTTCATCGAACGCACCCTGCTTGCGCAGCCCGTGCTCTGGATCGGAGCCGGCTCCAGCAGGCACATGGCGTCCCTCTCGCCGGCCGAGCTGCTCCGCCTCTCTCGGGCACGTCCGATGGACGCCGTCGACGAGGCCGCCTAACATCTGCTGAAGAAGGAGGTCGCTGCATGCGCGAGACCGAGAAGATCTGGATGAACGGGGAGCTCGTCGACTGGAACGACGCGCGCATCCACGTGGGCGCACACGGGCTGCACTACGGCTCCGGCGTCTTCGAAGGCATCCGCGCCTACGAGACCCCGAAGGGAAGCGCGGTCTTCCGGCTCGGCGACCACCTCACGCGCCTCGACAACTCGGCGCGGCTCCTGCACATGGAGCTGCCGTACTCGATCGAGGAGCTACGTGCCGCCTGCCACGAGCTGATCGCGGCAAACGGACTGCCGGAGTGCTACTTGCGACCGATCGCCTTCTTCGGCTACGGCGAGCTCGGCGTCTCGGCGCTCGGCAACCCCGTCGACGTCGTGATCATGAGCTGGCCGTGGGGCGCCTACCTCGGCGAGGAGGGCCTGAAGAACGGGATCAGCGCCAAGATCTCGAGCTGGCAGCGGATCGGGCCCAACGTGATCCCGCACGTCGCCAAGGCGACCGGTGTCTACCTCAACTCGATGCTGGCCGTTACCGAGGCGAACCGCGCGGGCTACGACGAGGCGATCCTGCTCACCGCCGAGGGCTACATCGCGGACGGCTCGGGCGAGAACGTCTTCCTCGTCAAGGACGGCGAGATCTACACGCCGGACCTCGCGACCTCCATCCTGCCGGGCATCACGCGCGACACCGTGATCCAGATCGCCCAGGACCTCGGCTATCAGGTGCACGAGAAGTCGCTCATCCGCTCCGACCTCTACCTTGCCGACGAGGCGTTCATGACCGGCACCGCGGCCGAGGTGACGCCCCTGCGCAGCGTGGACGACGTCGAGATCGGGGTCGGCCCGATCACGCTCGAGATCCAGGAGGCGTACCTGGACACCGCGCGCGGCCGCAGCGAGCGCTGGGCCCAGTGGCTCGACTACGCCACGCCCGCGCCGGCCGAGGCTTGAGCACCGAAACGCGGGAGATACCGCTCGCCCGGCCGCTGCTGGACGAGCGCGAGGAAGAGCTCGTCCTCGAAGTGCTGCGCTCCGGGCGGCTCTCGCTCGGTCCGACGATCGAACGGTTCGAGGAGTTGATCGCCGAGCGCGTCGGCGCGCCCTTTGCGGCCGCGGTCTCGAGCGGCACCGCGGGGCTGCACCTCCTCGCGCGAATCGCCGGGCTCGGACCGGGAGACGAGGCGATCACTTCGCCGCTCTCGTTCGTGTCCTCGGCCAACTGCTTCATCTTCGAGGGAGCGCGGCCGGTCTTTGCCGACGTCGACCCGCGCACGCTGAACCTCGACCCGGCGGCCCTCGAGGCGGCGATCACGGAGCGCACGAAAGCGGTTGTGGCAGTCGACATGTTCGGGTACCCGTGCGAGTTGGACGAGATCCGGGCGATCTGCGATCGGCACGGGCTGGCCCTGATCGAGGATGCCGCCGAGGCCTTGGGCGCCGAGTACAAGTGCAATCCGATCGGCTCGCACGGCGTCTCGGGCGTCTTCGGCTTCTACCCGAACAAGCAGCTCGCGACCGGGGAGGGCGGGATCGTGTTCACCCATTCCGAGGAGGAGTGGCAGCTGCTGCAGAGCATGCGCAACCAGGGCCGCGACTACCGCGGCGGTGCGTGGTTCCACCATGCGCGGCTCGGGTTCAACTTCCGCTGGACCGACGTGCAGGCGGCGATCGGAATCGGGCAGCTGGAGAAGCTCGACCGGCTCCTGTCACTGCGGGCGGAGGTGGCCGACCGGTACACGCGACTGCTCCAAAGCGTGGTCGTGGAGCCGCTCTGCGCAGACGACCCCGACCACGTGCGCTCGTGGTTTGTGTACGTGGTCGCGCTGCCGGCCGGAGCCGACCGCGATCGCGTGATGACCGAGCTGCGAGCGCAGGGCATCGGCACGGCCGAATACGTGCCGTGCGTCCATCTCCAGCCGTACATGCGAGAGACCTACGGGTTCGCCGAGGGCACCTGCCCAGTAGCCGAGGACGTCGCGAGCCGGACGCTGGCGCTGCCGTTCTTCCCGCACCTCGAGGCCGCGGACCAGGAACGTGTCGTCGAGGTCCTCCGGGCCGCGCTCGCCTAGCTACGGACCGGTCAGGGCTCCCTTTACCCGCGCGCCGCTGAGCTGGAGCTTCTGCGCGAGCCAGACCAGCTGGTCGTGGTAGGCCTTCGCGTTCAGCCCGTGATCGGCGTCGTACCAGCGAACGCTCGTGCCACTGGGCGCGGCGTGGGCAAGCGCGTCGAGCGCCGACCGTGGAACGATCTGGTCGCGCCGGCCGTCCTGGAGCAAGAGCGCGGATCCGGTCGCGCGCGGTACGTAGCGCAGGGGGTCGACGGCGCCCAGGTAACGGCGGATCGCCGGCCTCAGCGAGGCAGGGGCGCGGGCTGCATACGACGAGATCGGGGTAGCCCCGCCGGACATCAGCACCACCGTGCGAAGACGCGGCTCGACGCCTGCGACGATCGCGCCGGTGCGCGCTCCCGCGCTCCAGCCCACGTACCCGATCCGGCTTGGGTCGACGTCAGCCCGCCCCCGGAGGAGATCGATCCCCCGGCGGACGGCGATCACGTCGCGCTCCTCGAGCCGGGCTTGCCGGCGGAGCTCGGCATTCGGCGAGCCGCCCGCCGGCGCAGGCGCCGTGGCCGAAGGCGCGGTGATCACGAGCCCGACCGTGTGTCGCGAGGCGAGCCAGGTCGCAGGCACGACGAGCTGTTTGCGATCTCCGCCGGAACCGTGCACGTAGATCACCGCGGGCAGACGCTTGCCGCCGCTCGGTGGCAGCACGAGAAAGGCGGCGATCCGATCGCGCCCTGCCGTGTACGAGACGTCGTGGATCGCGATCGGGTAGCGGGTGTTCACGCGCCCGCGATCGACGAACCGCAGCGGCCGCGCGGAGTCGTAGGCGAACGGACTGCGGGCCGGCGACTGGGACTGCTCGCTCGAGCCGCCGCAGCCGGTGGCGACGAGCAACAGGCAGGCCGCAATGCCGCAAAGGACGAGACGCACGCAAGCAGCCTACGCGGCGGCGCCTTCATAATCGGCCTGTGAACGGGCAGCGGATGGTCTTCCTCGGCTTCGGCAAGTACGCGCGCGCGGACAAGATCTACGCGGTCGAGCCGATCCGCGACGAGCGGCGCGGTCACGGCAGGCGGACGCTCGTCTGGGTCGAGGGCGTCGCCGAGCCGATCGTGGCTTCGCGCACCGAGCGGACGATCCTCGCTGACATGGGCCAGGAGACCGCGGTCGGCAAGCCGCTCCTCGACGACGCGCTCGACCTCGCGCAGCGACTGGCGGAGCAGTCGCAGAGCGGCAAGGTCGACCTGCCCGACCTCGGGCGTCGCGCCCGCCGCCTGCTCGAAGCGACCGCCCGCCCCGACGAGGGCGAGAAGCTCTTCTAGGACCTGAGCGAGCCGCGCCAGCCCGATCCCGCCGACCTGGCGGAAGAGCCGGTAGCCGGTGCGGTGCGTCCCGGCATCCTCGGCTACCTCGGCCGGGCGAGGCTCGACACGCGGCCGTTGCGGGAGTCGCCGGCTTTCCGGCGGTTGTGGATCGGCCAGATGATCTCTGTGATCGGCGGCGAGCTGACCTTCGTCGCGATCCCGTACCAGGTCTTCCAGCTCACCCACTCGACGCTCGCGGTCGGGCTCCTGGGCTTCTGCACGCTCGTCCCACTCGTCTGCGTCCCGCTCGTCGGCGGCACGCTCGCCGACGCAGTCGACCGGCGGAGACTGCTCCTGCAGACCGAGGTCGCGTTCGTGTTCGTCTCGGTCCTGCTGGCCGTCAACGCCGCGCTGCCCAATCCCCGGGTCTGGGCGCTCTACGTCCTCCTGACCCTGGGCACGACCGCCTTCAGCCTGGGCACACCAGCGCTGCGGTCGCTGCTGCCGCGGATCGTCCCCGAGGATCAGATCGCGGCCGCCTCGGCGCTCGAGGGGATCTACTCGAACTTCGCCGCGGCCGCAGGGCCGGTGCTCGCGGGCGTGCTGATCTCGTTCGTCGGCCTGACCACGACCTACCTGATCGACGTCGGCACCTTCGCGGCCTCGTTGATCGCACTCTGGCTGCTGCCGCCGCTCCCGCCGGCCGAAGGCGCAGAGCGCGCGAGCGTGAAGGCGATGGCGGACGGCTTCCGCTACGTCTGGAGCCGCCCGATCCTGCTCGGGATCTTCCTCGTGGACACGAACGCGATGATCTTCGGGATGCCGATGGCGCTGTTCCCCGCGATCGGTGAGCACTACGGCGGAGGCGCCCGAATCGTCGGGCTGCTCTACGCGGCGCCGTACATCGGCGCGCTGCTGGCCTCGCTCGTCTCCGGCTGGACCGGCCACGTGAAGCGACAGGGGCTCGGCGTGGTCGCGGCCGCCTCGTGCTGGGGGATCGCGCTCGTTCTCTTCGGCTTTGCGAATGCGCTCTGGCTCGCACTCGTGATGCTGGCGCTGGCGGGCGCGGCCGACTACGTCAGCGCCATCCTGCGCAGCGTGATCGTTTTGAATTCCACCCCGGACGAGATGCGCGGTCGCGTCACCGGGATCGAGTTCGCCCAGGTCGCAAGCGCGCCTTCGCTCGGCAACGTGGAGGCCGGCGCGGTCGCAGCAGCTACGAGTCTCCGCTTCTCGATCGTCTCCGGCGGGATCCTCTCGGTCGTCGGCACGGTGCTGGTCGCGGCAGCCGTCCCGGCTCTCCTGCGCTACGACGCCCGGGAGCCCGAGGCGTGAACTTCGCCCGCAGTGTCCACGAGGTCGCGCCCGAGCTGATCGGCGTAACGTTGCTGGTCGACGGGGTGGGCGGGCGGATCGTCGAGGTCGAGGCCTACGACCGCGAGGACCCGGCGAGCCACGGCTACGGCGGCCTCACCCGGCGCAACGCCTCGATGTTCGGCCCGCCAGGGCGCGCGTACGTCTATCGGTCGTACGGGATCCACTGGTGCCTGAACCTCGTCTGCGAGGGCGAAGGAATCCCGAGCGCTGTGCTGGTGCGCGCGCTCGAACCGACGGAGGGCCTCGACGAGATGCGAGCGCGGCGAGGGCTCGAGGACCTGCGCTTGCTGGCGAGCGGGCCCGGCCGGCTCTGCCAGGCGCTGGCGATCACGGGCGAACACGACGGCCTCTCGCTCGATCGCCCGCCCTTCGCGCTGCATGGACGGAAAGGGCCGGTCGAGGTTCTCGCGGGCGCGCGCGTGGGGATCACCCGCGCCGCCGAGCTGCCGTGGCGCTACGCCGAGGCGGGCTCGCGCTTCCTCAGCCGCCCTTTACGACCAGCGTGACGACGAGCCCGGGCTTGGCGGCTCTGCGCGGGCCGGGGCTCTGCGCGATCACCTTCGCTCCGGGCGGCGGGTGGCCGCTGACCCGCCACTTGAGGTGGAGTCGCTCGAGCCTGGCCTGGGCACGCGCGAGCCTGAGGCCGACCAGCCGCGGCACGACCCCGTGCAGCGCCTTCGGCAGAACGAGCGTGACCTTGCCGTACGAGGAGAGCGTGCCGCGGGCCGGGTACTGGCGCAGGACGATGCCGAGCCGCTGTCGCGGCTTCGCCGGCTCGTAGACGTACTGCGCCGTGAGCGGCTGCGCGGCGAGGCGCACGTTCGCCTGGGCGACGGTCTGCCCGATCAGCCGCGGCACGTCGACCTCGTTAACCTTGCAGTTAGCCGTGCGCGCGGGCCCTTGGCCTGCGAAGTACAGGAGCTGCCTCGTGCTGTTGCAGTTCCCGTTGTCGAGCTCGAGCTGTCCGTTCCGGTAGACGACGTTTCTCGTCACCGAATAGGGGAGTGAGAGCGACGGGAAGTCCTGCGGCTCGTCGTGCAGGTAGCCAAGCGCGCGCTCCATGAAGCTCTTCCAGATCAGCGCCGGGAAGGTTCCGCCTGCGACCGCGTCGCCGTGGTACTCGGTCAGCATCGGGCGCAGCGTGTTCGGGTAACCGACCCAGACGGCAGTGACGAGCTGCGGTGTGTAGCCGACGAACCAGGCGTCGCCGTAGTTCTCCGTCGTCCCGGTCTTGCCGGCGACCGGACGACCGTCGGAGAGCTGCGCCTGACGGCCCGTGCCTCCGGTGACGACGTTGTGCAGCAGGGAGGTGACGAGTGCAGCGGTGTTCTCGGTCAGAACGGGCCGCTGGATGGCGCGGTTGTCGTCGACGATGCGCCCAGTCTCGTTGCGCACCACCGAGATCGCACGCGGACGGTTGCCGAAGACCGCGCCGTCGATCCGTCGCCCCTGGTTCGCGAAGGTCGAGAAGGCGCGGGCCATCTCGAGCGGGTTGACCGCTTCGGCGCCGAGCCCGATCGCGAAGTACTTCTTCAACGGGCTCGTGATCCCGAGCCGCCTCGCCGTGCGGACGATGGCCGCCGGTCCGACGAGCTGGGTCAGCTGCGCGTACACGGTGTTGTCCGAGAACTCGGTCGCGCTCGCGAGCGAGATCCGGCCGAGGTCGGAGTTCTCGTAGTTGTGCACATACCAGACCTTGTCGCCGAGCGGAATCTGGACCGGGCCGGACACGAACGTGGTGTCGGGCGAGATTCCCTCCCGCAGGGCGGTCGCGAGCACGAACGGCTTGAAGGAGGAGCCGGGCTGGCGCTCGCCCTGGACGGCGAGGTTGAACTGGCTCTTGCGGTAGTTGTTGCCGCCGATCATCGCCAGCACCTTGCCGTTGCGCGGGTCGACGGCGACCAGGGCCGCCGAGGGGCCGTTCGGGTCGGTCAGCCACTTCGTGATCGCCTGCCGCGCGAAGCGCTGGACGTTCAGGTCGATCGTCGTCCGTACGCGCAGGCCGCCGCCGAACACTCGACCGGAGCCGTAGCGGTCGATCAGCTGCTGCTCCACGTAGTTGGTGAAGTAAGGTGCCGGCCCCCGCTTGCCGGAGAGGTGCACGTCCTCGGCCTGCGGTAGCCGCGCGTTGGTGGCGCTCGCGTAGTCGTGGTAGGTGATGTCGCCCTGGTCGAGCATCGCCCGCAGGACGACGTCGCGCCGTTCGCGAGCGGCGCGGGGGTTGGTCACCGGGTCGTACCGGGCTGGATCGCTCGGAATCCCCGCCAGGAGCGCCACCTCGGCCAGCCGGAGGTCCTTCGCCGGGTGATGGAAGTAGGTCAGCGCCGCCTGCTGGATGCCGTACGCGCCGTTTCCGAAGTAGATCGTGTTCAGGTACGCGGTCAGGATCCGGTCCTTCGACCAGCGTTGCTCGAGCTGCCACGCGAGCGCGGCCTCCTTCAGCTTCCGCCCGATCGAGCGCTGGCTCTTCACGTACGTGTTCTTGACGAACTGCTGCGTGATGGTCGAGCCGCCCTCGACGACGCGCTTGTTGCGCAGGTCCTGCCAGACCGCGCGCATGATCCCGTGGACGTCGACCCCGCGGTGCTCGTAGAAGCGCTTGTCCTCGATCGCGACGATCGCCTGCTTCATCAGCGGCGCGATCTTGTCGGAGGGCACGAGGATCCGGCTCTGCGAGCCGCGCAGAACGGCGAGGATTCGCTCGCCCTTCGAGTCGTAGACGTAGCCGTCAACCTCCCGCTGCTGGAGCCGTGCCGGGTCGAGGGACGGGATCTCGCTCGCGATCGACGTCACCAGCCCGAAGGTGAACGAGAGCGACCCGAGCACCAAGAGGATCAGGAGGAGGCCGAACAGGCGCAGCTTGCGGATCCTGCGCCGCGGCTTGTTGGACGCCTGCGGGGGGCCGGTACGCGGCACGAGAACCGCAGGATTGTAGCTATAGACTCGCCCCGCACATGGGCGTCGCCGAGCTGACTCGCAACGCGGTGGACGTGCTGCCGCAGGGAGGGCTCGAGAAGAAGCTTGCCCTCGGACGGCCGCTGCGCGTGAAGCTCGGCATCGACGTCACCTCGCCCGACATCCACGTGGGGCGCGGGATCCCGCTGCAGCGTATGCGCGCCTTCCAGGACGAGGGCCACACGGGCGTCCTGATCGTCGGCGACTACACGACCCGGATCGGCGACCCCTCCGGCCGTTCGTCGGAGCGCCCCGTGTTGAGCGACGAGGAGATCGAACGGAACGCGCAGACCTACCTCGACCAGGCGATGGTGATCCTTGATCGCGATCGGACCGAGGTGCGCTACAACGGCGAGTGGCTGGGAAAGCTCTCCTACGCCGAGGTGGTGCGGCTGGCGCGGACGATCACGGTGGCCCGCATGCTCGAGCGCGACGACTTCGCTAAGCGCTACGTGGCGCAGGAGCCGATCTCGGTCTCGGAGCTCCTCTACCCGCTGATGCAGGCCTACGACTCGGTGGCGATCGAGGCCGACGTCGAGCTGGGCGGAACCGACCAGCTGTACAACCTGCTCGCAGGACGCGAGGTGATGGAGGCCTACGGACTCGAGCCGCAGGTGGCGCTGACGACGCCGATCCTCGTCTCCTGGGACGGCGACAAGATGAGCTCGTCGCTCGGGAACAACATCCCGCTCACGGCGCCTCCGGAGGAGATGTTCGGGCGGACCATGCGCCTGCCGGACTCGCTCCTGCCCGAGTGGTACCGGCTCGTCGTCGAGCGAGAGCTGCCCGAGGACGCCGACCCGCTCGAGGCGAAGCTGGCCCTGGCGCGGTTCGTCGTCGAGCGCTCGCACGGAGAGGAGGCGGCGCGGCAGGCGGAGGACCACTTCACGCGCGTGGTCCGAGAGGGCCAAGTTCCGGAGGAGGTTCCTGAAGCGCCTCTGCCCGAGGGTGATCCCGTACACCTGCCCGCAGTCCTCGTCGAGGCGCTCGGCGTGGGCTCCACGAGCGAGGCCCGACGGCTCATCTCCCAGGGCGGCGTAAAGGTGGACGGCGAGGTCGTGAGCGAACTCGATCTGCCTCGCAGCACGCTCAGCGGGGCGCTTGTCCAGGCTGGAAAGCGGCGCTTCGTCCGCCTACGTCCCGCTTGACACGATTCGTGGAACTTTGCGCTATCATGCCCGGGCCGCTCACGGGCGGCGCGTGAGAACGTCCCTGTACCTCGACCAGGAGCGCCTTCGGACGCAGACGGATACGACAGTGATCCGAGCTATGGAGGCCTCTGGCGCGAGTCGGAGGCTTTTTTACACGCCGGCCACGGCGCTGGTCTTTGAAAACTCAGCAGTGCGATCACGCCGAGACCTCGCGTGCCAGGACGGCCGCGCCGGCAAAGCCGGCACGACCTTCTAGCGGCATCACAAGTGATGCCTTGGGACACGAGGCCTTAAAAAACCCGTCACCCGTGCTTCGGCATGGGAGACACTTTGAGCTCAAGCTCAATGTGATCGGTTTGCAGTCCGTCTTCGGATGGGCTGCGACAGATCTTCACGGAGAGTTTGATCCTGGCTCAGGACGAACGCTGGCGGCGCGCTTAACACATGCAAGTCGAGCGAGAACCTAGGCTTCGGCCTAGGGGAAAGCGGCGAACGGGTGAGTATCACGTGGGTAATCTGCCCTCGACATCGGGATAGCCCGGGGAAACCCGGATTAATACCGAATGGCCCATCCGCTCTTTGGAGCGGCTGGAAAAGGTAGCTTCGGCCTCCGGTCGAGGAGGAGCCCGCGGCGGATTAGCTTGTTGGTGAGGTAATGGCTCACCAAGGCGACGATCCGTAGCTGGTCTGAGAGGACGATCAGCCACACTGGGACTGAGACACGGCCCAGACTCCTACGGGAGGCAGCAGTGGGGAATCTTGCGCAATGGGCGAAAGCCTGACGCAGCGACGCCGCGT
>DATAOV010000052.1:0-5775 GCA_036265535.1 Gaiellaceae bacterium | reverse complement strand
GTCTCGTCCTCAGCGACCTGGTGGTGAACGAGGCGCCGCGCACGACGCCGTTCTCCGTGACCGTGGTCGCCGGCTCGGCGAACTCGGTCAGCGCCCCGTCGCCACAGCAATTCAAGAAATCCACCTACTACTTCACGTCGTGGTCGGACGGCGGCGCGCAGAGCCACACCATCACCGCACCTGCGGTGAATACCACATACACCGCGACCTACCGCAAGCGCTGAAGCGCAGTCCGCAAACCGCGGACTGCGGTGCCCTCTGGTGAGGCTCGAACCGTCATCGCTCACGCGGGAGTGCCCCCGGAGCCGTCCGAGCCGAAGACGAGCAGGAACGAGCCGGCGGCAAGGGAAGACCTGCCCCGCCCTGCCGTTCACGGCTCGGGAGGGTTGAGCCTGCGCACCAGAGGTACTCGGGCAGGGGTCCTCGGGTTCGTACGAGCGCGCCTCCTCGAGCCGCTCGGCAACGCGGTCGCCGTTGCCGCACAGCTTCTCGAAGGCGAGGAAATGCTCGTAGGCCCACTCGTCCGCCGTCTTTGGCGGCGGGTACCGGGGCGGGGGCTCGGATGGAACCGGCTGATGATTCGGGGGTGCCTGCCCAAAACGGTTTTGGGCAAGTGGAGTGGAAACGGTTTCGTCCTCCTGTACGCGCAGGTCAAGCCGCTCCGTCTCACTGATCAACAAAAGCCCCGCCTGAGCGGGGCTTTTTCTGAGTGGCCCCGAGAGGAGTCGAACCTCTGCGCACGGATTCGAAGTCCGTCGCTCTTCCGCTGAGCTACGGGGCCGTAGAGGCGAGGGGTGGCGGAGGGGACTCGAACCCCCGACCACCGGGACCACAACCCGGGGCTCTACCAACTGAGCTACCGCCACCGCGCGCGAGACAGGATAGCCCGTCCCGGACTCGGGCTTGGCTAGGCGGCGCGGCCGGCGGGGAGGTGGCGCCTGATCAGGGCGTGGACGAGTTCCTGCTGGGCCCGGACGAGCTCGACGCGGTTGCGCTCGAGCTCCTCGGCGTCGGCACCGACGGTGCGGAGGGTCTGGCGCTCGTAGACGAGACCGCGGATCTCGTCGCTCAGCGACTCGACCGTGGGGAGTTGGACGACCATTGCGTTCATGACGAGGGCTGAGACTGCGTTCGCTCCTATTAGTTAGGCGTCACCAATTTCCTTTACACGTGGGTCAAACTCCGGGCCGGCTCGCCCGTATCCTTTCGAACCACGCGGGCGTGGCGGAACTGGCAGACGCGGCGGGTTTAGGTCCCGTTGGGACGAAAGTCCCTTAGAGGTTCGAGTCCTCTCGCCCGCATCGCATGGTTCGGCGACTCGTGATTCTGGTTGTGGTGCTGACGCTCGGCGGCGCCGGCTCCGGCCCGGCTGCCCACGAGGGCCTGGAATGGAAGCGGGGGGCCCCGCTGCCGGTACCGCGAAGCGAGGTCGCAGCCGCAACGCTCGGCCAAGAACTCGTCGTCGTGGGCGGGTTCCTCGCCGACGGGCGCAGCTCGGCCCGTGTGGATGCCTACTCCCCGACGCGAGACCGCTGGCGCCGGCTTCCCTCGCTTCCCGTCGCGGTCAACCACGCCATGGCCGCCTCGGACGGGAAGCGGCTCTTCGTTGTGGGCGGGTACGGCGCGCCGACGCGGGCCTTCGTTCTCTCGCGCGGGCGTTGGCGGCGGTTGCCGGACCTCCCGGAGCCGAGAGCGGCGGCCGGGGCCGCGATCGTCGGTCGCACGCTCTACGTCGTGGGCGGCGTGGCCCGCGGAGGCCTCGCCCAGCAGGCACTCGCCTACGACCGCGTGCGCCGGCGCTGGTCGCGGATCCCCGGGCCGAAGCCGCGCGAGCATCTCGGCGTCACCGCCCTGGGTGGCCGCGTCTACGCCGCCGCGGGTCGAGAGTCAGGGACGAACTTCGATGCCTTCCAGGCGTTCGTGCCCACGCGGCGGCGGTGGGTCTCGCTCGCGCGCGTGCCCGAGACGCGCGGCGGCACCGACGTCGCCTCCGTCGGCTCCGCGATCGTCTCGGCAGGGAGCGAGTCGCCGGCGGGAACCTCGGCAGCCGTCTACCGGTACGACGTCGGCGCCCGGCGCTGGGGTCGGCTGCCCGACCTGCCGACCGCGAGGCACGGGCTCGGCGTCGTCGCCCTCGGCGGCCGCGTGTACGTCGTCGGCGGAGGGCCGACGCCCGGCCTCTCGGTCAGCGGCGCGAACGAGTACCTGGCGTTGCGCTGAGCGATACTGCCGCCGTGGTCGTGCACTGGGACGAGGTCGAGGGCATTCGCCGCGACAAGGGGCCGATGGCCTCGACCTTGCAGCGCCTCGGCGACGCGGCGGGAGGCAGGGGGATCGGCGTCAACCGCGTGCGCGTCGAGCCCGGCCGGCTGTCGACGCCACCGCACTCGCACGGCCTCTCCGAGGAGATCTTCTTCGTCCTCGGCGGCGCCGGGTTCTCGTGGCAGGACGGTGCCGTCTGCGAGGTGCGCAAGGGCGACACGCTGGTGCACCTCGCGGATCACGAAGAGCACACGCTGCGCGGCGGGCCCGACGGCCTCGAGTACGTCGTCTTCGGCACCCGGCACCCGGTGGAGTACGGCTGGCTCCCGCGCTCGCGGGCGCTACGCCTCGGCTATCCGTGGGTGGAGGGGCGCGTCCACGATCCGTGGGACGTCGAGGCCGTGATCGGCGAACTCGAGTTCGCCGAGCCGGGCGAGCGGCCGGCCAACGTGGTCGGCTTCGACGACGTGCCCTTCGACGAGGACGGCGACAAGGTGCTCGGCGAGGCCGCGGGCTCCGAGCGGTCCGGCCTGAACTGGATCCGTCGCGCCGCAGGGCGCCGTGGCTCGGTCCCGCACTGCCATTCGCTCGAGTCGGAGGCGTTCGTCGTGCTCGAGGGAGGGGGCACGCTCGAGCTTTGGCCGACGCCGGTCACAGCCTCCCGCGGTACAACGCAGGAGTCCTTCGAGCTTCGCCTCGGTCACGTCGTCGCGCGACCCCCGGGCACCCGCATCGCGCACTCGATCGTGGCGGGCCCGGACGGAATCACGTACCTCGCCTACGGGACACGCGAGCCGAACGACATCTGTTACTACCCGCGCTCGAACAAGGTCTACTTCCGGGGCGTCGGCCTCATGACCCGTCTCGAGCACCTCGACTACGAGGACGGCGAGCCGGACATCTGACGGCTCACCGTCAGGCTCGGCCTCTTTGCTTGAATGGACCGGCGATGGCGACGCAGGTCGAGGAGCTGCCCGACAACAAGGTCCGTCTGACCGTCGAGGTCCCGCCAGAGGACCTCGAGCATGCGGTCGAGCACGCGACCTCGGACCTGGCCGGCTCGGTCAAGGTGCCGGGGTTCCGCCAGGGCAAGGTCCCGACCGAGGTGCTGCAGGCGCGCATCGGCCGCGAGCGGATCTTCAAGGAGGCAGTCGAGAGCCACATCGGCGGCTGGTTCATGAACGCCGCCGCGGGCACGCGCATCCGGCCGATCGCCGCGCCGGAGTACGAGTACGAGCTGCCGACCTCCGAGGACGCGGAGTTCAGCTTCACCGCGACGGTGCCGGTGCAGCCGACTCCCGAGCCCGCCGACTGGGCCGAGCTGGAGGTGCCCTACGCGGAGCCGGAGATCCCGGAAGAGCTCGTCGAGCAAGAGCTCGAGGAGCTGCGCGCCTCGGTCGCGGAGCTCGCACCGGTCGATGGCCGCCCGGCCCGGACCGGCGACGTGCTCGTTGTCGACGCGCTGGACGAAAGCGGCGAGGGGCAGCGCGACCTCGTCGTCGAGCTCGGCTCGGGGCGGCTGGTCGAGGAGATCGAGCGCGCGCTGACCGGTGCCTCGCAGGGCGAGACCAAGCAGGTGGAGTTCGAGCTCGCAGACGGCTCGACCGGCACGGCGACGGTCGAGGTCAAGGAGCTGAAGGAGAAGGTTCTGCCGCCGCTCGACGACGACCTGGCGCGGGCAGCGAGCGAGTTCGACACGCTCAAGGAGCTGCGCGAGGACATCGAGCGCCGCCTACGCGAGGTGCTCGAGGAGGAGGCGGAGACGCAGTTCCGCGCCGCCGCGGTCGACCGGCTCGTCGAGGCCTCGAACGTCCAGGTCGGCGGCCCGCTTGTCGAGGCGCGCACCCGGGAGCTCCTGAACGCCCTCGGCCGCTCGCTCGAGCGCAGGGGAATCAGCGCCGAGACGTACTTCCAGCTCTCCGGCCAGACGGCCGACCAGCTCGTCGAGCGCATGGGCGCCGAGGCGGCGCTCTCGGTCGCACGCGAGCTCGTGCTCGAGGCGGTCGCCGACAAGCTCCGCCTCGAGGTCTCGGACGAGGAGATCGAGGAGCTGATCCGCGAGCAGGCCGACCTGCAGGGCGACGATGCCGACGAGGCCGTGAAGCAGGTCTTCGCCGACGGGCGCCAGGAAGTGCTGCGCGGCGACCTGCGCCTGCGCAAGGCACTCGACCGCGTGGCCGCCGACGCGAAGCGCGTTCCCCCGGAGGTCGCGCGCGCGAGAGACGAGATTTGGACACCCGACAAGGAAACGCCACCGACCGAGACGAAACTGTGGACCCCCGGCAGCAAGGAGCCAGCATGAGCCCGTTGATCCCGATGGTGATCGAACAGACCTCCCGAGGCGAGCGCGCCTTCGACATCTACTCGCGCCTCCTGAACGAGCGAATCATCTTCCTCGGCACGCCCGTCGACGACCAGATCGCCAACCTGATCATCGCCCAGCTGCTCCACCTGGAGTCCGAGGACCCCGACAAGGACGTCTCGATCTACATCAACTCGCCGGGCGGCTCCGTCTACCACGGGCTTGCGATCTACGACACGATGCAGTTCATCAAGCCCGACGTCCAGACCATCTGCGTGGGGACGGCGATGTCGATGGGGGCGCTCCTCCTCGCCGGCGGCGCGAAAGGAAAGCGAATGGCGCTGCCGAACGCCAAGATCCTGATCCACCAGGTCTGGGGCGGCTTCCAGGGGCAGGCGACCGACATCGAGATCCATGCCCGTGAGACGATCGCCCTCAAGCGTCGGCTCGAGGAGATCATGTCGGAGCACACCGGACAGGAGATGGAGAAGGTCTCCAAGGACATGGAGCGGGACTACTTCATGACCCCGCAAGAGGCGAAGGACTACGGCATCATCGACAACGTGATCATTCACCGCGACACCGCGAAAGACGGGAACCAGCCCTAGCACTCGGGGCGAATCCGAGGTACAAGGAGAGACGTGGCTCGCGCATCGGATGGGAACGAGCAGCTGCTCTGCAGCTTTTGCGGCAAGAGCCAGCGCCAGGTCAAGAAGCTGATCGCCGGGCCCGGCGTCTACATCTGCGATGAGTGCATCGATCTCTGCAACGAGATCATCGACGAGGAGCTGACCGCTCCTGCGCAACTCGATCTCGACAACCTGCCGCGGCCGAGAGACATCTACTCGGTCCTGAACGACTACGTCGTCTCGCAGGAGGAGGCGAAGCGCACGCTCGCCGTCGCCGTCTACAACCACTACAAGCGCGTGCAAATGGCGGCCGAGGACGACGACGTCGAGCTGCAGAAGTCGAACATCCTCCTGCTCGGCCCGACGGGGTGCGGGAAGACACTGCTCGCTCAGACGCTCGCGCGGATCCTCAACGTCCCCTTCGCGATCGCCGACGCGACTGCGCTCACCGAGGCCGGCTACGTCGGCGAGGACGTCGAGAACATCCTGCTCAAGCTGATCCAGGCCGCCGACTACGACGTCAAGAAGGCCGAGACCGGGATCATCTACATCGACGAGGTCGACAAGATCGCCCGCAAGAGC
>DATAOV010000051.1:0-9667 GCA_036265535.1 Gaiellaceae bacterium | reverse complement strand
GGGACGAGACCGGCGGTGACGGCAGGCGGTTCGTTGCGATCACCGATCCCGGCTCGGAGCTCGAGCTGCTCGCGCGGGAGCGGGCGTTCGCGGGCGTCTTCCACGGCGAGCCGACGATCGGCGGGCGCTACTCGGCGCTCTCGGCGTTCGGGATCGTCCCGGCGGTGCTGATGGGCGTCGACGCGCTCCGTCTCCTCGAGCGCGCGGAGGAGATGCGGGAGGCCTGCCGTTTCGAGGAGGGCAACCCCGGGCTCGAGCTCGGCCTCGAGCTCGGCGAGGGCTGGCGCGAGGGGCGCGACAAGGTGCTCGTCGCCGGCGACTTCGGGCTCTGGGTCGAGCAGCTGCTCGCGGAGTCGACGGGCAAGGAGGGCAAGGGCCTCGTCCCTGTCGCGTTCGGCTACTCCGACGACGTGCAGCGCCCCGAGTTCCGCGTGGACGACCCGTACGAGGTCGGCCAGGAGTTCTTCCGGTGGGAGTTCGCCACCGCCGTCGCCGGCTCGATCCTCGGGATCAACCCGTTCGACCAGCCCGACGTGCAGGCGGCGAAGGACAAGACGAGCGAGGTGCTGGCCCGGGGTGGGGATCCTGCGGTCGAGCCCAGCGGCTCGCTCGAGGAGCTCTTCGCGCAGGCGCGTCCCGGCGACTACGTCGCGATCCAGGCGTTCATCGATCCGGAGCGGGAGGCCGAGCTGGGGCCGCTGGTGGAGCGCGCCGGCGTCGAGACCGGGTGCGTCGTCACCCATAACCTGGGCCCGCGCTACCTGCACTCGACCGGCCAGCTGCACAAGGGCGGCCCGAACACGGGCTTGTTCGTGCAGGTGGTGGACGATCCGGGCAAGGAGGTTGCCATCCCGGGCCGGAAGTTCGGCTTCCGGCGGCTGATCCAGGCGCAGGCCGCGGGTGATTTCTCGTCGCTCGAGGAGCGAGGGCGGCGAATCGTGCGAATCAGATTGGAGGACCTCTAGTGGAGCTGGGCATGGTCGGCCTCGGCCGCATGGGCGGGAACATGACGGAACGGCTGCGCGCGGCCGGCCACCACGTGAAGACATTCGACCCTCACGTCGAGTCGACGGCGTCGTCGCTCGAAGAGCTGGCACAGCAGCTCGAGGCGCCGCGTTCGGTCTGGCTGATGGTGCCGGCGGCCATCGTCGACTCCATCGTCTCGGAGCTCGCGCCCCACCTCGAGGACGGAGACACGATCGTCGACGGCGGCAACTCGTACTACGTCGACGACCTGCGTCGCTCGAGCGAGCTACGCGAGAGCGGGATCCATTTCGTCGACGTCGGCACGAGCGGTGGCGTCTGGGGCCTTCGCCGCGGCTACTGCCTGATGATCGGCGGCGACGACGAGGCGGTCGCCCGCCTCGAGCCGGTCTTCCAGGCGCTCGCGCCCGGCGCCGATGCTGCGGAACGGACGCCCGGTCGCGGCGGAAATCCGGCGCCCGAGGAGCAGGGCTGGCTCCACTGCGGTCCCTCCGGAGCGGGCCACTTCGTCAAGATGGTCCACAACGGGATCGAGTACGGACTCATGCAGGCGTACTCGGAGGGGTTGAACGTGCTCAAGCACGCGAACGTCGGGCTTCATGAACAGGAGTCGGACGCGGAGACGACGCCGCTCCGTGACCCCGACCACTACCGCTACGAGCTCGACCTCGCGGCGGTGACGGAGCTCTGGCGCCGCGGCTCGGTGATCGCGTCCTGGCTGCTCGACCTCGCCGCCCAGGCGCTGCACGAGTCGCCGGAGCTCGACACCTACGCGGGCCGCGTGAGCGACTCGGGCGAGGGCCGCTGGACGGTGGAGGCGGCAGTCGAGGAGGGCGTGCCGGTGCCCGTCCTCGCGGCTTCGCTCTTCGATCGCTTCTCCTCGCGCGGCGAAGCCGAGTTTGGCAACCGCGTCCTCTCGGCGATGCGGCATGCCTTCGGCGGGCACCTGGAGAAGGGCGAGTGACCGAGACCGCGCAGCCGGCGACACAGGAGAACCCGCTGCTCGAGGGGCTCACCCTCAGGCGCACGCCCGACCCCTGCGCGCTCGTCATCTTCGGTGCCTCGGGCGACCTGACCCGGCGCAAGCTCTTTCCGGCGCTCTATTCGCTCGCGCTCCGCCGCCTGCTGCCCGAGCACTTCGGGGTCGTCGGCGTGGCCCGCAGCGAGGAGACCGACGACGAGTTCCGCGAGCGCATGAAGCACGCGGTGCAGGAGTTCGGCCGCGACGAGTTCCGCGACGAGGTCTGGGAGTGGCTCGCCGAGGGGATGCGCTATGTCGCGACCGACTTTGCCGACGACGGCGGCGAGGACCGAGTCGCAGAAGTGCTGACCGAGCTCGACGAGCAGCGCGGAACGGCCGGCAACCGGGTCTACTACTTCGCCGTTCCGCCGGACGCGGTTGCCACCCTCGTGCGCGAGATCGGCGAGCGGCGCTCGAGCCAGGGCTGGACGCGCCTGATCATCGAGAAGCCCTTCGGCCGGGACCTCGAGTCGGCCCGGGAGTTGAACGCGGAGCTGGACCACCACTTCGACGAGAGCGAGATCTTCAGGATCGACCACTACCTCGGCAAGGAGACGGTCCAGAACCTGCTCGCGCTCCGCTTCGCGAACGGGATCTTCGAGCCGATCTGGAACCGCCAGTTCGTCGACCACATCCAGATCACGGTCGCCGAGACGATGGGCATCGAGGGCCGCTCCGCCTTCTACGAGCAGGCGGGGGCGATCCGAGACGTCTTCCAGAACCACCTGCTCCAGCTGGTGGCGCTGACCGCGATGGAGCCGCCGATCGACTTCACCGCCGAGTCCGTGCGCAACGAGAAGGTGAAGGTTCTCCGCGCGCTGCACACGCCGGGGCCGAAGCACGTCGTTCGCGGCCAGTACGGGCGCGGCTACATCGAGGGCGAGGAGGTGCCCGGCTACCGCGAGGAGCCCGGCGTCGACCCGCGTTCGATGACCGAGACCTTCGTCGCGGCGAAGCTGTACGTCGACAACTGGCGCTGGGCCGACACGCCCTTCTACGTCCGCGCGGGGAAGCGTCTGGCCCGTCGCGAGACGACGATCGCGATCGAGTTCAAGCGGGCGCCGCACCCGCCGTTCGAGCAGGCCGACGAGGAGGGTCTGCGGCCCAACGTGCTCGTCGTCCACATCCAGCCGGACGAGGGCGTGTCGCTCGAGTTCGCGGCCAAGGTGCCGGGCCAGGGGATGATGCTGCGCACCGTCCACATGGACTTCCTCTACGGCGGCACCTTCCGCACCGGCATACCCGAGGCCTACGAGCGGCTCATCCTGGACTGCCTGCTCGGCGACGCCACGCTGTTCACGCGGGCCGACGAGGTCGAGGAGCAGTGGTCGCTCGTCGACGCGATCGTCGCCCTCTGGAAGCGCGACCGGCCTGCGTTCCCGAACTACGCCGCGGGCACGTGGGGCCCCGGGGCCGCGAACGAGCTCATGCGACGGGACGGACGACAGTGGCGACGGCACTAGCGTCCATCGCCGAGATCGACCGCGAGCTCGCGGCGAGCCGGTTCCATCCTGAGTCCGGCGAGCCGTACCAGCGGACCAGCGTCATGACGCACCTCGCCTGGGTTCCGGAGGCCTGGGTCGAGGCTGCCGAGGACGTTCTCGCCGGCCTCGCAGAGCGGCATCCGTCGCGCACGATCGTGCTCTTCCCGCGGCCGGACGAGGACGACGGGATCGAGGCGAGGACCGAGGTGGACTGCTTCCAGTCCGGGGTCGCCCAGCAGGTCTGCACGGAGACGATCAGGATCGAGCTCTGCGGCAACCGCGCGTCGGTACCGGCGAGCATCGTCCAGCCACTCTTGCTCCCGGACCTGCCGGTGTTCTTGCGTTGGCGCGGGGTGCCGCCCTTCGGCGAGCGGCCGTTCGAGGAGCTCTTGGACGTCGTCGACCGCCTGATCGTCGACAGCACCGAGTGGCCCGGCCTGCCCGCGCCGTATGGGCGGCTGGCCGAGATCTTCGACCGCGTGATGGTCTCCGACATCGCCTGGGCCCGAACCAGCCGCTGGCGTCCCCAGCTCGCCTCGCTCTGGCCGGGGATCGCCGAGGTGAGGCGGATCAAGGTCACAGGGACCGAGGCGCAGGCCCATCTGCTCGCCGGGTGGCTGCGCTCGCGGCTCGACCGCGAGATCGAGCTCGAGCACGAGCCGTCCGACCGCCTCGTCAGCGTCGAGGTCGATGGCGAGCCGGCGCCGTTCCCGCCGGGCGATCCGCCCGATCCCGCCGACCTCCTCAGCGACGAGCTCGACCGCTTCGCTCGCGACCGCATCTACGAGCAAGCCGTCCGCTCGGCGGCGTGATGTGACGCCGCGGGGCCGCGGCGGCGTATAGGTGTCGTGAAGGCGAGGGCGAGCGCGGAGGACTTCGCCGAGGCGGCGAGGCGCCACCTCGACGACGTGCACGCCTTCCTCGTGTATCTGACCGGAGACCGAGCCGTGGCCGAAGACCTGACAGCCGAGACGTTCACGAGGGCGCTGGAGCGCTGGCACCGCTTCGACCCGCGCCGCGGCGGGCCGCGCACGTGGCTCTGCCAGCTGGCGCGCTCGACGGCGCTCGACCACTTCCGCAGCGAGGAGCGCCGCCGCCGGCGCGAGAGCCGCTATGCGGTCGCCGAGCTGCGCGAGAGGGCGGAGCCGGTGTTCGGCGAGGGGCTGTCGCCGGCGCTGGAGCGCGCTCTCGCGCAGCTGTCGGCCGCCGAGCGTGAGGTGATCGCGCTGCGGATCGTGCTCGAGCTGGACGGCGAGGCGACCGCGCGGGTGCTCGGGATCAGCGTGAGCGCCTGCTCGACGCGTTTGAGCCGCGCGCTGCAGAAGCTCGAGAAGGAGGTGAGCGCCGGTGTCGCCGCTTGAGCTCGTGGACGACCGGTTCGAGCAGGTCGCAAGGGAGTTGCGGGCCGGGAAGCCGACGGCCCCTGCGCAGTTGCGAGAGCGTGTCGAGTCGCTCTCGCCGCCTCCGGCGCGTTGGGCGCCTCCGAGCCTCAGGCGGCTTGCGCCGGCGGTTGCCCTGAGCGTGCTCGCAGCATCGCTTGGAGTCGCCGCGGTGGTCGGCGTTGTTCACTCCGGCTCGAAGAGCGGCTCCCGTGTGGAGGTGTTTCGCGCCGCCCGGTCGCCCGCCCCTATGACGGAGAGCCACGGCGAGCCAGTTCCGCTGCCCTTGGGCCAGGCCCTGGACGAGAAGCAGCGGGCGCTCCCGCACGCCGCAGGTCGGCTGCAGCAGTACGACGCCTCTCTCACCTTGCGCGTGAGGGATACGGACGAGCTCTCGCGCCGGACTCAGCAGGCGATGCGCGTGACGCGGACGCTCGGGGGCTACGTCGCGTCCGCGTCGTTCGACATCCCCGGCCGCCGTGGAACCTCTGCGTTGGTCCTCCGGGTCCCGATCGACCGCGTCCAGCGGGCGCTGGCCCAGTTCTCCGGTTACGGCACGCTGCTCTCGCAGAGGATCTCGGTGCGGGATCTGCAACAGCGGGCTGATGCTCAGAGCTCGCGGATCACCGCGTTGCGCCGGGGGATCGCGGCGCTGGAGCGTCGGCTCGAGGGTAGCCTGCCCACGAACGAGCGTGACCGGCTGGAGCGGCTGCTCAGGATCGAAAAGCGCAGGCTCGTTGCGCAGCAGAAGCGGTTGCGGGCGACCGTCCGCCGCGCGGAGCTCGCTCGTGTGGCGCTGACGCTTGTCACGCCGAGGTCGAAGGCCACCGCCGCGCCCAGCCGTCTCGACAGAACGCTCGACGACGCTGGCTCGGTGCTAGCGCGCGAGCTGCAGATCCTGCTCTACGCGCTGATCGTCGCCGCCCCTCTGCTGGTTCTGGGCGGGCTCGCCCTCGTCGCCGCGCGGACGCAGCGCAGCCGCTCGGATCGGCGGCTCCTCGAGCGGAGCTAGCGAACGACCCGGAAGCGCGGCTTCGTCACGATGAGCCGCACCGGATCCGACCACGACATCTGCGGCTTCGACCCGGCCATCAGGAAGTCGAGGCCGCGCACGCGGTAGTACCACGTGCCGGGCGACAGCGGGAGCGTGAGCGAGGTGCCCCACGTGTACTGGGTGCCTGCGGTCTTCCACGGATAGAGCTTCGGGCTCCACTGCACCTCGTACTGATCCGCGCCTGCCGCCGGCTGCCAAGCAACGAGCGGCTGCCCGTAGAAGCGGGGCCGAGCGCTCACCGCGGCCACGAGCTTGCCGTCGGGCGAGAGGCCCGAGGCAAACGGCGCCGTCGAGCCGGTGACGACCGGCTCGCTCGACTTGCCGAAGCTCATCCGGCGGCCGCTGGCGCAGGCATCCTGCGTCAGCTCCGCCTCGCGGTAGGTGACCCCGCCGCCCGTGCGCACGACGTCTTCGCCGGCGCTGTGGAGGGCGTTCAGGCCGGATGCGAGCGTGATCGAGTTCCCGACGACCGACTTCACGACCGCGTTCTCTCCGGAGGGGGAACCGACCTTGAGCGCGTCACCGGCGACGATCCCGGTGCCGTTGGCGACCGTGATGGTCGTGTCTCCCGCCAGCGCCGCGTTCGCGAGGGTCGTCGTGACGGTGGTTGCGGGCACGGCGTTGACCGGCATGACCGTCCAGTAGTAGCGGCCGCCGGACCAATTGCTGTCCCAGAGGTCGACCTTGGCGCCCTTGACGACCTGGCCTGAAGGAAGGCCGGTGGCGCCGCCGCTCGGGGGGCCCGCGGAGACGTCGGACTCGCTGCCCTTCACCGAGATGTAGTCGTTGGTGTACGAGTCGGGCTCGGTCCCGTCGGGCAGGAACACGCTCCGAGCTGCAGTGATCGAGGTGACGTCGGTCGGCAGTCCGAGGGGCCCTGTCGGGCGCGGCACGTAGGCCGGTGCGCCGGTGATCGCGCCACGGAAGACGGTGTTGAGGCAGTCCTCGTCGGTGAAGACCTCGATGCGGTAGAGCTCCTGCGTTGTGTTCCAGATCGAGGTGTTCCCGCTGTAGACGAAGGCGGGCATTACCTCGTGCTCGCGCGTGTGGGTCGCGTCCGAGACGACGTTCGAGACGGTGGCGAGATCGGTCAGCGGCCCGGTCGCGAACGGCGGGTTGTAGCTCGAGTAGATCGGGCTCCAGGGCCCGTACGACACAGAAGGCAGGCCGTTCTCGGTCTCGCCGTAGAGCCAGCGCACCGGGCGGACTCGCCAGTGCACGACGCCGCTGTAGGCCGGGTCCTGGTGGAAGGTGTAGTACTCGCGCTCGTCTGCCATGTTCGAGCGGGTCGAGAACCACTTGCCGGCGTCGACGAGCCAGACCATGTAGGCGTTCGCGCCGGGGACGGCGCTCCAGCGGAGCAGTCCTGGGTACGCGGGAGCGATCGGCGCCGGGACCGCCGACCAGCGCATGTTGAATCCGAACGGCGCGCTCCAGGCGGTCGCGCCCCGGCGCGTGAACGCACGCACGTGCGCATAGAGCGAATAGGGGTTGCCGGTCATCCAGGGGAGCGAGATCGGGACCGAGACGGCCGGGCCCTTCAGCCCCTTGCTCGACCAGACGATGCCGCTGTCCGAGAAGTTCTTGCTCGTCGACAGCTCGAAGCGGTACGTCACCGCGCCGGCGACGGGATTCCAGGCAAACGACGGGGTGCGCGAGAAGGTATGGACGACGGGCTCGTTCGCGCGCAGCGTGAAGGCATGCAGCCCATGCGGTCCGCGGTTGGCCGCCAGGGCCGAGCCGGCAGGCGCTGCGACCGCGAGCGCGGCAACGAACGCAGCAGTCAGACGGGCGCAGACCATCAGCAGAAGTTGTCGGCACCGGCCCTCAGCGGTCAGTCACTCGTTCGAGTGACGTCAACCGGGTGACAGCGCCCGCTCGAGCGCGGCCCCGGCAGCCAAGACTCTGGCGTCCTCGCCCGGAGGGGCGGCCAGCTGGACGGAGGCGGGCAGTCCGTGCTCGGCGGCTCCGCAGGGCAACGCGAGCGCCGGCCAGCCGCCGGCATTGAACGGGAGCGTCAGGAAGGTCAGCTTGTCGCGGATCGCGAGCTCCTCTGCGGGAGCGGGCGGAGCGACGCAGACGAGCGTCGGCGTCAGCACCAGGTCGACTCCGGCGGCGGCCTCGAGCAGCCGCTCCCGGTAGCGCTCTCGCTCTGCGGCCGAGGCGTCGTACTCGGCCTCCGTCAGCGCGAGGCAGCGCTCGATCTTCGTCCGGACGTTCTCGCCGTAGGACTCGGAGTGCTCCAGGAAGAGCTCGCGGTGGACGTCGGCCACCTCGCCCCGGAACGCGGCTCCGATCTTGTGAGCCTGCGGGAGCTCGAGAGTGCGCGCGTGTGGAAACACCGCCGCGGCGCGCTCGATACGCTCGCGCACCTTCGGGTCTGCGTGCTCGAGCCAGGCGACCCCGACCTCGAGGTCCGAGAGCTCCACCTCCACAGGGGGCTCGAAGTTCGGAGCCAGCGCCGTCATCATCGCCGCGCAGCGCGCGACGTCGCGCGCCATCGGCCCGGCGTGGTCGAAGCTCGGCGCGAGCGGGAAGCAGCCCAGCATCGGCACGAGCCCGTAACTGGGCTTGAAGCCGACGACGCCGCAACACGCGGCCGGGATCCGGATCGAGCCGCCGGAATCCGTGCCGAGGGCCGCGTCGGCGAGGCCGGCCGCGAGCGCCGCCGCCGAACCGCCGCTCGAGCCGCCGGCGATGCGGCGCGGCGCGAGTGGGTTCGGCACCGTTCCGAAATGCGGGTTCTCAGAGGTCGTTCCGTACGCGAACTCGTGCAGGTTCGTCTTGCCGACGTCGACGTAGCCGGCGGCCTCGAGCCGACGGACCGCCTCTGCCGTCTCGGCCGGCACGTGCTCGTCGAAAAGGATCGAGCCGTAGGTCGTGACGAGCCCCGCGGTGTCGAAGAGGTCCTTGACCGCCAGGGAGATTCCTTTCCCGACCTCGTCGGGCCGCGCGAGGAAGATGCCCTCGGGCAGGCTCAGTCGAGTGCGAGGTAGATCAGCCCGATCACGACGGTCAGGCCGAACAGGAAGACGAACAGACCGAACAGCGCCCAGCCGAGGACCATGTTCCTCCGCTCCAGTTCAGGGCCGCTCATCCGATCAGCGGGTCCACCGCGAGCGCCACGAAGAGCAGCGCGAGATAGAGCAGCGAGTACTTGAAGAGGACGCCCGCCCGGGCCGTGGTCGTCTCGGCGCGCAACCGCCAGGCGAGGCGGAGGAACACCGCTCCCAGCATGAGGGCCGCCGAGAGGTAGAGGACGCCTGCCGTGTGCCAGGCGAACGGCAGCAACGTCACCGCCACGAGCACGATGGAGTACCAGACGATCTGGCGGGCCGTCTCGCGGTCTCCGCGCACGACCGGGAGCATCGGGATCCGCGCCGCCTCGTAGTCGCGCTTGATCACCAGCGCGAGGGCCCAGAAGTGCGGCGGCGTCCAGAAGAACACGATCAGGAACAGGAACAGCGCCGGCAGCGTGAGGTTCCCGGTGACCGCGGCCCAGCCGACGAGGGGCGGAACCGCTCCCGCCGCGCCCCCGATGACGATGTTCTGCGGGGTCGAGCGCTTGAGCCAGCGGGTGTAGACGAGGACGTAGAAGAGGTTACCGACGAGCGCGAGCACCGCGGTCAGGACGTTGACCATCGACGCCAGCAGGACGAAGGAGAAGGCCGAGAGCGCGAGCCCGAACTCGAGCGCGCGGGTCGGGGCGACCCGTTCCTCCGCGACCGGCCGGTGTCCCGTGCGG
>DATAOV010000050.1:0-6279 GCA_036265535.1 Gaiellaceae bacterium | reverse complement strand
CTGAGCAGCGCAAGCGCCGCGAACGGAAAGAACCAGGTGATGTACAGGAGCGACCAGTGCGTGAGCACGATCTCGAAGCCGATCAAGAGTACCGCCGTCAGCGCGGCGAGCTGGAGCGGTGACTTCTGTCTCGGGAACAGGGCGACGGCGAACGCGCCGATGACGAGCAGCGCCTGAAGCACTTTTTGTAGGACGTGGAGGTCCGGCAGGCCCGCAGCGTGGTACTGGCGCCAGTCCCAGATCGAGAAGGGTGAGCGGCGGTGGACCTGGATCGAGATCGTCCGCTCGTAGAAGACGTGGAGCGCGTGCGCTGGGTTGCCGTCGAGAAGAACGATCCACCCGCACGCCACGGTCGCCAAGAGAAAGCCAAGCGCGAACAGGAGGGCGTGCCGCGGGCGGCGGAGCGTGGGATACGACGCCCACAGCGGCGCGACGATGAACGCGGCGAACTTCGCCCAGCCCGCCAGGGCCGACAGCGCCCCGCGGCCCAGGTCGGACGTGAGCACGAAGAAGCCCCATACGAGCAGCGCCGGCATGAGAGCGTCGTTGGTGTTCGCGTTCGCGGCGTACTGCGTGAAGGGGTACGCGGCCCAAGCGAAGGCCAGCATCGCCGCGAGCACCGGCCCACCAAAGCGGAGACCTACAGCCGCAAGCCCCAGCACCGCCAGCAGGTCGAATGCGACGGTCGTGTAGCGGACGGCGGGCAGGCGATCCCACCTCCCTGTCCAGCCGAAGAGCCAGAGGCCCGGTAGGTATGCCTCGTACGTGACGGGCCCGTACGTGTCGCCGAACGGGTTCGCGGTCTCGCAGCGGCCGTCCGGCTGGATTCGCTCGTGGATCGCCCCGTTGGCATCGGGCCGGCCACAGGGGGGCAGGTTGCCCTCGATCGGGAAGTTGCCGTATGGAGGACGGCCGTGCTCGATCCGGTCCGCGCCGATCACGCCTGCATACCCGACGTCGATCACAGACGACGAATGCAGGGTCAGGCCGATCCGGAACGAGACGAGGAAGCAGGTCGCGGCGACGAGGAGCCAAACCGGCCAAAGCGGCCGCGCAAGGCCGCTTCCGCCTTTCCAGGCGGTCCAGAAACATCGAGCGAGCAGGTACACGAGTGGCGGGTAGGCCCATGAGGCGCTCGCGAAGACGTGGCCGTGGTTGAAATACCAGAGCGAAGCGGAGAACGAGAGCAGGACGAAAAGGTCGAGGTTCCGCACCGTGAGCGGCTTGCGGAAGTTCGCGAGCCCAGCGAGGAAGACGGCGCAGAAGGCGAGCCACACGCCGACGCGGTTCAATTGCTTTCCACCGAGCGGGCCGCGCGCGATCGGCCATGCGACTTGCGGACCGCTCCATGCCTCCAGGACTCGCCCACTCCGATCGTCGACGGTGCCGAGGGCGACCTCGCCTGCCGCGCCGGCGAAGACCTTCACGTCCCAGACTCCGCGCTGCTTCCGGTAGCTCGCGACGGTCAGGAGTTTCCTTCCCTGGTAACGATGAAGCCACGCCGCGATCCTCGGGTGATCCAGGACGAGCTTTGTTGCGGCAGCTCGCGTCAACCGCTGAGGCGGCGCTTGCGCCGAGGCGGCGGGCACCGCAAGCGCAAGCGCCGCGGCACCGACCGCAAACACCCCCGAGACGGCGCCGATCGGAACCTCCCCGAACGGGGGGTTCCACCACCCGCGCAGTGGCTGCTTAGATGAATCTGTCAACGCGAGGCAACACCACCAGGGGAGGGGTGATTCGTGACATGCAAAACCTCTTCGCGGCAAGGGGTCGACTTCCGCTCCGAGCCAAAGGCTATGTCGTCGAGCAAAAGCGCCTCCGAGCGCTAAGGGGATGAGGCAATGAAGAAGCGAAAGCGGCGGATCCTGCAAGTTCTCGTGATCTCCGTGCTGGCAGTCAGCGGATTCATCGCGGCGGGAGCCCTTGCGGGCGTCGGCTTCGCCGGAGGCACCACGAGCACGGACACCACGTCGACCACGAGCACCACGTCGACGACGAGCACCACGACAACCACGACCACCACCACGACGACCGGTGGAGAGGGGTGCACGCCGGGGTACTGGAAGCAGCCCCAGCACTTCGACAGCTGGCCGGTGCCGACCACCACCACTCTGGCGGACGCCGGATTCACGAACACCGGCTGGCCGGCCGGGACGACCCTGCTCGAGGCTCTGAGCTTCCAGGGCGGACCGACCGTGCAGGATGCGAAGAACATCTTGCTCAGGCAAGCCGCTGCGGCGTACCTCAACTCCCTGAGCATCGCGTACGCCTTCACGACCGCGGAGGTCGTGGACATGGTCAACGACGCGCTTGCATCGGGTGACCGAGACACGATCCTCGACGTGAAGGACGTACTCGACGCGGCTAACAACGGCGGCTGCCCGTTGAACTGATCGACTAACAGTGTTCCGCCGCCAAGCCGGCGATCCTCCTCCCGGCGGCGGAACATGGTTCACTTGGTACGATCGCGCGCGCCGCGGGCTCGGGCCGGGACCCGTGCGGTGGGAGCTTCCGAATCGCGTCAGATCCGGGAGGAAGCAGCGCTAAGGAATGCCTCCCAGGCGCGCGGTGCGCCCGGCCCGAGGCCGCGGCTCTTGCTCCCGAGAAGCCTTCGATAGAGTCGCCACGTGGCCGCGCTGTACCGGAAATACCGCCCGCAGGACTTCGACGAGGTCGTGGGCCAGGAGGCGGTGACGCGGACGCTGCGGAACGCGATCGCGCACGGGCAGATCCGGCAGGCGTACCTCTTCGCCGGGCCGCGCGGCACCGGCAAGACCTCCCTCGCGCGCATCCTCGCGAAGGCGCTGAACTGCGAGCAGGGCCCGACGCCGACGCCCGACAAGACCTGCCACGTGTGCCGCGCGATCGCCGACGGCACCTCCCTCGACGTGATCGAGATGGACGCGGCCTCACAGCGCGGGATCGACGACATTCGCGAGATCCGGGAGCGCGTCGTGCTGCAGCCGGTCGAGGGCCGCTACAAGGTCTACATCCTCGACGAAGCGCACCAGCTCACGGACGCCGCCTTCAACGCGCTGCTGAAGCTGATCGAGGAGCCTCCGCCGCACCTCGTCTTCGTCTTCTGCACGACCGACCTCGGGAAGATGCTGCCGACCGTAAGGTCGCGCTGCCAGACGTTCGTCTTCTCGCGACCGCGGCTGCCCGAGCTCGTGCAGGTGCTCCGGCGCGTGGCCGACGGCGAGGGGATCGAAGCCCCGGACGCGGCGCTTTCGCTGATCGCGCGGGCGGCGCGCGGGGCATACCGCGATGCCGTCTCGACGTTGGATCAGCTCGCTGCGGCCACCGAGAACCAGGTCACGGTGCAGGCGGTACTGCAGCTGCTCGGCGCGGTCGAAGAGGAGGCGTTGTTCCGGTTGTGCGACCTGGTGGTTGATCGCGACACCGCCGGTGCCCTGACGTTCGTCGAGGAGCTCTCGGAGCAGGGCCAGGATCTCGGGCGTCTCGTGACCGACCTGCTCGAGCACCTGCGCCACTTGCTGCTCGTCCAGCACATGGGCGAGGTGCCGGAATCGCTGCCGGTCACCGAGGAGACCCGTGAGCGGCTGCGCGAGCAGGCGAACCAGCTCGGCGAGGCGACGGTGCTGCGGCTCTGCGACCTGCTGGCCGTGGCCGTCGAGGACATGCGCCAGGGCGGAGACCCGCGCCTGCCGCTCGAGCTCGCGCTCGTCAAGGTGACCCGGCCGGCTGCGGACCTCTCGCGCGAGTCCGTTGGCTATCGCCTAGAGCAGCTGGAGGCCCGCCATTCCGCAGACAGCGGAATGGATCGTGCACCTGCTAGTCCGGAGGTCACCCTGGAGCCGAAGCAGAGCCACGCCGCGGCGCCTCCGGACGTGGACCTCGAGCAGTTGCAGGAGGCGTGGCAGCGGACGATTCTGCCGGCGGTCGAGGAGAAGTCGATCCCGACCGCGTCGGTTCTGCGGGAGGCGCACCCGAAGGGTCTCGCCGGCGACACGCTCACGGTCGAGTTTCCGCGCACCGCGTCGTTCCACCGGGAGCTGGCCGAGGAGCCGAAGAACGCGACCCTCCTCGCCGAGGCGCTCTACGAGGTCACGGGCCGGCACCTCGCACTCGAGTTCGAGGTCGGCGAGAACGGCGAGGCCGAGGACGAGCCCGCGCCAGACGAGCCGGTGAGCGAGGAGGAGATCATCGAGCTGATGAAAGGCACCTTCGACGCCCGCGAGGTGAGCGACGAGACATGAGCACGCTGCGCGCCTGGCAAGGTCCTAAGCCTCGCACGAGCTTCACCGCCAGCGAGCCCGCCCAAAGGAGAAAACCACGGTGAACGCGATGGACTTCAACAAGATGCTGCAGCAGATGCAGGACATGCAGGCCCAGATGCAGCAAGCCCAGGAGGAGCTGAAGAACGAGACCGTCGAAGCCACGGCGGGCGGCGGGATGGTCAAGGTCGTCGCGACCGGCGGCGGCGAGATCAAGGAGATTACGATCGACCCGAAGGCGATCGACCCCGATGACCCGGAGATGCTCGCCGACATGGTGGTCGCTGCGGTGAACGAGGCGCTGCGCTCCTCGCAGAGCCTGATCGAGTCGAAGCTCGGGCCCGCGCTCGGCGGCCTGCACGGCCTCGGGCTGCCGGGCCTGTGACCGATACGGGCGTCGACGCCCTTCGCCGCGTGCCGCTGTTCGTCGGCCTCGCCGACGACGACCTCGCCGCGATCGCCCAGGCCGCGAACGAGGTCGAGGTGCCGGCGGGCCAGCTGCTCGTCCAACCCGGCCAGGCCGGAACGGGCATGTTCTTCATCGCCGAGGGGACAGCGGTCGTCGAGACGAAGCGCGACCATGTCGAGCTCGGGCCCGGCCAGTTCTTCGGCGAGCTGGCGCTGATGAAGCCAGACGCGATCCGCACCGCGCGCGTGCGCGCGAAGACCCCGCTACGCTGCCTCGCCCTCGACCGGGCGAGCTTCCGCGGCCTGGTGGCGACGCACCCGGAGGTCGCTGCATCGTTGCTCGAGGTCGCCCTTGGCCGCCTGGCCGAGAACGCCGGCGTCTCCGACGACTAGCCCAGGCACAATGGGCCGGTGTTCAGCCCGTCGGTCGAGAACCTCGTCGCGCAGCTGACCCGCCTGCCGGGGGTCGGCCAGAGAACCGCGCAGCGGCTCGCGTTCCACCTGCTGCGCGTGCCGAAGGAGGAGGCGCTCGCGCTCGCCCAGGCGCTCGAGGAGGTCAAGGAGCGCGTCCGCTTCTGCCGCGAGTGCGGCAACCTGACCGAGGAGGAGATCTGCGAGATCTGCCGCGACGCGCGGCGCGACCACACGATCGTCTGCGTCGTCGAGCAGCCGGCCGACCTGATCTCGGTGGAGCGCACCCACGAGTACCGCGGGCTCTACCACGTGCTCGGCGGCTCGCTCTCGCCCCTGGACGGCGTCGAGCCGGAGCACCTGCGCATCGACGAGCTGCTCGGCCGCGTCGAGCGGAACGGCGTGGAGGAGGTCGTGCTCGCGACGAACCCGAACATGACCGGCGAGGCGACCGCCGCCTACCTCGCCGACCGCCTCCGCGGCCGTGTGCGCGTAACGCGTCTGGCGAGCGGTCTCCCGGTGGGCGCCGACCTCGAGTACGCCGACGAGGTCACCCTCGGCAGGGCGCTGAGCGGCCGCCGAGAAATGTAGGAACACTTCCCAGCGTGACTGCGACCGAATTCGAGCCGCTTCCCGACCTCGCGGCCGCGGAGCCGCGCCTCGGCACGCTCGTGATGAAGTTCGGGGGGACGTCAGTCGGCGACCCGCAGAAGCTGAAGGACGTCGCCCGGCGGCTCGTCGAGGCGCGTGCGGCCGGCAACCGCGTCGTGGCGGTGCTGTCGGCGATGGGCGACACGACCGACGACCTCGTCCGCCTCGCCTACGAGGTCTCGCCGCGACCCAAACCGCGCGAGCTGGACATGCTGATCTCGGTCGGCGAGCGGATCTCCTGTGCGCTCGCGGCGATGGCGATCCACGATCTCGGCGCCGAGGCGATCTCGCTGACCGGCTCCCAGGCCGGGATCGTCACCGACACCGTCCACGGCCGGGCCAAGATCGTGGACGTCCGCGCACGCCGCATCCACGAGGCGCTCGACCAGGACAAGATCGTGCTCGTCGCCGGCTTCCAGGGCGTCTCGACCGACTACGACATCACGACACTCGGCCGCGGCGGCTCCGACACGACTGCGGTTGCGCTCGCGGCCGCGCTGGGCGCGCAGGTCTGCGAGATCTACACGGACGTGAAAGGCGTCTTCACCGCCGACCCGCGGCTCGTCCCGAA
>DATAOV010000049.1:0-3678 GCA_036265535.1 Gaiellaceae bacterium | reverse complement strand
ATCAGCTCTGGGTTCGCTAGCAGGCTCGCGGCGTCCGAGCCGTGGCCGTGCGCCAACCGGATCTCGCTAGAAAGCTGGAGCCGGGCGGCTACTCACCTGCGGGACTAGGGCCGCCTAGCCCTGCGGGGCTCGGCCGCCCGGCTCCCCCTCGCTTCCGCCTCTTATGAAGGAGCTCCGAGCGACTTCCGCAAGGTGTGACCCGGCAAGCGTCGAGCGCCTGGCGGCCTGGGGCCGTCGTCTGGACGATCTCGAAGCGGCGTGAGAACCTGCGGAACAGGCACCGATGCGCTTCAGCTGCCAACTCCTGCCCGAGCACCCGCTCGACGAACTGATCGACCTCATCGCACTCGCCGACGAGCTCGGGTTCGACGCCTGTTACAGCGCGGACGAGACCTACCACAAGGACATGTGGACGCTCTTCGCGGGGGCCGCTGGGCGGACCAGCCGCATCCGTTTCGGCCCCGAGGTCTCGGGTGTGATCCTCCGGGACCCGACCCTGATCGCGCAGCAGGCGGCGACGCTCGACGAGCTGACGGGAGGACGTGCCGAGATCGTCTTCTCGATCGGGAACATCGCGCTGCTCGACCAGTACCACGTCGAGTGGCAGGGAACCCGGCCGCTCGCCCGACTGCGTGAGGCGCATCAGGTCATGCGGACGTTCCTCGACGAGGGGGCGATCGACTTCGACGGCGACTTCTACCGGTACACGGGCCTGTTCACCGCCGCGAGGCCGGTGCAGAGGCACCTGCCGCTCAAGCTCGGCGCCATGCGCGGGCCCGGCTCCTTCCGGCTCGGGGGCGAGATCGCGGACGGGATTCACGTCGCGTGCGCTCACTCCGCCGAGGCCCTTCGCTTCGCCGCCGAGAACGTGCGGGAGGGAGCCACGCGCGGTGGGCGCACGCTCGACGACGACTTCGATTTCTGCGCCTCGATCCTCGGCGCCGTCGCCCACGACGGTGCCGCCGCGAAGGAAGGAGCGCGCGTCGCAGCCGCGTTCTACATCTCGTCGATGGCGCCTGAGCTCATCGAGCGGCACGGGATTCCCTTCGAGGAGGTGCGGCCGGTGGTCGAGGCCTTCGGCCGCGGGGACGTGGACGGCGCGCTCGCGCAGGTGTCGCTCGAGGTCGGGGAACGGCTGTCCCTGTCGGGCACGCCGGAGGAGTGGATCGCGCGCATCCGCCAGGACTTCGCCGGAAACGGCTTCAACCACATCGCGATCGCTCTCGCCGACCCGTTTCTCGTCAAGAGCTGGTCCGGCCGCGTCGTGGTAGGGCTCCCGACACTGAGCGAACAGCTCCGGCTGATTAACGACGAGGTCGTCCCCGCGCTTGTCTGATCCGCTGCGGGTTCAGCAGGACCGCGGCGGGCCAGACCCCGGCGGGCGGCCTCGGAGTGCCCTCGGGTTCCCTGGACGTTTGGATGCCGAAGGGCGGGGAAGCGCGATGGCATGAGCGAGCCGTCGGCGCAGGCATCTTCCGACCACGAAGTCGTCGTGATCGGGGCAGGCCAAGCGGGCCTGGCGATCGGTTACTTCCTCAAGCGTCAGGGCGCCCGCTTTACGATCCTCGACCGTGCGCATTCGATCGGGTCGGCGTGGCGCGAGCGCTGGGAATCGCTGACGCTCTTCACGCCCCGGCGCTACGACGGTCTTCCGGGGCTCCCCTTCCCCGGCGATCCCGACGGCTACCCGAGCCGCGACGAGGTGATCGCCTACCTCGAACGATACTCACGAGAGTTCGAGCTCCCCATCGAGCTGGGCAGCGCGGTGCACCGACTCACGGCCGACGGCGGCAGGACTCCGCTGGAGACGGACGGCAGGACGATTACCGCAGACCAGGTAGTCGTCGCCACCGGCCCCTTCCAGGCGCCGCTCGTGCCGGAGCTGGCCGGGCAGCTCGACTCAGAGGTCTTCCAGGTGCACAGCACCGGCTACCTGCGGCCTGACCAAATCCCGGAGGGGACGTTGCTCGTCGTGGGCGGGGGCAACACGGGCTTCCAGATCGCCAAGGAGCTCTCTGCGTCCCATCGCGTGTGCCTTTCGGTCGGCTCGCGCCAAACGCCGCTCCCCCAGAGGATCTTTGGCCGAGACCTGTTCTGGTGGCTGACGAAGTCGCGTCTCCTTGCCACGACGGTTGAATCGCGTCTGGGACAGCGGCTGCAGCACCGCGAGACGCTGATCGGCTCGAGTCCGCGCGCGCTCGAGCGGCACGGCGTCGAGCTGAAACCGCGCGCCGTCTCTGCCTCGGGTCGCGTCGTTCGTTTCGCCGACGGCAGCGAGCTCGAGGTCGACGCCGTGATCTGGGCGACCGGCTACCGCCCCGACTACTCCTGGATCGATCTTCCGGTCTTCGATCCGGAGGACCGCATCCGGCACAGGCGCGGTGTGACCGACGTGCCCGGCCTCTATTTCCTCGGCCTGACCTGGCAGTACACGCGAGGCTCGGCCTTGCTCGGCTGGGTCAATGACGACGCCGAGTACATCGCCGAGCGGATCGAGCGGATGCGATCGAAGAGCGCTCCTCGAGTACCGAGTGAGATGGTCTAGCGATGCGACTTCCCACCGAGACCGAGGGACTTCCGGAGGCAGCCCGCGCGGAGATCGTCGAGCTCGCCGACGGGGACGAGTACGAGCTCGAGATCGCTCCGGTCCGGAAGCGGCTCGGCGATGCGACCGTGCGGATGCTCGCCTACAACGGCTCGATCCCGGGGCCGACCTTGAAGGCACCCCAAGCCGCGACGATCACCGTTCACGTCACGAACTACGGCGACTTCGACGCGACCGTCCACTGGCACGGCCTGCGGATCGAGAATCGCTACGACGGGACGCACGACACGCAGGCGCCGATCCCGGTCGGCGAGACCTTCACGTACCAGGTGCACGTTCCCGACCCGGGTCCCTACTGGTACCACCCGCACATCCGCGAGGACTACGGCCAGGAGCTCGGCTTGTACGGGAACATCCTCGTCGTGCCGGCCGAGCCCGACTACTGGCCGCCGGTCCACCGCGAGCTGCTGCTCACCCTCGACGACATCCTCATCGAGGGCGGGGAGGTCGCCCCGTTCAGCGAGGAGGAGACGACACACGTTGCAATGGGCCGGTTCGGCAACGTCATGCTCGTTGCCGGCGAGCCGGAGCTCTCGCTCGATGCGCGGCAAGGCGAGGTCGTGCGCCTCTATCTGACGAACACCGCCAACACACGGGTGTTCAACATCGCGCTGCCGGGAGCTCGGCTCAAGCTCGTCGGCGGCGACAGCGGTCACTACGAGCGCGAGGAGCTGATCGACGAAGTCCTGCTGGCGCCCTCGGAGCGCGTGGTCGTCGACGTTCTCTTCGACCGGCCCGGAGAGTTCGCGCTCGAGCACAGGACGCCGGAGCGCTCCTACCGGCTCGCCACCGTCGCCGTCGGCGACGAGCCGGCCGAGCCGTCGCTCGCAGAGGGGTTCGCGGAACTTCGGACCAACCCTGACCTGGCCGCGCTCCGAGAAGAGATCGCACCCTTCCTGGGCACTCCCCCCGACAAGACCCTCGCCTTCGTTGCCGAGATGAACCTGAGCGGTCCCGAGGGAGCGGAGGCCGTGTTCGTCTGCCCGATGCACCCCGAGGTGAGGAGCGCCACGCCCGACCGCTGCCCCAAATGCGGGATGAAGCTCGTGCCGGAGCACCTCGCTGGTGCCGGC
>DATAOV010000048.1:0-23907 GCA_036265535.1 Gaiellaceae bacterium | reverse complement strand
CTTTCGCCGCCTGGTGCGGACGAAGACCCACTGGTTCGCGGTCGGCCATGTGACGAGCACCCAGCGCCCGTCCGGCGAGGGCGCAAGCTGGCGGAAGACACCGGTGCCGCTGAAGAGCACGGGACCGCCTCCGATCCAGATGACGTTGCTGCTGACGCCGGCGACTCGAATCGCAGCCACGTGGCCTCGGCGGCCGGCGAACGCGGCGTCGGTGTCGAGGGTCGCATCGGAGGGGTCGTCCTGCTCGACCACCTTGCCGTTGCGATAGACGCGCGTCGCGTGCGGGGCGAAGACGAGCAGCCGCTCGCCGTCGCGCGACCAGACGACCTTGCGAAGGGGCTCCGGGATCGGGGGCGTCCGCAGCAGCACGGTGCCGCGCTCCGTGTCGTACACGACCGCCGAGCGGCCTTTCGCGTACGCAAGCACGCGTTGTGGGCCGGGCCGCCAGGCGGGAGCGACGGCCGATGCGCGGGTGAGGAAGTGGTCGCCGGTGCCGTCGCCGGCGACGATCCGCAGGCGGCCCCCGGACAGGTACGCGATGCGTGTGTCGGTCCTCGTTCCGGTCCACGCCGGGAAGCGGGGAGCCGGCCGCGCCAGCGTCCAGTGCACCTGGCCCTTGGGGTCGAGAGCGACGAGCTGGTTCGCCCGCGTCGCCGCGACGAACAGGCCGTGCGGCGAGAACGTGGCGTCGCGGAAGCGGCCGAGCCGGCGCTTCGAGCCGTCGGGCCGGACGAGCCAGAGCCCGCTACGGCTGTTGACGAGCAGCTGGCCCCGCGTCGGGAGCGAGAAGAGCGCCGGCTCGGCGGTCTCGACCCCCACCGCCTTCCGGAACGAGTGGACGACCGACCGGCCCGGAGGGCTCAGCGCTGCGGCCACTACCGCGGCGACGACGGCAACCGCGACAAGCGGCTGCCAGTGGCGACGCGGCCAGGCGACCGGCTCGCGCTCTGCGTAGGCCGCGCTCACGACAACCCAGGCGCGCTCCTCGGCCTCGTGCTCTTCGGGCGCCACGAACCTCACTGCAGCCGCTCCTTGAGCGCGTCGAGCCCGCGGCGCAGGCGCGAGTTCACCGTTCCGCGCGGCAGCTCGAGCAACTCGGCGATCTCGCCGGGTGTGTAGTCGAGCAGGTATCGCAGGACGATCACGGCCCGGTGCTCCGGCGAAAGTCGGCCCAGCTCGCGCAACAGCTCGTCGTCGCGTTCCGGCCGCTCTGGCGCGGCGGCGTCCACCGCTTCTCCCTCCGGGCGCAGCGAGCGAGCGCGAGCCCAGTCGATCGCCCGGTTGACGACGATCCGGTGCAACCACGGCCCGAAGGGGCGCCGCCGGTCGAACCGGTCGAGGGCGCGCACGGCGGCGAGAAAGGCCTCCTGGGTGATGTCCTCGGCGGCCGCCGAGTCGCGGACGACGAGGTACGCGGCGCGGTACGCGGGGCCCCAGTGCGCGCGAAAGAGCGCCTCGAAATCCGAGACAGACCCGGCCTGGGCCCGCCGCACCCAGGCCCGCTCGTCGCGGCCGGAGCCCGCCATCTCGTGCCGACTATACGAGCGCGTTCGATCGGGAGGTCCATGCCGAACCTACGAGTCTCGACCTCCGAAAGGTCCCGCCGCTACGCGGTCACGGCGGCCGGCTCGGTCGCGTCGGCGAGCTCACGAACGACCTCGACGATGTCGCGGTTCGAGTTCCAGACGCGGCGCTGCCGGTCGCTCCCGTTGCCCTTGCGGAGGATCTCGTGGATCCCCTCGAGCTCACGGTCCGAGCCGAGCTCCCGGGCGTGCGGCTCGAGCTCCTTGAGCGTGCGGCGGATCAACTGGGCGACGGGCACGCGGTTCCTGCGCCCGGTGGCGAGGTCCATCACCGGCGCCTCGAGCCCGTAGCGGGCCGCGAGCCACTTGTTCTCGGTGGTCAGGATCCGGTGGTAGGACGGGATCTCCTTCCCGACCTCGTGGTGCTCCGAGTAGAGCTTCACGAGCGACTGGCAGAACGCCGCGAGCGCGACTGCGTCCTCGACTCTCGTGACGGCGTCGCAAACGCGGATCTCGACGGTGCCGAAACGCGGGTGGAGACGGATGTCCCACCAGATGTGCGTGTAGTCCGCGATGCAGCCGGTCTTCTCGAGCTGGCCGACGACCTCGGCGTAGTCGGCGTAGTCGTTGAAGCGGGGCGGCGGGCCCGAGCGCGGAAACGCCGCGAACACCATCTGCCGGCTCGAGGCCAGGCCCGTGGGCTCACCGCGCCAGAACGGCGAGCTGGCCGAGAGCGCGAGCAGAGACGAGAGGTGGGCGAGCAGGCCGTTGACCACCTTGACCGCCTTCTCGGGGTCGTCCACCGCGACGTGGATGTGCAGCCCGAAGATCAGTTCGCGGCGGGCGACGTACTGGAGCTGGTCGACGAGGTGCCGGTAGCGGTCGCGGGCGGTGATCCGCTGGCGCTCGAAGAGGCTGAACGGATGTGTGCCCGCCGAGCCGACGCGCATCTCCTGCTCGCGAGCAAGACCCGTGACATACGCCCGGAGCTTGCGCAGCTCGGCGTCGATTTCGGCCGGCGAGCTGCACACCGGCGTCGCGATCTCGAGGACGGATTGCATCAGCTCGGGGTTAACCCGCTCGCCGAGCTCGTCGCCCTTTGCCGCCGCGAGCACCGTCTCGACGTGCTGGACGAGATCGAGCGTCTGCCCGTCCAGGAGCATGTACTCCTCCTCGACGCCGAGGGTGTACGGCTCGCCCTCCCCGAACCGGTGCTCGAGGACGCTTCCGCCCTCGGCGAAACTCGTGCCCGTGATCGTCGGCGGGAAGATCTGCTTCGTCATGCCACCAGCGCGTCCACCTCGAGCTCGACCCGCCAGCGCGGATCGAGCAGGCTGCTCACGACCACCATCGCGCTCGCCGGCCGCACGTCCGCGAAGACCTCGCCGTGGGCCCGGCCGACCTCCTTCCAATCGTCGGCGCTCGTCAGGTACGCGCGCGTGCGCACGACGTGCTCGGGCCCGGCGCCCAGCTCGGCGAGCGCGGCGAGCACGATCTCGAGGCAGCGCCTCGCTTGTGCGTATGGGTCGGTCGGAGGATCCGCTTCGCCCGGCATGATCGGCGCCGTCCCCGCCACGTAGACGTGCGGGCCGACTCGGACCGCTCTCGAGTACCCCACCGTTGCGACTTGCGGGGAGTCGGCCGGAACGACCCGCCTCTCCATCGCACTAGTATCGCCCGCCGTGGACGCTCTGCGACAGGTCGACGGCTGGCCGGCGGAGACGGTGGCCGTCGGCGTGCTGCGTGGCGCCGAGGAAGTCGCCGTCCACGGTCCGCGCGGGCACGTGTTCTACTGGGCCTCCGTGACGAAGCCGGCGACGGCGCTGGCGACGCTCGTCGCAGCCGAGGAGGGAATTCTCGACCTCGACGACCCGGCAGGGCCGGAAGGCTCGACGGTTCGCCATCTGCTCGCGCATGCGTCGGGCCTACCGTTCGAGGGCGAGAAGCCGATCGCCCAGCCTGGTCAGCGACGGATCTACTCGAACACGGGGTTCGAGGTGCTGGCCGAGACCGTCGGCGCGGCCGCCGAGATGCCTTTCGCGAAGTATCTCGCCGCCGCCGTCCTGCGGCCGCTCGGGACCGAGGTCGAGCTGCGGGGCTCGCCGGCAGCCGGCCTTCGAGGCACGCTCGACGACCTGCTCCGGCTGGCGGTCGAGCTCCAGCGCCCGCGGCTCGTCGCGCCCGAGACGCTGGCGGAGGCAATCTCCGTGCAGTTCCCAGGCCTGGTCGGTGTCCTGCCGGACGTCGGCCGAATGGACCCCAACGACTGGGGCCTCGGCTTCGAGCTGCGCGACGCGAAGGCCCCGCATTGGACCGGCGAGCGCAACTCACCTCGCACCTTCGGCCACTTCGGCGGCAGCGGCACCTTCCTCTGGGTCGACCCCGACGCCGAGGTCGCTCTCGCGTGTCTGACCGATCTCCAGTTCGGGCCCTGGGCCCTCGAAGCGTGGCCGAGGCTCTCCGACGACGTACTTATCTTCCGTTAAGAATCGGCCCGCATACTCCAATCGAGATGTCGTCCGGGTCTCGACTGGGGGCAGCCAAGCGGCGGGCCGTGGTCGCGAAAGTGGCCCTTGCAGGTGCGGCCGCGCTGGTATTCGCCGCGTCGGCCGCGCTGGCTCGGATCGCGTATCCCGGCCACGCCAAGAAGGTGAAATCGCTCGCCCCGCCGGGGCGGTTCGTCCAGATCGTGCGCCAGAACCAGCTTCAGTCGGGGATGCTCGGCCCGGCTCAGGCCGACCCCTCGGTAGTCTCCGCGCCGACGTGAGCCGGCACGCGTCAGTTCGCTCGATGGGCTGCGAGGTCGTGGTGGCCGGCGCGTCCGCCACGGAGCTGGAGCTCATTGCGCTGCTGTTCGAAGAGCGCGACGCGACGTTCAGTCGCTTTCGCGAGGAAAGCGAGCTCCGACGCGTCAACCGAGCGGGCGGAGGGGTGCTCGTCTCGCCGTCGTTCGCCCGGGGGGTCGAGGTCGCGCTCTGGGCGCGGGACGTGACCGGAGGGCTCGTCGACCCCACGCTGGGCGCGGCGATCGAAGCTGCCGGCTACGACCGCGATCTTGCCGAGCTTGCTCCCGACCCGAGGCCTCCCAGCCGCGCGACGCCGGCACGACCGCGCGCTGTCTCCCTCCTGGGCCGCGTGCTCGTCCTCCGCGGCGGCGTGCAACTCGACCTGAACGGCGTCGTCAAGGCGATCGCAGTCGACGACGCTCTCGCGCTGCTCGGCGGGCCCGGCTTCGTCTCGGCCGGTGGCGATCTGGCCACGAAGGGCGAGGTGGACGTCGCGCTTCCTCACGGCGGGGCGGTCAGGCTCCACGCGGGCGGCCTGGCGACCAGTGGCCGAACGAGACGGCGCTGGCTCCGGGGCGGGAAGGAGCAGCACCACCTGATCGACCCTCGCACCGGGTTGCCGAGCCGGTCCGGGTGGGACGAGGTCACGGTCTGCGGCTCGAGCTGTCTCGTCGCCGACGTGTCCGCGAAGGCCGCCTTCCTTCTCGGCGACGAAGGGCCCGCGTGGCTCGACGAGCATGGCCTGCCCGGGCGCTTCGTCACGAAGACCGGGCACGTGCACGAGAACGAGAGCTGGCGCGCGAGCGTCGGCAGCGGTGCGGTCGCGTGCACCTGACCACGAGCCCGCTCGACTGGTACGCGGCCCGGGCGGCCGGCATTGCCGCCTACGTTCTCCTGACGGTGGTCGTGTGTCTCGGTATGACTATGGCCGGACGGAAATCGCTGAGGCGGTGGCCGCGCTTCGCGCTCGAAGATGTGCACCGTTTCGGTGGCCTGCTCGTCGGCACCTTCGTCGTGATCCACGTGGCGACGATCGCGGTTGACTCCTACCTGCCCTTCTCCCTGACCGCGCTCGTTGTGCCATTCACGGCTAGCTACCGACCGCTCTTCACTGCGCTCGGGGTGGTCGCGGCGGAACTCTTGCTCGCGCTCGCCCTGACGAATCGCTACCGCACGCGACTTCCGTACACGTTCTGGCGGCGCGCGCATTACCTCAATCTCGCGGTCTGGAGCGCGGCGACCGTACACGGGCTCGGCAGCGGCACCGACAGGAGCACGCCATGGCTGCTGGCGATCTTCGCCGTCTCGGCCGCGTTCGTCCTCGGCACGGCCGCGTGGCGGGCGCTCCGTCGGCGGGCCATTCCGTTGCGTGTGGCGGCGGCGGCCGCGGCGTTCGCCCTCGTCGGAGCCGGGGCGGTCGTCGTCGCCGGGACGGGTCCGCTCCGCTTCTCCCCGAAGCCGTGGAATGCGCGGTCGTTCCAGGCGACGCTGGACGGACAGGTCGTTCGCGACGAAGGAGCGACCCGGGCGCTCGTCTCTGCAGCCGCAACGGCCAACGGTCGACAGCGTGCCCTCCTGCGCGCCGACCTGCTGGTCGAGCCGAATCGGCTCGACGCCACCTCGTTCCAGCTCGAGTACCTCCCGAGCGGGCTCCTGTGCATCGGTCGCGTGACGAAGGTGGAGTCGTTCGGGTTCGACGCGCGCTGCCGGGTGGGCGACGGCACCCGCCGCGTCGTCCACGCGAGCTGGGGCCTCGGTCAGGGCAACGACTTCACAGGCCGCGTCGTGGTGCATGCGTAAGGCAACGGGCGGGCTCCTGCTGGCGCTTCTCGCCGCGGGCTGCTCGAGTCACGGCGGCTCGACCCCGACCCGCGCGTCAGCGACGAAGCCCACGCACCGACGCAGCTCTGATCCGCGGCAGCTGCTCGTCTCGCCGCTCGGACTGCCGCGCGTCCACTCGAGGATCGTTCCGGGCTACGTCCTGATCGCCGACCGGAACAACAACCGCGCGCTGATCGTCTCGCCCTCGAAGCGGATCGTCTGGCAGAACGACACGCTGCGCGGCCCGGACGACGCGTTCTTCACCCCGGGCTACCGCTCCGTGATCACGAACGAGGAGTTCAACGACACCCTGGTCGAGCTCTCGCTGAAGGGTCAGCGTCGGCTCTGGACGTACGGTCACGGGGGCGTCGCGGGCTCGGGCCCGGGCTACCTGAACACCCCCGACGACGCGTATCGCCTGCCCTCCGGGATCACCACCGTGGCCGACATCCGCAACTGCCGGATCGTGCAGCTGAGCCGGCGCGGTCGGGTCGTGCGCGTGCTCGGCGGCAGCTGCGTGCACGATCCTCCGCGCGGGTTCGCGAGCCCGAACGGGGATACGCCGCTGCCTGACGGCGGCCTGCTCGTGACCGAGATCGGCGGGTGGATCGACCGTCTCGGCCCGTCCGGCAACCTGCTCTGGGCGATCCGGTCGCCCGTGCCCTACCCCTCGGACGCGCAGCTGCTCCCCGACGGCCAGGTGCTCGTCGCGAGCTTCGCGATCCCCGGCCGCATCGTCATCGTCGACCGCAGCGGCGCGATCACCTGGTCGTTCGGCGACGCGAGCGGGCCGAACCGGCTCGCCAAGCCCTCGCTCGCGGTGCGCTGGCCGAACGGCCTCATCGCCGCCAACGACGACTACAACCACCGTGTGATCGTGATCGACCCGCGGAGCAAGCGGATCGTCTGGCAGTACGGCCACACCGGGATCGCCGGCAGCCGCCCCGGCTACCTGAGCAAGCCCGACGGGCTCGACCTTCTGCCCGCGACCGACCTGGTGCGTGCCTCGGCCGCAGCGACGAGGCCCGCGGCGCCCGCCCGGCGGCTGCGCGTGAGGCGGATCGGCTCGCTGCCCCAGTCGGTCTCGCGGCTCGCGGCGGTCGCGCTTGCGGACGGGCGCGTGCTCGCGCTCGGGGGCCTCGTCGCCGGTTCCTCCTCAGATGAGATGCTGCTCGGGCGGCCGGAGCGGCTGCGGCCCGTGGGCCGGCTGCCGGTGGCGACACACGACGCGGCGGCCGCGCAGGTGGGCCGAAGCGCCTACCTCTTCGGCGGCGGCCAGGCGGTCTCGACCGATGCGGTGATCCGGGTGGATCCGGCGACCGGGGGCGCCGTCCGGGCCGGGAGCCTCGGCGAGCCGCTCTCCGACCTGGGCGCCGCCAGCATCGGTGGCAAGACCTATCTCGTCGGCGGCTACACCGGCTCGCGCTTCGCTACGGCGGTGCTGCGCTTCCGGCCGGGCCGCTCGCCCCGGGTGGTCGCCCGCCTTCCACGAGGCCTGCGCTATGCAGGGGTCGCCGCCCTCGGTGGTCGGATCTACGTCGCGGGCGGCCTCACGACCTCCGGTGCCTCGCAGGCGGTGCTCGCCGTCGATCCGGTCGGCGGCGCGGTCAGGCAGGTTGCCACGCTGCCCAGCCCCGCGGCTCACGTAGCGCTCGCACGGTTCGGCTCGCGCCTCTTGCTCGTGGGGGGCGGCTCCCGGCAGGTGCTCGAGCTCGACCCGCAAGCTGGCACGTTCTCGGTTGCCGCGACCTTGCCGAAGCCGCTCTCGGACCCGGCCGCGGTGACGCAGGACGGGCGGGTGCTCGTCCTCGGCGGTGGGACGAACGCGGTCTACGCGCTCGGCTGATCGTCCGAGAAGAGCGGGCGAAGGAGCTCGTCGAAGGCGGCCCGGTCGCAACTCGCCACGACCGCCGGCGTGAGCGCACGCACCGAAGCGGTACGCGGCACGTTCATCGCCAGCCCGACCTCGCCGAAATAGCCGCCAGGCTGCAGCACCCGCCGCGGGCCGAGATCTTCCTGGCTGACCGCGAAGATGCCGGACAAGACGACGTAGAAGCGCTCGGCCTCGTCGCCTTCCCGCACCACGCTGCGCCCGGGCGGTACCTCCTCGCGCTCCATCCGCTTGGCGATGGTCGCGAGCGTCTCGCCAGGGAGGCCGGCGAGCAGCTGCACCCGGGAGAGCTCGTGTACGGTCGCGGGGACGAACCTAGGCGTCGTCGTCCTCCTGTCGGTCTGCCCGGTGGGGTTTCGGGTCTTCTCTCATCGCCTTCTATTGTTGCGGCCGTGGGGGAGCTCGTGGGATGGAAGTTCTGCCCGCGCTGCCGACGCGGCCTGCTCGGAGACGAGAGCCGCGTGCACTGCCCGGAGTGCGGGTTCGTCTACTACGCGAGCTCGAAGCCCACCGCAGGCGCTCTCTGCGAGGACGGCGAGGGGCGCGTTCTCCTCGCGCGGCGGGGCCACGAGCCCTTCCTGGGACGCTGGGACATCCCCGGCGGCTTCCTCGAGGAAGGAGAGCATCCCCTTGACGGCCTCCGCCGCGAGCTGCGGGAGGAGACAGGCCTCGAAGTCGAGCCACTGGAGTTTCTCGGGGCTTGGACGGACCGCTACGGCGGCGACTCGACCGCGGAGGCGACGTTGAACATGTACTGGACCGCCCGCGTCGTGGGCGGCGAGCCGAGCGCCGCGGACGACGTCTCCGAGCTTGGCTGGTTCGGCAAGGACGAGCTGCCGGCCCTCGAGGAGCTCGCGTTCGAGAACGTCCCGCTCGTGCTCTCAGCCTGGCGTGAGCGGCACGGCCCCGCACGCGCGGCAGGGTATAGGCCCTGCCGCGGCCCAAGTTAGGCCGTTCGGCTCATTGCGGCCAGCCGGTCTCGTTCCGATCATTTAGTCATGGACGAGCCTGCGGTGCACCGGATCGAGGACGAGCTGGGCGAGCGTTGGCTCCAGCAATGGCTCGAGCAGGGTCTGGCAGTCCTCGAGGCCTACCTCGCCAAGCACGCCGCCTTCATCGACTTCCTCGAGACCGACACGGCCTGAGCGGTTTCCAACGCGCGCGGCCGGGTAACCAACCCGCCGTGAAGCTCCAATACCTCCTTCACGGTCTGCCCGGCCACCCGCTGCACCCGCCGCTGACGGACGCCACGATCGGCGCCTACACGGCGTCCGCAGTGATGGCGTTCGCGAGCGTGGTGGGCGTCGCCCACGTCGCCGCAGCGCACGGCTGGTGGCTCGCGCTCGTCATCGGGTTGATCGCGACGAGCCTCGCCGCGCTGACCGGCTTCGTCGACTGGCTCGGGATCACGTGGCGCTCGCCGCTGTGGTGGACTGCGACCTGGCACATGTGCTCGATGCTCACCGCGACCGTGTTCTTCCTGATCGCGGCGCTGGTCGGCCACAGCGGCTACAAGCACGGTGCCGTCGAGACAGGGCCCTTCATCCTGACGCTCGTCGGGTTCGGCTTCCTCACCCTCGGCGGCTGGCTCGGCGGCGCAGTGGTGTTCACGCACGGGATGCGCGTGCTCCAACTCGTCGACGAGCCACCCGTGCGCGCTGTGGCGCCGGTGCCTCATCCCGAGAAAGAGGAAGCGGAAGCGGGCTAGGCGAGGCGGGCTAGGCAGCGGCCTCGGCCAGGCCGAGGCGCTCCTCGAGCATCGACTTCGGCATCGCCCCGACCGCGGCGGCCTGCGGCTCCCCGTCCTTGAACAGGATCAGGGTCGGGATCGACATCACCCCGTACCGCTGCGCAATTGCGGGCTCCTCGTCGATGTTCAGCTTTACGACCTTCAGCTGATCGTGCTCGCCGGCAATCTGGTCGAGCACCGGCGCGATCGCGTGACAGGGCCCACACCACTCGGCCCAGAAGTCGACCAGCACCCGCTGTTCGCTGCCGAGTACTTCCTGCTCGAAGGTCTGTTCGGTGACGGCGTCTGCCATGTTCGGTCCTTTCTACCTCAGGTGTCGGACTGCTCAAACGTGCGGACCGGAGTTGTTGTTCCCGCGAGCTAGGATCGCCGGGTGTTCACGCCGCTTCCGAACGTCCCCGATCACCCCGCCCTCGAGCGGGAGGTGATCGAGCGCTGGGAGGCCGAGCGCACGTTCGATCGGCTCCGCGAACAGATCGCAGGCAACCCGCCCTGGAGCTTCTTCGACGGGCCGAAGACCGCCAACCTCACGACGGGGATGGGCGTACACCACCTCTGGGGTCGTACCTACAAGGACCTCTTCCAGCGCTACAAGGCCCTGCGCGGATTCGACCAGCGGTTCCAGAACGGATTCGACTGTCAGGGCCTGTGGGTGGAGGTGAAGGTCGAGCGCGACCTCGGCCTGAACTCGAAGCGCGAGATCGAGGAGTACGGGCTGGCCGAGTTCGCGCGTCGCTGCCGGGAGCTCGTGGCCGAGTCGGCCCGTGTGATCACGGCACAGTCGATCCGGATCGGACAGTGGGCGGACTGGGGGAACGACTACTTCACGTTCAGCGACACGAACATCGAGTACATCTGGCGCTTCCTGCAGACGGTTCGCGACCGCGGGTGGCTCTACCAGGGCAATCGCTCGACCGAGTGGTGCCCGCGCTGCGGCACCTCGCTCTCACAGCACGAGCTGTCGGTCTCCGACGTGTACCAGGACAAGACGGATCCGTCGCTCTTCGTTCGCTTTCCGTTGAAAGGACGCGACGCCGAGTCGCTGGTGGTCTGGACGACGACACCGTGGACGCTCCCGGCCAACGTCGCCGCCGCCGTGAATCCCGAGGCGGAATACGGCAAGCGTGACACTGGCGAGTGGGTCGCTGTGGCGCGTTACCCGGACGACCACTTCGTGGAGCGTGCCCCCGGATCCGAGCTGGTGGGCCTCGAGTACGAAGGGCCCTACGACCATATTCCGGCGGCCGCCGGCATCGTGCACCGTGTGATCCCTTGGGCGGAGGTCTCGCTCGACGAGGGCACGGGGATCGTCCACATTGCGCCGGGCGCCGGCACCGAGGACTTCGAGCTGTCGCAGGTACACGACCTCCCGGTTCTCGTCCCGGTCGACGAAAGCGGGCGCTTCTACCCGGACTACGGCTGGCTGCACGGCAGCTCGACCGTCGAGGCCGCCGATCAGATCGTGGGAGACCTTCGTGAGCGGGGCCTGCTCGAGTACGCCACGACGCATGTCCACCGCTACGCGCACTGCTGGCGTTGCAGCACCCCCGTGATTTTCCGCGTCGTCGACGACTGGTTCATCGCTGTCGACGAGCTGCGCCCGAAGCTGATCGCTGCGAATGACGCCGTGGACTGGACGCCCGACTTCTACGGCAAGCGCATGGACGACTGGCTGCGCAACATGGGTGACTGGAACATCTCCCGCAAGCGCTACTTCGGGCTCCCTCTGCCGTTCTACCCCTGCTCGTGTGGGCATCTCACCGTCGTGGGCTCGAAGGCCGAGCTGGAAGAGCGCGCAGTTCGCGGGCTGGATCAACTCGAGGAGCTGCACCGGCCATGGATCGACGAGGTCACGATCTCGTGCGAGCGATGCGGCGCCGAGGTGCGGCGGATCCCGGAGGTTGGAGACGTCTGGCTCGACGCGGGCATCGTCCCCTTCTCGACTCTCGGCTGGCGCAACGACGAGTGGGTCGACGGCGGGTACGGGACCGGCGCCGCGCGCAGGCTCACGGGGGCACCGTTGCCTGACCACGCCTACTGGGAAAAGTGGTTCCCGGCCAACTGGGTGACGGAGATGCGGGAGCAGATCCGCCTCTGGTTCTACTCGCTGCTCTTCATGTCGGTCGTCCTGGAGGGGCGGGCGCCGTACGAGCGGGTCCTGGGCCACGAAGACGTGCGAGACGAGCACGGACACGAGATGCATGGCTCGAAAGGCAACACGATCGAGGCAAGCGAGGCCCTGGAGCGAATGGGTGCCGACGTCATGCGCTTGATGTACTGCGGACAGGCGCCGACACAGAGCGTCAAGTTCGGCTACGCGCCGGCGGGTGAGATCAAGCGTCGGCTGCTGACGCTCTGGAACTCGGTCTCGTTCCTGGTGACGTACGCGAACATCGAGGGCTTTCGGCCCGACTACGGTGACGCACGGACGCCACCTGCGCCCGACCACGTGCTCGATCGCTGGCTGGTGGCGAGGACCGGGCAGCTCGTCGCCGAGACGACCGGGGCCTACGAGCGCTTCTGGACCCCGGCCGTGGTGCGCGCGTTCGACGCATTCGTGGACGACCTATCGAACTGGTACATCCGCCGTTCGCGCAAGCGCTTCTACTCGTTCGACGAGTTCGCGTTCCGGACCCTCTGGCACGCCCTCGTACAGGTCCTGCGTGTGATCGCGCCCGTGACCCCGTTCCTGTCCGACCACCTGTGGCGGAACCTGGTCGCGGAGGCGGTCGAGGGGGCGCCTGATTCGGTGCACCTCGCCGGCTGGCCGGAGGCCGGCGAGCCGGACGCGCGTCTGCTCGCCGAGATGGCTGAGGTTCGCCGGGTCGTCGAGCTGGGCCGACAGGCGCGCGCGCAGTCGGGGATCAAGCTGCGCCAGCCGCTGCGCCGCCTTGTCGTGCAAGGCGCCGACGGCGCCTCCTCTCACGCGGGTGAGATCGCCGACGAGCTGAGCGTCAAGGAGGTGGAGTTCGGCCCGGTGGGCGCCACCGAGCTGCGCGTGAAGCCGAATCTGCCCTTGCTCGGGCCGAGGCTCGGCAAAGAGCTCGGCCCGGTGCGCGCCGCGCTCGAGGCGGGCGAGTTCGAGGAGCTCGGCGAGGGTCGCCTGCGGGTGCAGGGCCACGAGCTCTCCACAGACGAGGTGCTGGTCGAACGACGCGGGAAGGAAGGTTGGGCGGTGGCCGGCGAGGATGGGCTGACCGTCGCGCTCGACCTTGCACTCGACCCCGAGCTCGAGCTCGAGGGGCGCGCCCGCGAGCTGATCCACCGCGTGAACGGCATGCGCAAGGACGCCGGCCTCGCTTTGACCGACCGCATCGTGCTCACGCTTCCCGAGGCCGAGTCCGACCTGCTGGGGCACGCGGAACGGATCAAAGAGGAGACGCTGGCGGTACAGATCGAGACCGACGACGCCGAGGCGCCGTCGATCGCCAAGGCCTGATCAGCCGGCTCGGAGGATCTCGACAGCGCGGCCGAGGATGTCCCGCAGCGCGCGCTGGTCGGCCAAGGGGAGGGCGGCGATCGCTGCGGGCGGCTGGCTCATGATCTCCATCACCACGCCGCGCAGCTCGACCCCGGTTGGCGTGATCGTCAGCGCCTTCACGCGCCGGTCGCCCTCGGCGCTGCGACGCTCGACGAGGCCCCTGGCCTCGAGCCGGTCGACGATGCCGGTCACGTTCGAGGCGTCGCAGATCAGGCGCTCCGCGAGCGCGCTCATCGGCAGCGGCTCCTCCGGGTCGAGCAATCGCAGGGCGTGAGCCTGCGGGAAGCTGAGGCCGAGCCGGTTCAGGGCGGCGCCGACCTTGGTCCGCTGCTCCATGCCGATCTCGAAAAAGAACCTCTGGGCCTCGTGGGCGGGGGTCAAGCGGGTCCTCGTGGCCGTCGCCATGCCGGGATGATACTTGAAATGGTTGGTATTTGACACCCTCAACTATCTCGGTAGTCTAGGGGCCGATGAGCGAGCCCACGATCCAGGCAGAGAAACTCGTCCGCGAGTTCAAGAAGGGGCCACGCGCGGTCGACGCGATCGACCTGGCTGTCGCCCCCGGCGAGATCTACGGCTTCCTCGGCCCCAACGGTGCCGGGAAGTCGACGACCGTGCACATGCTGACGACGCTGCTTCCGCCGACCTCGGGAGCCGCACGCGTGGCCGGCTACGACGTCGTCCGCGACGGTCCCCAGGTACGGGCGCGCATCGGCGCGGCTCTCCAGGAGGCGGCTCTCGATCCGCTGCTCACCGGCCGTGAGCACCTCCGCCTCCAGGCCTCGCTGCAGGCGCTGCCCCGGGCCGATCGGCTCCGGCGCACGGACGAGCTGCTCGGCCGGGTCGGCCTGACCGAGGCCGCCGACCGCAAAGTACGCGGCTACTCGGGCGGGATGAAGCGCAGGCTCGACCTCGCGCTGGCGCTCGTGCACTCCCCGCAGATCCTCTTCCTCGACGAGCCGACGACCGGCCTCGACGTCCAGAGCCGAACGGCGCTCTGGGCCGAGGTCAGCCGCCTGGCGAAGGACGAGGGCGTAACCGTCTTCCTGACGACGCAGTACCTGGAGGAGGCCGACGTTCTCGCCGATCGCGTCGGGATCATCGACCACGGCCGGATCGTCGCCGAGGGCACACCTGCGGCCCTCAAGGCGGAGGTGGGGCGCCCGACCATCGAGGCGACCCCCGCGGAGGAGCGCGACCTCGATCAGGTGGCCGACGTGCTCGAGCGGTTCGGCCAGCTCGTCCCGTGCATGGACGGCGTCGCGGCGCGCCTCGAGGATGGCGCGTCCGACCTCGCCGACGTGGTCCGCGCGCTGGACGCGGACGGCGTGAAGATCGACCACCTTCAACTGCACCAGCCCTCGCTCGACGACGTGTTCCTCGCGAAGACCGGGCGCTCGCTCGAGGGCGCCGGCGACGAAGAGGGCGAGGAGCCCGCCTCGCGCCTCGCGATGGACACGGCGTGACCGGCTTCGCAGACCAAGTCGTCCAGCTCGGCCGGCGCTCCGTCGTCCGCACGCTGCGGCAACCGGCGAACGTCGTCGCGCCGCTGCTCTTCCCGATGCTCTTGCTCGCTGTCAACTCGGGCGGGCTCAAGGCCGAGACGCACCTGCCAGGTTTTCCGACCAACTCGTTCGTCGCCTTCGCCCTCGCGGTGCCGTTCATCCAGGGCGCACTCTTCGCGACGATGAACGCCGGCACCGATCTCGCGCGAGACATCCAGACCGGCTTCCTGAACCGGCTCACGTTGACGCCGATGCGCGGCATCGCGGTGCTCGCCGGTCAGCTCGGCGGGATCATGGTGCTCGGGTTCCTGCAGGCGGTCGTCTACCTCGCGGTCGGCCTGATCATCGGCGTACGGCTCGCGTCAGGCCCCGCCGGGGTCGTCGTGCTCTTCGTCTTCGCGCTCCTGGTGACGCTCGCCTTCGGCGCACTCGGAGCGTTCGCAGCGCTGCGGACCGGCTCCGGCGAGGCCGTGCAGAGCCTCTTCCCCGCCTTCTTCGTCTTTCTGTTCATCTCCTCGATGAACATGCCGCGCAACCTCATCGAGGCGACCTGGTTCCGCGATCTCGCGACCGCGAACCCCGTCTCCTACCTGCTGGAGTGCGTACGGAGCCTGATCATCACGGGCTGGGACGCCGAAGCCCTCGCGCTCGGTTTCGGGATCACCGCCGTGCTCGCGGTCGTCGCCCTGACGCTCTCGAGTTGGGCGCTCCGTGTGAGGATGGCGCGCTCGTGAGGAGCCTCGCGGTCGCCCGCGGCGTCGCCTGGCGCACGCTCCACAACGTGTTCACGAACCCGTCGCTGCTCTTGCCCTCGCTCGTCTTCCCACTCTTCTTCTTCGTCGCCTTCGCGGGCGGGCTCTCGCGGGTGGGTGACATCCCGGGCTTCGACTTCCCGCCGGGCTACACGGCCTTCCAGTTCGTCTTCGTGCTAATGCAGTCGGCCGCCTTCGGCGGGGTGTTCACCGGCTTCGGGATCGCTCGCGACTTCGAGAGCGGCTTCGCCCGGCGGCTCCTGCTGGCCGCACCGAACAGGACCGGAATCGTGTTCGGCTACGCGGCCGCCGCGCTCGTTCGCTGGCTCGTCACCGCCGCGTTCCTGACCACGATCGCGTTCGCCGTGGGGATGCGGGTGGGCGGGAACGGGGTCGACCTGTTCGGGCTCTACGCGCTCGCGGCGATCCTCAATCTGGCGGCCGTCCTCTGGGCTGCTGGAGTGGCGATGCGGCTGAGGACGATGCAGGCGGGCCCGATCATGCAGATGCCGGTGTTCCTCGTGCTCTTCTTCGCGCCCGTCTACGTGCCGCTCTCGTTACTGGAGGGCTGGATCCACGGTGTGGCGACCGTCAACCCGGTCACGCGCGTGCTCGAGTCGGGCCGCGGCTTCGTGGCGGGCACTCCCACCGAGGTGGGCGTCGCGTTCCTGGCGGCGCTCGCCATGGCAGCCGCGTTCTCGGTCTGGGCGTGGCGCGGCCTGCGCAAGGCCGAGACCGCAGGCTAGCTCGAGAAATCGGGGTCGAGCCCGTCGCTCGGGGGGTGGTGGCGACGGGCTCTCCCCAGTGCTCGCCGCGGGCCGTAAGGCCAGGTACAAGGCACCGCGGCTCGCATCGCCCAGTACCGGCACGCTAGCCGCCGCGAGACAGGTTTCCAATAGGCCGTACGGCCCATCTTTCCAACTCGCAAGGAGCACACTTGCGGTCAGGAATGCGTCGAGGGACCGCTTTGCAGGGAGAACGCTCATGGCGGTGTGGCCCAGGCCACACCGGCAGCGCTTCGCACTCCGCCGCAACCAATCGAGTTACGTCGCCGGCGTCTGCTCTTCGGGCGGGACTATGAAGACGGGGACGTGGACATGAGCGGCGACGCCGTGTGAGACGCTGCCCGCGGCGAAGCCGCTCAGCCCCGTGAGTCCGCGGGTGCCCATCACCACGAGCCGCGGTCGCTGCTCGTCGATGTACTCGACCAGCGTCCGCACGGCCGGGCTTTCCCCTTCGATCGCGACAGCGTTTGCGTCGAATCCAAGCTCGCGCGCGAGCGCGGCGCCCTCCTCGGCCTTTGCCTGCGCCTGGTCGCGCTCCCACGCAAGCGGGTCGCGCTCCCACGCACGCTCCTGCTCAGGCCCGCCTGCGATCATGGCGTAAACGGCCAGCCGACTGCTCGCGCTCGACAGCGGCTCCCACGCGTGCACCACAGTCGCAGGCCCGGTGCCGATTTCCGCTGCAGCGACCGCGATCGCGTGTCGGGCGTTCTCCGAGCCGTCGTATGCGATGACGATCCGACCCTCGCTCATGCTGCTCTCTCCTTTGCACGCGCCGGAATCGAATGCGGCGCCCGGTCCTGATGCGCCGCACAGGCGAGCCTATCCGACCCTGCCAGCCGCCCGCACCAACGAGGAACCAGTCTGCTCAACCGTCGAGCAAGACGTGCGAATACGTGTCCAACGTCAGTGATTTGCGCGAGTGCCCGAGTTGTGCCACTAGCTGCGTCACGGCACGCCCTCAGCGATCTTCCCGCGGCGCGCCGGCCCGAGAAAAGTGTTGCCTCCCGGGCCCGGCGCGCGCCGCTAGAGGCTTGATGTGAAACGCAACAGAAAGGGACGGACCACCAAAGCAGCCCGTCTCTCTCTCTCCGCAGATTTTGAGGTCGGTTGGCTTTGACCCAAGCCAAGATCCTTCCTCGATGGCTTCAGCGTCGGAGGCCTACAGTCCGCCGATCTGAACGAAACCAGATGACCTGCGTCAAGCTGCTCAACACGCCCAGCGACATCGTTTTCATGGATGACGTGGTGCCGCACTAGTTCCGTCCGAACTGGCTCCAATCGGCGGCGCACCTCAGTGGCACGCCTCTGCCCAATCTTGTGGGCGTCTTCTTGAAGGCGCCGACGCTCGAGCTCCCGCTTCCGCGATAGCCAAGACGAGGGCGAGGAACGTCCCGAGGAAGCCAGCGATAAGCCCTGGGAAGAAGCTGCCGCCGCCGTAATGATCGACGACCAGCCAAGCGCTGGCGCTGAGCGCAACGGCTGCGACTGCGGCACCGAGTGACCATGGGCTTGTCAGGCTCTTGAGGCGCGCCTTAGCCAGCGTCGTCGTCCTCCTGCATCGCGGCCACCTTAGTCGCCGCCGCGGATCCAGCAGATCGCAAAGGAAGCGGACCGGAGCTGGGCCTCACCCAGGCCACACGGGCACGGCATTTAGCGGCTCCTGGGGCAGGGACCGCATTGGAGGGAAGCGGCTTTGCGCTGTCCAGCGGGTCTCGATCTTCCGGTCAGAAAAGCTCCCTCTGTGCGTGTGCTTTCTCGACGCACACACCGAAGCTCCCTATCATCCTCAGCGCCCCGTGAGCCCTGAAGACCAGGCTGTCTACTTCAATGCGGTACCGCTGCTCGTGCTCGCGGGCGCATACCTCCTCGTGGCCGCCGCCCTGGCTCCGACGCTCTGGCGGGAGCGCAGCCGCGTCAGCACCACGGATCTCGCGCTGGCACTGATCTTCCCGGGAATCGCGATCTCGGCAGCAATCTTCGGTGGGCTCGTCCTCTACGACCGCTCGCCGATCGGCGGCCACGTTTGGCCTCCGTTCGCGGCGACGTTGATCGCGATCGTCCCCGCGCTGGTCTTCCTCCGGCGCTGGAGCGCTCCCGCGGGGGTGGTGATAAGCGGGGCCCGCGCCAGGGAGGCGGAGGAGCTCGTGACCGTCCGCGACCGCGAGCTCGACTCGGTCGCGGCGCTCGCGAACTCGCTGTCGAGGACGCAGGATCCCGTCGAGGCCGGGCGCGTGCTCCTCGACGAGGTCGGCTCGCTGCTTCAGGTCGAGTTCACCGGCCTGGCGCTCGTGACCGACGACGAGGAGGAGGCGACAGGGCTGGTCGCACGCTCGGATGGTGTCGACGTCGACTGGTGGAGCGACGTCCGGGTGCACTTGCACAACGAAGCCTCGGGGATCGCGAGCGCGTACTTCGAGGCGGCGTCGGTCGCGGTGTACGACGTCGAGTCCTCGCCGCTCGTCAGCCAGCGCCTCGTCAAGGCCGTGGGCGCCAAGAGCGGCGCCTTCGTCCCCCTGATCGTCGAGGAGCGTGTCGTCGCCGTGCTGATCGCTGCGCCGACCAGCGAGCGTCGTGCGTTCACCGCCGAGGAGCTTCGGCTGATGCAGGCGATGGCGGGTGAGGCCGCGATCGCTCTCGACCGCACGCGCTCCGCCTTGGCGCTCGACCAGGCGCTCGCTCGCGAGCGCCTCGTGGGGAAGATCTCCCGCCGGGTTCGCTCGGTGCACGATCTCGACGCGGTCACACGCGTGGCGGTGACCGAGACGGGGCGGGCGATCGGCGCTTCGCGCTGTTTCATCCGCATCGACGAGGGGAGCGAGATCCTGCCGGTGCGGGCGGAGTGGTGGATGGAAGGGATGGCACCGATCGGCGAGCGCGCGGGGCGGCTCCCCGTCTCCAACCTCGCCGCGCGCGAGCGGCGCACCGTCGCCGTGGCCGACGTGCTCGATGCGCCTGAGCTCCAGGATCGGTCGCTCGGCAGCGTCGAGGCCCTGACCGAGCTCGGGAGCCGCTCGGTGCTCGCGACCCCGATCGTCGTCTTCGACCGCATGATCGGTGTGCTGGCGCTCCACCGGCCGGAGCCGGGCTCGTGGTCGTCCGGAGACGTCTCGCTGGCGGAGGCGGTGGCGCGCGAGATCGGCCTCGCGGTGCACACGGCGCGGCTGCTCGAGGAGAACGAGCGCCGCCTCGGCGAGCAAAGCGCGCTCCTCAAGGCGGCCCAGGTGGTGACGAGCGAGCTCGAGTTGAACGCCGTCCTCCAACGGCTCGTGGACGAGGTCGCGCAGCTGTTGCGAGCCGAGGCCGTGGACTGCTTCCTGCTCGACTCCGAGCGCGGGATTCTCCGTTGCGCCGCCGTCCACGGCCTCCTCGAGGGAATCGTGGGCTTCGAGTTTCCGGCTGACAAGGGGCTTCCCGGGCGGGCGATTGCACGGGGCCGGCCGGTTCTCTCGGACGACTACGCTGGCCTCACCGAGGCGGTGCCGCACCCGGCCTACGAAGCGTTCGCCAGCGCGATCGTCGCCCCGATGCGCTGGTCGGGCGAGGTCAAGGGAATCCTCGGCGTCGGCACTCGGGATCCCGAGCGCACGTTCACGCCGGCTCAGGCCGACCTGCTCGAGGCCTTCGCAAACCTCGCGGCGCTCTCGCTCCGCAATGCGGAGAGCTTCGCCGAGCGCTCGCGCCAGGCCCGGGTCCAGCGCGGCTTCTATCGGATCGCCTCGGTGCTGGGTGAGCCGATCTCGCTGGACGAGACCTTCGACGCCCTTGCGCAGGCGGCGAGCGACGCGCTGGGCGGGGCGAGCGCGGCGGTCCTGATGCCCCAGGACGACGACCTGCGCCTGGCGGGGCTGCACGGACTGCCCGGGGTGCTCGTGAAGTTCCTCGGGGAGGGGCTGGGCGACCCATCGGGGTCGCTCCGGACGGGGGTCCGCGGGCGCCGCGTCCTGGCCGCGCCGCGCCTCGTCGACGACGACCGCTTCGACGACGAGTGGCGGCAGGTGACGCACGAGGCCGGCTACCGCTCGCTCCTCGCCGTGCCGGTCGAAGCTCCGCGGAGCGAGGAGGGAGCGCTCGTGCTCGTCTTCTTCGAGGACGAGCGGCGTTTCGCCGACGACGATCTCGAGCTCGCGCGCAACCTGGCCGGTGCCGCGCGCGGCGCGCTCGAGCGGAGCGAGTTGTTCGAGGCCGAGCGCCGTTCGCGCGCGCTCGCGCAGCATCTGGCCCGCACCGGAACGCTGCTCGCAACCGAACTCGATCCAGCGGCGGTCCTCGACGAGGTGGTGCGCCAGGCTCCGGCGCTGCTCGGGGCCGACGCGGCGCTCATCCGCCTGCTCGAGGGCGACGAGCTCGTCGCGAGCGCGGCCGCGGGCGAGGACGCCGTGGGCTTCCTCGACTCGCGCGTCCCCTCGACCGCACGGCTTGCGGGAGACGTTGTCCAGTCCCGCTCGCCCGCGGCAGTCCCCGATGCGCGGGACGACCAGCGCCTCACCCACTCGGATCCCATCCTCGCCGCTGGCTATGCCGCGTATCTCGGCGTGCCGCTCGTCGGCGCCGAAGGAGCCGTCCAGGGCGTGCTCTCGGTCTACTCGAGGTCGCCGAGACCATGGCGCGAGGAGGAGGTGGAGGCGCTGGCGGCCTTCGCGGGCAACGCCTCCGCCGCGCTGGCGAGCGCCGAGCTGTACCAGAACGTCGCGCTGGAGAAGGAGCGCAGCGTCGCGATCCTGTCCAACATCGCCGACGGCATCGTCGCGGTCGACCGCGAGGGCCAGGTCGTGCTCTGGAACCAGGCGGCCGAGCGGATCACCGGCATTCCCGCCCCCGAGGCGCTCGGGCGAACGCCGAACGACGTGCTCCAGCGCGAGCTCGAGTCGGATCGCGAGACGCCCGCGGGCGAACGCCTCGTCTCGATCCGCAGAGGGGGCGAAGAGATCTGGCTCTCGCTGACCGAGGCGATCATGCGTGACCCGGCCGGTGCCGTCGCGGGCCGAATCTTCGCCTTCCGCGACATCTCCGCGGAGCGCGTGGTCGAGCAGATGAAGTCCGAGTTCGTCTCTAACGTCTCGCGCGAGCTCCGCTCGCCGTTGACCTCGATATACGGCTTTGCCGAGACGCTCTTGCGTGACGACGTCCTCTTCGGGGAGGAAGAGCGTGCGACGTTCCTCGGCTACATCGCCTCAGAGGCGGGGCGGTTGACCGCGATCGTCGACCGCCTGCTCGCGGTCGCCAGGCTCGACTCAGGCGACCTCCAGGTGCAGCTGGCCCCGATCGACGTGTGCGCGGTCGTCTCCGAAGTCGTCGCGGCGGCGAAGCAATCGCTCGCCCTCGCCGGCCACGAGTTCGTCCTCGACCTGCCCGCCGAGCCCCTCGCCGTCACCGCCGACCGCGACAAGCTGCGCCAGATCGTCACCGACCTCGTGGACAACGCCGTCAAGTACTCACCGGGCGGGGGGACGGTGCGAGTGGCCGCGACCCGCCGCGACGACGCGGTCGAGGTGAGCGTGGACGACGAAGGGATCGGCATCCCCGAGGCCGAACAGGGTCGGATCTTCGCGAAGTTCTATCGAGCAGAGACGAGCGGGCGCGACCTCGCCAGCGGCGGCACCGGGCTCGGCCTCTTCATCGCCAAGGAGTTGCTCGCCGCGATGCGCGGGCGCATCTGGGTCAGATCGCGCGAGGGTGAGGGATCGAGCTTCGCGTTCTCGTTGCCGCTCTCCGTCCAACCGGCCTTGAGCGAGCGCGAATGAAGTACGGCGCGAGCGGGTATAGAGCAAGCTTCCTCCGACCGTGGCGGGACCGATGACGAGGGTGCTGGTAATCGACGACGAGGCGCCGATCAGGCTTCTCTGCCGGGTGAACCTTGAAGCGGAGGGAATGGAAGTGCTCGAGGCGAGCGACGGGCCCACCGGGCTGGAGAAGGCGCGCAACGACGGGCCCGACGTGATCCTGCTCGACGTGATGATGCCCGGCCTGGACGGCTGGCAGGTCGCCGAGGAGCTGCTCGACAGCGATGCGACGAGCTCGATCCCGATCGTGTTCCTGACGGCCCGGGCGGAGGTACGCGACCGTGCCCGGGGCCTCGACCTCGGCGGGATCGACTACGTGACCAAGCCGTTCAACCCGGTCGAGCTGGCGCCGCTCGTGCTCGCGCTCATCGAACGCGTCGACCGTGGCGAGCGCGACGAGCTTCGCCGCGAGAAGATCGCCGAGCTGCGCGATCTGATCGAGCCGGTCTAGGAGGGGTCAGCGGCCGGCGAAGTCGGTCGTGACCATCAGCGTGTCGGGATGGCCGCTGAACGTGCCTCGCAGCGCGCCGACACCGACGATGCTGAAGTCCGGATCGAGAAGGTTCCGCCGGTGACCGGGGCTCGCCATCCACATCCTGACGACTGCGCGAGCCTGGGAGAGGCGACCCACTGCCCAGGCAAGGTTCTCTCCGATCCGCGGGGCGCGCACGCCGACGCTGCGGATGCGGGCGTCGAAGGCGCCGTGGAAGAAGAGACCCGTGCGAAGCATCTTCGTGGAGTGGGCGCGGGCGGCCCGTTCGAGCCGCGGGTCAGCGTGGAGCGGAGGCACGTGGTGGGCCAGCCGCGCCTCGTTCATGGCGGTCAGCAAGGACGACTCCGCGTGAGTCAGAGGGGCCGGTTGGGCGTCGCCGACCAATATGAGAGCGGCCACGTACGCAGCCGCCCAACTCAGTACTCGCCTGGCCACGAGTAGGTAAACGGTTACACATATCGCTCCAGAAGTGAAGTTTGGAATCGTCAAACCGCAAGAAAAGGCCACTCTCAGCGGTAAAGCTCCCGGAACCGTTGTCACCGCAGGCGCCGCGGCGGAAGTCCGGATCAGGCCGCGACGGAAGCTAGACTGGGCGTTCGGCGGGACGTAGCGCAGCCTGGTTAGCGCGCCTGCTTTGGGAGCAGGAGGCCGGCGGTTCGAATCCGCCCGTCCCGACTAGAAGGGATCGCGCCGCCGACGTACGCTTCTTCCATGCCGTTTTGCATCGAGTGCGGCACGGAAAACCCCGCGCAGGCACGCTTTTGTCTCGCCTGTGGCACGCCGCTCGCCAGCGCGCCCGCGCCCGCGCCGCCGAGCGAGGAGCGAAAAGTCATCACGGCGATCTTCGTCGACCTGGTCGGCTCGACGGCGCGATCTGAGCAGCTCGATCCCGAGGACGTCAAGGCGCTCGTCGCCCCCTACCACGCGCGCGTGCGGGCTGAGTTAGAGCGGCACGGCGGCACGTTCGAGAAGTTCAGCGGGGATGCCATCTTGGCGCTCTTCGGCTCGCCGAAGGCCCACGAGGACGACCCCGAGCGCTCCGTCCGCGCCGGGCTCGCGGTCAAGAAGGCGATCGCGGAGCTCAACGCCGAGGACCAGTGGCTCGACCTGCATATCCGGATTGGCATTCACACCGGCGAGGCACTCGTGATGCTGGGCGCGCGCCCCAGCGAGGGTGAGTGGTCCGCCGCCGGCGACGTGCTCAACACGGCCGCCCGGATCCAGTCGGCAGCTCCGACAGACGGCATCCTGGTCGGCGACCAGACCTACCGGGCCGCGAAGCACGCATTCGAGTTTCGGCAGGCCGAGCCTGTCCAGGCGAAGGGGAAGTCGGAGCCCGT
>DATAOV010000047.1:0-4731 GCA_036265535.1 Gaiellaceae bacterium | reverse complement strand
ACGAGCATGATTACTCGGGCCGACGTTTCGTCGAGGAGCCGCGTCAGGCGCGGTCGCTCGATTATGTGTCGGCGCCCTACTGGGGTTTCCGGGTCGGCCTTGCTGCCCATGCTGGGTGCGGGCGCCGCAAGCCCCGCGGGCGTAGCCTAGTCGCGCGTCGCACGCCGGCCAAGAGGTCCAGAAGGGACGCTGCGCCTGCGGCCCTGAGGCCGCAGGCGCGAGTCGTTAGCTCCCCGAGCCGGTGGTACCTGGCTCGAGGCTTTGAGCGAGGGGATCGCGGCCGGTCAGCGTTCGATACGCGTTCGGGATCTGGCGACGCTTGGCGCAACCGAGCTTCTGCCGGAGGACGTCCGAGTGGGCCTTGGCCGTTCGCGGCGAGATGCCGAGACGGCGGGCGACCTCCTCGTTGGAACACCCGGCGGCGATCAACTCGATCACCTGGCGTTGCCGATCCGTGATGACCGGCTGCCCCTCGTGTAGTACAGCGACCATGCCGGCGACGCTAACAATGGCCTCGCTCCGTGCCTATTCCCCGGATGGCGTATTCGGTCGCCTACGCCGTCGGCAGTAGGCGCGCATCCACGAAGCTGGCTTCGTGCCCCTGGGTGTTGGCTGCTCGGAGCTCGTCCTCGTCGAGGGCGCCGATGCTCTTCAGCAGCTCGAACTCGTCGAGTAGATGCGTGCGCATCATCTCGGGCCCGTCCGTGGCGATCGTGAAGGCGACACCGTGCTCGACGAAGGCGCGGAAGGTCTCACGCACTGCTCCCTCGTGGGCCAACGCTCGCGTCAGCAGGTTCGAGGTGGGGCAGATCTCGAGAACGATCTCCTGTTCGCGGAGGGCGCTCATCAGCTCCGGATTGCGGGCCGCCAGGATGCCGTGCCCGATGCGGTCGGGGCGCAGGTGCTCGACGACCTCGCCGATCTCCGCCTCGCCGTGCTCCTCGCCCTCCTCGCCCACGTGGATGGTTACTCCGAGGCCGGCGTTCCTCGCCTCCTCGACCAACGGCGCCAAGTCGCGGTACGGGTAGCGTCCGCCGTCCGGACGCGGACCCGCGATATCGATCCCGACGATGCCCCGCGAGGCGTAGCGGATCGCCTTCTCGACCACGATCGCGTTCTGCCGCTCGTCGAAGGTGCGGTCCATCATCAGGATCAAGCCCGCCCGAACCTGTGGATACTCGAGGCTGGCCCGGTCGAGGCCGCGCGAGGCGGCCATGATGATGTGGTCGAGGTCGCGTTCGCCACCGCGGTTGCGCTTCATCGGGTTGAACCGGAGCTCGAGGGTCGTGATCCCCTGGGAGCGGTAGGCGCCGCCGATCGCCGTGTGCACGGAGCGCTCCACGGCGAGCGGGCTGGACTGGATGAGCTCGGTCCAGTGGTAGATCTCGTCGAGCGTGTCGAGCGAGTCGACGCGCCGAGGGTCGGCGATGGTGACGAGGCGGTCGAACTCCCAGTAGTCCTTGACGGGGAGCGCGATCCCCTGCTCGTGCGCGAGGCTCCAGAGGATCTCGGAGGCAACCGACGCGCCGAGGTGGGTGTGCAGCTCGGCGAGGCCTCCTTCGAACACGGGGTCAGTCTAGATCGCTCGGCTCTCTCTGCCGTGACCCGTGCTCGCGTGTCTACCCTCGCTGGCCGGACTTGACCCACATGGGTCATGCAAGGAGTTCGGCACAGTGGCAAGCTCGCAGGCACGCTCAGGCGGTCAGGACGCCTACAGCTTCCCCTAGCTTCGCCCCCAGCCCGGCGAAGTCGTGGCCCATCGTGACCGTTCGGGCTATCTTCCCTACCGGCCGCCCGCGGCGGGGTGGCCGGTGGGGCGCTCATTCGAGCCCCAAAGATGACCACTCAGCCGCCAGAACTCTCGTTGAGCAAGACCCTCGATCTGCCTCGTGCGCTCGAGGATCTGGCCGCGCCCGCGTACGTGATCGACAGAGACGGCCGTTTTGGTTGGGTCAATGACGCCTACATCGAGATGTTCGGCGACCGACGCGGCCAGCCGTTCGCAGACGCCGTCGCGCCCGAGCACCGTGCCCTTGCGCGCACGAACTTCGCCCGAAAGGTGGTCGGGAAGACGACCCGCATCTTCGACCTGCGAGTCCTCGATCCCAGCGGTAACAGCGTCACCCTCAGGATCACCTCCGCGCCGCTGCGGCGTGAGGGCAAGGTCGTGGGCATTTTTGGCATCGGCATTCCGATCGAGCGTTCGAACGGTCAGGCCGCGGAATTGTTCGACGAACTCACCCCGCGCCAGCGGGAAGTGCTGCGCTTGCTGAGCGAGGGCCTCGAGACACAGGACATCGCCGAGCGGCTCGGGATCGCAGACGAGACGGCGCGCAATCACATCCGTGCGCTCTTGCGAACGACCGGGGCGCACTCTCGCCTGGAGGCGGTGGTGATGGGCATGCGGCTTGGTCTAGTGGAGCCGCGGATCGCCCCGCCCGACCAAGAGGCCCCCGCAACATCCGCCGGCGAGTAGCTCCGATCGGGGGGAGATCCGTCTCGCCCTCGCGTCTCACCTCCGCGTAGCAGCGCCTCCGGGCGTCAATATCTTCAGCGCGGTGAAGGTCGGAATCGTGGTTCCGTATTCGTGGTCCTACTGGGGCGCCGTGCCCGAGCACGCCGAGTTGAAGGCCGAGGCGCTCCAGGGCCTCGGGATCGAGACGCGGACGATCATGGGGCACGACCCGCCGGGGAGCTTCACGAGGGTGCTGCACCCGCGGCATGGGCGGCACGGCCGTCCGCCCGACGACGTGATCCCGATCGGGCGCTCGGTGATCGTGCCTGCGAACGGGGCACTGCCGAACATCATCCTCAGCCCGGCCGCGATCCCGCGGATCAAGCGTGTGCTCGAGCGGGAACGGTTCGACGTTCTCCATCTCCACGAGCCGATGACTCCCGTGGTCTGCACCGCCGTGTTGGCGTGGGCTCGCTGTCCCGTCGTCGCCACCTTCCACGCCTCCGGCGGTCTCGGCTGGCTGCACGCAGGCCGGCCGGCTTGGGGCTTCCTGATGCAACGGATCGACCACCGCATCGCGGTGTCCGAGGCGGCGAAGGATTCGGCTGCGAGCTGGTTCCCGGCCGACTACGAGGTGATCCCGAACGGCGTCCTGATCCCACCGGAGGCGCAGGCCGGCGACCGCGAGAGCCGGATCGTCTTCGTCGGGCGGCACGATCCGCGCAAGGGCATGCCTGTTCTCCTGCGCGCCTGGCCCGAAATCCATCGGCGCACCGGTGCGCGGCTCCGGATCGTCGGTGCCGACCCGCTGATGGTTCGGCTCGCGCTCACGCGTGTGCACGGGACGGAGGTCACGGAGGGCATCGACGCGCTCGGCCTCCTCAGCCAGGACGACCTCACCTCCGAGCTGGCGACCGCGAAGGCGCTCGTGGCGCCGTCGCTCGGCGGCGAGAGCTTCGGAATGGTGCTGACGCGCGCGTTCGCGTGCGCGACCCCGGTGGTCGCCTCGGACATAACGGGGTACCGTGACGTCATGACCGACGAGACGGGCCTGCTCGTCCCGCCGGGGGATCCGGCCGCGTTGGCGGATGCGGTCTCGGACCTGCTCGCGAACGAGCCGCGGCGGCGGCAGCTCGGCGGTTCCGCGCGGGCACTCGCCCAGGAGCGCTACTCCTGGGCCGACATCGCCCGGCGGCTCTCGGCGATCTACGAAAGGCTCACGTGAAGTACCGGATGCCCGGGTCGCCCCTCGTGCGGATCGTCACCGTTGTCGCGGCTGCGGCAGGGGTCGGAGCGCTCCTGTGGTGGCGCGGGCCTGACTGGGGAAGCGTCCTGCACGCGTTCGACGCCGTCCGCTGGCAATGGGTCGTCGTCGCGATCATGCTCAACCTGCTCTCGGTGATCGTGCGGGCGTACGCCTGGCATACGATCATCAAGCAGGCGATCCCGCCGCCGCATCCGCGGTTTCCGACCGTGTTCTCGGCGTTCTCGGTGGGGCTGTTCGCGAACGCCGTGCTGCCGGGACGGATCGGCGAGCTCGCACGCGTTGCCGTGCTGACGCGGAAGCTTCGGCTCCAGGGCAGGGAGGGCGGGATCTGGGCGGCGCTCGTCGGCACGGTCTTCGCGCACCGACTGTTCGATCTCGTGCCGACCGTGGGCCTGATCCTCTACGTCTTGCTGACGGCGAAGATCCCGCACTGGGCGATCTCGAGCCTGATCGTCGTCGGGGCGATCGGGTTCGGGCTGTTCACGTTCGCCTTCGCGAGCGCTCGGCGCCACCACCAGCCGGTGGTCGAGGAGCTGGGGCCGATTCGTCGCCTGGTGACGATGGGCCAGCACGGCCTCGGTGTCCTGCACGCGCCTGCTCCCGCTGCGATCGCGGCCTTCTTCCAGTGCCTCGGCTGGGTCTGCCAGTTCTTCGCCGTCTACACGGCGATGCGGGCATTCGACATCCATGCCCCGCTGCCCGCAGCCGGGCTCGTGCTGCTGCTGATGAACGTGGCGACGCTCTTTCCGCTCTGGCCCGGAAACATCGGGCTCCTTCAGGCCGCCATCGCGCTGCCGCTTCGCTCCTACGGCGTTCCCGCCGGCAAGGCGATCGCCTATGGATTTGGACTCCAGGCGATCGAGGCCTCTGTTGGGGTCGGCGTCGGCCTGATCTTCCTGGCTCGCGAGGGCCTGTCGTTCGCGATGCTGCGACGAATGCCGGATGCCTCGGAGGCGGAGGCGCCGCAGGAGGAACAGGAGGCCGCCGAGGAAGCTCCGCTCGATCGAGC
>DATAOV010000046.1:0-8124 GCA_036265535.1 Gaiellaceae bacterium | reverse complement strand
TCCTGGTCTACGTAATGGTGGAGAACGTCGAGGAGACGCTGAAGGAGATTCCGAGGCGGGCGGTGAAGTCGTGACGCCGCTCACGAAACAGGGCGAAAGGGAAGCGTTCGCGACCTTCCGTGATCCCGCCGGGAACGTCTTCGGCATTTTCAGCAACCGTAGCTCGGGCTCGGCCTGCGACGCTGACCGTGAGTTCGCGAGCAAGACGTCCTCACGCTGGTCCTACCTGTCGCTCGTGATGGCACCTGGAGCTCTAACTATCTCCGTCCAGGGTCTGATCGACCAGCTGGATCGTGCGGTCCACGAGTTCGTCCTGCGGCAGGACACCGAGCGCCTTCGCGGCCAGCAGTGACTTGTAGATCAGCGTGAGCTCGTCGAACGAGAGCTTCAACTCGTACGTCCTCGCATCGCCGAACGAACTTGTCATAAGCGGATCGTGGCGGGCGGCCCCGGGGAGTCGCATCGTGGAGGCCCCCAGACCCGAACCGAAGTGTTTTGGAACCAGCGGTCGCTTCAGGCATGCGCCGGTTCCGCGAGCGCCGCAGCCAGTTGCGAGCGCGAGGTGATCGCGAGCTTGCGGTAGATGCTGGTGAGGTGGACCTCGACCGTCCGCTGGGTGATGAAGAGTGTCTGCGCGATCTCGCGGTTGGTCGGGCCCTGGGCGGCCATCTCGGCGATGCGCTGCTCGCTCGGCGTGAGCGAGGCGACCCCGCTCAGGGCGACTCGCCGCGGCCGCGCACCAGTCGCGAGCAGCTCGCGCTCGGCACGTTCCGCGAGCGCCGTCGCCCCGCAGATCGTCGCCAGCTCGACTGCCTGCCGAAGGTGCTCGCGCGCCTCGGCGCGGCGATTGGCCCGCCGCAGCGCAGCTCCGAACTCGGTGCGCGACTTGGCATGCTCGAGCTTGGCGGGCGAGCTCTCGACTACGCCGACCGCCTCCTCCAACAGCGCCAGGCTGCGCTCGCCACCCTCGACGAGGCCCGCCGCGCGCAAGGCCCCGCCGAGCGCACGCGGAGCTCCCCAGTTGCGGGCGTGCTCCACCTCCTCTGCAGCCAGCCGCCGGGCCTCGTCCTCTCGACCGAGCTGGAGCAGGGCGAGTGCCGCTGGGGAGCGCCAGGCGATGAACGCAGGGTTGACGCTGCCAACGCCGTCGAAGCCCCGACCGGCTTCGAGGAGCTGCTCCGCGCCGCCGGCTGGATCTCCCCTTTGGATGCGCAGCCGCGCGCTGCTGTCGCGGAGGAAGAGCACGCGCTCGCTGTCGAGGCGAGACTCGCGAAAGGCAATGGTCGCGAGGGCGGCCGTGGCGTCGTCGAGCCTTCCCTGTTCCATGAGCGCGTCGGCGAGAAAGGCCGAAGCGTGCCCGTAGAAACGGGCCGTCTGCCCCCAGGCTCGGCCCAGGGCGAGCGCTTCTCGAGCCTCGGACTCGGCCTCGAGCAGGTCGCCACGCCACACGAGCACGAGCAGGCGGAAGACCTTGGCGGCAGCAAAGGCGAGGGTCGACCCGCGCCGGCGGGCCTCGGCGAGCGCGTCTTCGAAGATCACCAGCGCTTCGTCGAGGTCCGCCATCGCCAGAACCATGACGGGCGGGATGAAGAAAGTGCCGGAGACGTCGTCCCGCACGAGCGCGCCCTCGCCAAGCGCTCGACGCGCGACCGGCACGACTTCCGCTGCAGGCTTGCCGGTGCGGGCATCGTAGTGCGCGAGCAGAGAGAGCAACACCTTTTCCCCGAAGGTCTCCGCGGCCGGCCGTTCTCGTACGGGCTCGAGCAACTCGAGGGCGTGGTCCTGCAGGGCGGGCGCGAACAAGTCGTTGGTAATCAACCCGGCCTGGAGCAGGCGCTCGAGCTCGGGGTCGGCGCCGTCGAGGTCGGCCAGCGCCTGGGTGAGGACCGCGTCCGACTCCTCGCCTCGGAGGAGATAGAGCTGGCGGCCGAGCTGGAGCGCGATTTCGGCCTTCTTGAGCGGATCGTCGATCAGCTCCCGCGCAGCTTGCAGATGCTCGACCGCCGCCTCGCCGCTGATCCGCGTCTCGGCCGAGCCGAGCTCGACCAACACTTCGGCGCGCTCGGCGGCATCCGGGGGCTCGTCGAGGGCTCGGCGGAGATAGGCGACCGCGCTCTCGGAAGCCCCGCGTGTGCTCGCACGGCGGGCGGCCTCGCGCAGCGTCGCCACGCTCTCCTCCCGGCCCGCCGGAGGACTACGAAGCAGCTGCGCGGCGACGCGCTCCGGCTCGGCACCCGCGGCGGTTAGGAGCGCCGCAGCCCGCTCGTGACCTCCCTCCCGCTCGAGCTGGGTGAGAGAGTCGTAGACGGCCGCCCGGATCAAGGGATGGACGAACTCGAGCGTCTGCTGCGACCGGAGCACGTCGACCCGGACGAGGGCCGCGACCGCCTCGGAGGCTCTGTGTTCGTCCAGGCCGGCGAGCTTCGCGGCCTGGTGTGGATCGGCGTCATCGCCGAGGACCGCGACGGCCTTGGCCAACGCCGTCGCCTCCGGTGGAAGCCACGCGAGCCGCAGCGAGACGGCGCGCGAGCCGGCTCGCGCTTCGAGCTCGCGCAGGTGGGGCACGTTGGCCTCCGTCGGCACGACCCCTTCGACGGAGATCGCGTGCACGAGCTCGTGCAGGAGCAGCGGGTTGCCGCCTGTCTCCTCGTGACAAGCGGCGCAGAACGCGTCGTCGGCGGAGGGTGAGAGTGCCTCTCGCAGGAACCGCAACGTCGCCCCGAGGCTCAAGGGGGCGGGGCGGATCACGGTCGCGAGCGGGTCGGCCACGATCTGGTCTAGCAAGGCTGGATCCTCGCCGGCCTCGGCCGGCCTGAGCCCGACGAGGACCGAGAGGGCGAGCCCCTCCATGCGCGGCAGCAGGTAGGCAAGCCAGCGCAGCGACGGAAGATCAGACCAATGGAGGTCGTCGATTGCTAGCAGGAGCGGTCGGCGAGCGGCGAGGTTCGCCGACAGCCAGTAGAGGCCGTGCAGTGTCGCGAGCGAGGAGTCGGCCCCGGTCTCGGCGTCGACTCGCTCAGGGTTGAAGAGTGGCTCGGCCAGCGCCGCCGCGCCGGCGAGCGCGTCGGCCCGATCCTCCTCCGTCAGCGACGCGAGCAGCGGTTCGAAGAGCTGGCGCACGACGCCGAACGAGAACGAACGTTCGAGTTCCGAGCCTCGCCCACTGAGCACCCGCATCCCGGCCTCGTTGCCCCTCGACTTCGCCTCGGCCATCAACGCGGTCTTGCCGATCCCCGGTGGCCCCTCGATCGCCATCAGCACGCCGCCGGCGTCGCCGCTTCCGACCAGGTCCTCGAGGGCTCCCAGCTCGGTATCGCGCTCGAGCAGGTCGAGCTTCTGACCAGTCTCCACCCTTGCTCCCGGCAGGAGTCTAGTCCCTGCCCCCAAGGCCGCTTTCTGCGCCTGCGGCCAAAGACTTCGGTTCGGTTTTGGGGGTGGCCACGAGGCGACGCCCCGCCTTCGGCACGCACCATCGACGCATGTCTAACAGGGGTGCCACATCACAGGAAAGTGAGGTCAGCTCATGAACGACCCAGCTCCCGCCGCAGCCGCCACGTCGACGCTCTCATCTCGTCGCGGCGTCGCGATCCTGCTCCTGCTCAGCGTCGTCCAGTTCATGGACATCCTCGACGCCTCGATCCTCAACATCGCACTGCCGTCGATCAAGACCGACCTCGGCTTCAGTCAGCAGAGCCTGCAGTGGGTCGTCAACGGCTACATCCTCACCTACGGCGGCTTCCTGCTCCTCGGAGGCCGCATGGCCGACCTGCTCGGCCGCCGCAGCGTTCTGGTCACCGGCCTGATCGTCTTCGCCGGCTCGTCGTTGCTCGGCGGTCTCGCCCACACCAGCTCGCTGCTCGTCGGCGCCCGCTTTGCGCAGGGAATCGGGGCAGCCATGATGTCGCCAGCCGCCCTCTCCACGCTGACGAGCACGTTTCGCAGCACGCGTGACCGCAACACCGCCCTGGGCGTCTGGGCGGCCGTCTCCGGAATCGGCGGCGCCGCCGGCGTCCTCTTCGGCGGTCTGCTCACGGAGGGACCTGGCTGGCGCTGGGTGCTGTTTATCAACGTCCCCTTCAGCGCGGTCGCGCTGCTGGGCGCCTTCGCCCTGCTCAACCGCGAGCGCGTACGCGCCGGCCGGCTGGCGAACTTCGATGCCCTCGGCGCCTTTCTGGTGACCGGGGGGATGCTGCTGCTTGTCTACACGCTGGTGAAGGCGCCCGACGTCGGCTGGGGCGCAGGGCGCACGGTCGCCGGGCTCGCCGGCTCAGCAGCGCTCCTCGCCGGGTTCGTGTTCAACGAGCTGCGCGTGCGCAACCCGCTCGTCCCACTCTCCATCCTGAAGGTCAAGGGAGTCGCCGCCGCCGACGCCACCCAGCTGGTGGCGATCGCCGGCTTCCTGCCGATGTTCTTCTTCCTGACGCTCTACATGCAGACGGTGCTCGGCTATTCGCCAATTCAGACCGGCGTCGCCTACCTGCCGCTGACGGGTGGGTTCATCATCGCGGCCAGCATCTCGTCCCAGCTGTTCGCCCGCATCGGCACCAAGCCGGTGGTCGTGCTGGGCACCGTGATCTCAGCCGGTGGCCTCTACTGGCTGTCGCGGGTCCCGGTCGACGGCTCGTACCTGTCGGACATCCTGCCTGGCCTGCTGACCGTCTCGATCGGGATGGGCGGCGTCTTCACCGGTCTGACGACGGCGGCAAACGCGGGCGTCGACCAGGACAAGGCCGGCCTCGCCGCGGGGCTGCTCAACACCGGCCAGCAGCTGGGGGCCGCGCTCGGGCTGGCGATCCTCTCGGCGGTCGCCACCGCACAGACGAAGTCTGTCTTGACCGCCGGCGACGGCCTCGCTCAGGCCGCGACCCACGGCTACCAGCGCGCACTCCTGGTCGGCGCGTTCATCGTCCTTGCGGCAACCGTCGTGGCGCTCCTGACGCCCAACAGCCGTGAGACCACCGCCGCGGTCGTCGAGGAAGAGCCGGTGCTCGACCTGGCGGCCTAGGCACCTGGGGGGAGCCGCGCGTGCGCGCGCGGCTCCCCGACCAGCCGCGAAAGGAGGATCGCTCGTGTTCACAGGACGCGCCCTCAGCTCACCCGAGCCGAAGAGCGGGCGCGCTGAGCTCGCCCGGCTCGTTTCGGCGGATCCAGGCCCTCGCGTTCGAGCTGCGGGAACTCCGGCGGCACGCAGAACCCCAGCCTGAGCTCCATGCGAAGAAGCGCGAGCTCGGCGCATTCAGCTCCAGGTGCGCGCCCGAGGATGCCTCATCGAGACCGTCGGACCCCACCCCACCAAACGCAAGACGGAAAGGACCCGACATGGCAACCGACGACCCCCAGCGGAGCGTACTGCTGATCGGCAAGAGCCAACTCGTCCTCGACGACGCGCTCGCCGGCCTCCGCGACCTCGGCTACAAGGCCGAAGCGACCAACGACTTCGCCGACGTCACGCCACGGTTCGACGCGAGAGAAATCGACCTGGTCGTGTTCGGCGGGCAGGTCACGCTGGACCTCAAGGCTGAGCTCAGTGAAGAGATCAGCGACATCAACCCGCGCGTCATCTTCGTCCAGGGACTGGCCGGGATCCCGGGCCTGATCATCAATCAGGTACAGGGCGCGTTCGCCCGCGACCACCAACCCGTCCGAGCGCCGACCTTCACGCCCTACGAGCGGTCGATCAAGCTGACCCTCCCCGGCCCCGCCGACGTCAAGGTGACCATCTGGTGGCAGACCTCGTTCGTGCCACCGGACCCGAAGAGCGATTCGCTCCTGCTCCTCAACGACCGGCTCGCCGCCGGCGACCACGCTGTCACAGTGCCGGACCTCGTTCCGCCCAAGGCCGCCTTCGCCACCGTGCAGGTTGATGCGGCGATCTACGCCTTCAGCATCGCCACCGAGCAATGACCGTCCGTGGCCAACGGAGCACTCGATGAAACATGCAGGCTAGAGCGGTCACCCGATCATTCGCTCGGCCGAGCCCTGCGAGGACTGGAACTGGGGCTACATCGACGAAGTCGCCTTCGGGTTCTCACCGGAGTAAGCCGCGCGTCAAGCCGCTGCCTTTCGACGCGGCGCTCTCGGCTTTCGCGTTCCAGCCTCTGCTCGCTTCCCGAGCTGGCTGTTGAAATGACTGATCTCATCCTTTGGCAGCAACCTCGGCAACGCCGCATGACCGCGGCGGCCGCAGCGACCACCGGCCGGCTTCGAGGCTGGCTGTCCATGCGCCACTCGCGGGGCATCGAAGCAACGCTTGTCGTCACCCTGTACGGCGTCTACGAGCTGGCGTGCGGCCTCGTCGTCGGCAACACCAATGTCGAAGCGAGCCTGGTACTCGTTCGCCTCGATCGCGGGCCGCCGCCGCACACGAGCAGATGGAGTGCGGTGAACATTTCGGCAAGCTCGTCCTCGAGATCGTGCTCGCCGGCGTAGAGTGATGGCACGCGCGTGAGCAGGAAGCGACTCCAGCACGTCTCGACTCCTTATCCGGACGGGCGCAGCGAGGAGCTCCGCGAGTTCTACGCAGGCGTGCTAGGTCTCGAGGAGAAGTCCGTGCCCGACTCGCTCCGCGACCGCGGACTCGTCTGGTTCGCTGCGGGCGAAGGCGAGCTCGAGCTGCACTTCCTCCCTGATCCGGTGCGGCCGGGTCCGCATGCGCAGCGGCACTTCTGCCTCGAGGTGGAGGACGTGAACGAGTGTCAGCGACGCCTGACCGAGGCGGGCTACGAGCCGTACAGCAGCACCCCGATCCCGAACCGGCCGCGCTTCTTCTGCCGCGATCCGTTCGACAATCTCCTCGAGTTTACGACCATCCTCGGGGACTACCGAGGCGGCGATTGAGAGTTCAGCTCCGTTGTGGCCGAGTTGGCGCCTGACGAAGGGCCATCCGGCGATTAATTGCTAGCTCGGCCCCAGCGTGGCGCAGCTGGCCCACTCGTCTCGGTCTTGTTCACGCGCGCGTAACCGACTTTTCGCTCTACCAGTCCTTGTCGAAGGACTCTTGTCGCACTTCCGCCAAACGGCGACAGCCAGCCTGGGTAGTTCGCGGCTCTTCGTGTCGCGCCAGAGTCCGGCGCCCGCGCTAACCGCCGACCGCTGGGCGCCAGGCCGGGCTTGAGTCGTTCTCGGCTGATGTGATTCGCTTTGTGTGCCCATTGGGGTCGACCGTCCAGATCGCGCCGTCGCGCGAGAACGCGATCCTCTTGCCGTCAGGTGACCACGCCGGGTCGATCGTGTCGAGCTGCGAACGCGTCTCTCTCCGAAGGTCGGTGCCGTCGACGCCGACTGAGTAGATCTCGTAGTGGCCGCCGCCGGTGTTGCTGTGGAACGCGAGGCGGCGGCTGTCAGGCGACCACGACGGCCAGGCACTGACGGCGCCCAGCCGAGTCACCTGCCGCGGGTTACGACCGTCGACGCCCATCACCCAGATCTCGCGGATCGAGAAGCCAGGGCGGCGGTAATCGTAGGCGACGAGCTTCCCGTCAGGTGACCACGCCGGGTCGTCCGCGCTTCCGAGGCCTCGCCCGAGCCGCCGCGCGGCTCCGGAGGCCGCGGGGGCGACGAACAGCGCGCCCTCACGCCCGAATGCAATTCGACGGCCGTCGGGAGACCACGTCGGCCGGTCGTCGTCGCGCACCGAGGATGTGACGGGTCGAGCATCCTGGCCGTCCAAGCCCATGACGAAGATGTGCGAGGGGCCGTCACGCCGGCTTGCGAAGGCAATGCGTGTCCCGTTCGGAGACCACGCCGGAGCCGTCTGGAAGAACAGCCCGCTCGGAGTCGCCGGATTGCCCTTCTGGTTCGTCAGCCGGTGCTCGTCACCGCCATCGGCTGCAACGCCGAACAGCGCGTAGTCCCCGTCTCTTGTCGAGACGAAGACGAGATCGGGCGTCGGTGGCGAGGAGGAACCGCAAGCCGACGCGACGAGAAGCAGGTACAGAAGCGCGAGCAGACGCACACCGCGAGCCACCGTCGCCCGCCTAGTGCGCGACCGGCTCGACGCCGAGGTACCGTCGCTGCAGCTCAGGGCTTCCGATGAGCTCGCCTGCCGTAGTCTCGGCTGCGATCTTGCCCCCGATCATGACCAGCTGGCGCTCGGCGAGGGAGGTCGCGACGGCGAGGTTCTGC